>NZ_CP092417.1:1865714-2170000 GCF_023716865.1 Endozoicomonas sp. SCSIO W0465
GCGGCGATTCAGCATCGAATTAGGCATGAGCTAAAACGACAGAGTCGGTTTTTCCCGGACATGAAGCGGAAACCCTGCCAAAACCCGACAGCGCGTTGGGTGTTTTTCTGCTTTCAGGGTATCAACGTGCTATTGGTCGATGGACATGAAAAGCATGTGGTTGGATTACAAGAAAGGCAGTTGACTATTATTTCAATTCTTGGGCGACCGTATCAGGAAATTGTAACTATTCAGCACTGAGCAAAGGCATATTACAGTAATTCCGAACAGCTCTATGAAGTGATTGATATATGTCCATTCCCTGTTTTCTGGCAGACGACAAATAGCTGCGAATCCGTGCAAACATAGAACCACCGTCTGCACTCCTGAAGCAGCCTGAGATTTTCTGCTTTAACTTGGCCATTCGAACATCCCGCTCACTGCCATTGTTATCGAAGGGAATGGTAAAATCTGACATGAAGCGCAGTGTCTCAGCCTTGAACTCAGTGAGTCGTTTGAAGAGATTGTAAGCTTTAGTATTCTTGACTTTCTTGCGCTTAAGCTCCTCTCGTTGCTTCTCCATATAGACGACTTCTTTCATTAGAGCCCGCTGAAGCAACCGGTCATAAATCTTCTCGATTCGTTCACAGACAACACTTGGCATCTGTAGCATACCTATGGTCTTAAAGCCCTTGCAGTAATGCCAGGAAAGCCTCAGTAGCTTCATCAATCGCAACGCCAGTTGATTGCTGTCCCTATCAACAACACCCAAAAGCTCCCTCAGGTGATGGGCATTGCAAAGTACGTGAGTTGCCGCATATGCAAAATAGGATTTCCAATGATCATGAACCAGAACGCCTGCAAATGTTAGCAGTATGCCCATCGTGTCCATGGCCTCACGACCTCGCTTTTCAGACAAGTAGTAGAGCGTCCATTGTTCATCCCGCATAATAACGTGTAGCCAGTGCAAAGAGCCCTCGGCCCGCATACCCGTTTCATCGGCTCCGGCAACAGACGATTCCCGCAAGGCGTCACGAATAACCTCTTCAGTAGAAGCCAGATTTTCATAGGTTCTGGCCACAAAATTGGCGACAGTGCCTGCACTTACACTCATTTTATAGAGAGTATTAAAATACTCTGACACGCGCTTAAAAGGCAGGAAATGGTATTGGTTAAGATAGACGGCCATAGCCTGTGTGGCTGAGCCATATTGTGCGGCAGCGGTAACACCTTCCGGGAATTCAGCCTGATTCCGACAACCACAAGTGCAGATTTTTACTTCAGCTCTATGGGCCGTTACTTCAAATTCACCCGGTCTCCCTGGTTCAAACACCTGTCGTTCAATATATTTGACCGGCTCACTATCAAGAAGAGACGCCTGACATTGGCTAAGTTACCGTTAATGGTTGAATCAGCTAAACTCCCATAAAATCTACGTTGTAGGGGAGTGATATGCAATCTGAACTCTTCCAGAATTTTATTGATTCCATTTCAACATTAACCAGTGAACAGCGAGACATTCTTAACAACTCGCTCCTTAGTACTCAAATAGAGGTTACCGAGGTAGTAGAAACCACTGACTCTGAACCTGTTTACAGTGAATCTATACCCAATAACGATAATGCAACACCTGACGTAGAAAAGAGCATACTTGCCCAATTTGCCGAAAACCCCAGGTGCCCCAAATGCAAAAGCCATAGCGTTGGTCGCTGGGGCATACGAAATGGCCGACAGCGCTACCACTGCAAGACTTGCGACTCAACGTTTAACGCCTTTAGTGGAACGCCTTTGGCAAGGCTCAGGCACCCTGAAAAATGGAACAAGTACCTCGCAGGTATGACTCACTCTATGGTCTTGCGACCAGCTGCTGCTGAGAATGCCATTGACTTGAAAACTGCGTTCCGCTGGCGTCACCGCTTTCTTGAAGTGATTAATAATGATCAAGCAGAAGAGCTTTGTGGCATTACTGAGCTTGATGAAACATTTTTCCGTGAATCCTTCAAAGGGCAAAGAGAAGGCCTTCCACGGCCAACCCGAAAGCGGGGTAATGATCCCAACAAAGCCCGAAAAGTCCCGGTAATGGTGGCTCGGGACCGTAATCGAAATACCGTTGACGGTGTATTAGAAAACGAAAGTGCTAATGAATTGTGCAGGCATTTAAATGGCCGCATATCGATACAGGCCACGGTCTGTGCGGATGCACACCTCGCTCACGAAAAACTTGCTGACAAGCTTGGATTTGTCTTCAAGGAGCTGGTGACATCAGCAGGTCAACATGTTGTTGAAGGCATCTACCACATCCAGACTGTAAATTCTTATCACAGTCATTTAAAACGCTGGATTGGCGGCGTATTCCAAGGGGTTGCAACTCGTTACCTTCCCCATTATCTGGCCTGGAGGCGAGAACTGACGGCAGCAAAAAAATTAACTGTTGGCCGGTTGATCAGCAGAATTACTGAACATTGGTGCTTCCAACCATTAACGGTAACTTAGCCCCTGACATTTATTGCATTCTTTAACCGGAAGGTACTCAATATAGTCAGGGATATCGACCTGTTTAAGACAAGTGCCCTGATGCCCTTTCTTTCCACCGGCTTTATTACCAGAAGACTGTCTCAGACTTTTAGGATTGGGTTTTTCATCCGATGGATCGGTACCTTTATCTGCGGAAAGGTCGTCAGAATGATCTGGAGAATTACTGTTTTTACAAGGTTTTTGATAACCATCAGACGATGGCGGCTTGCTGCTGTTTTGACTGTTCTTGCCAACCTTTTCTTCCAATTCTCGACATCGCTCTTCCAGACAGGCAACTCTCATCCGCAGCTCTGCATTCTCTTTCAAGAGAATCTCAGCCGACATAGTTGCGGGTAGTTCTGGAATCATGCTGGCGAATATTGTGGAAAAATGGTGCTTAAGAGGATGGTATAAAAATCAGAAAATTCCAGATTTATGTGGGGGTGCTGAACAGTTACAGGAAATTTATTCCTGATACGGGTGCTGAATGACGGTTTAAGGTTGAGCAATTCACCTTTGCGCATGCCGGTGTGGATGGCCACCATGACTAATGGCCGGAGCATATCGGCAAACTTGCCTTCGTACTGGTTATCCAGTTCCCGACGGTACTCGTCGTATTGATCCAGACCGGCCATGAGTTTTTTCTCATAGTCACGGGTCAGGTATTTGATCTTTTTGCTCTTGTCCTCTTTGAGCCGTTTGACTTCGGACATCGGGGTTTTCTCCAGATAGCCAGCCGCGACGGCTTTGGTCAGAATGCCCCGAAGATCGTTCATAATCCGGTTGCCACCCGTGGGGGCGCCGGGGTAATTGTTGAGCCACTTGCTCATATCAAAGGCGGTAATCTGGGACATGGGCTTATCAAGCCACTTTGCGAAATGACGTTTGATGTTTTTCTCGGCTTCGTCCGCCGTTACCTCAGGGGTGACGCTTCTGAAGTCGCCTTCAATAAAAGCCCGCAGGGTATTTTGTCGGTTTTTTTCAATCGCCTTGCGACGCTCTCGCTTTTGTTCCTGCGGGTCGTTCCCCGTTGCTACATCCCCAGAAGCTGCTCTTGCCATTGTCCGGGCCTGTTCGACGGTAATCTCCCCATGCTTGCCAAGGGGGTGTTTTCGGTTGGTTCCGGTAACGGGGGATTTGTATTCGTAGTAGAAGTATTTGCCGGTTTTCTTTAACTGGCAGGAGAACCCTCGGATCTCATTGTCCCTGAGGGCTTTCTCCCCCATTTTTGATACACTGCTTTCAGTGATTTTCTTGATCATCTCCATCAACCCCAATCATTGCTCATTGATTCGGAATAGATTCGGACTCAGTCTGCCGAAACGGTATTGCAACTTTCTGGTATGATCTTACTAATTAGCTCAGAGTGCCATATATATCAAGGGGTATAGGGTTGTTCGTTATTGGTAATATGGTACCTAATAGCAGGGTTTCTACGATTTTCCCTCTCCATGTGAGAGTAGGTCATCTTCAGGCACACAATACGAAAACAGGATAGCCATGCTATTTTTTATTAATTTTTTCGAATAAAAAGAACATATACTCTTGATTTGATAGTTGTCTAATCAGTTAATTAAAATTTTACCCGTCCTTAAGTTAGTTTAAAGCAGTTCACAATGCCCTTTACTCCGTGTCAGATAACTGCCCTTCAGAAAAACTGATATGGCAAGCCTTTTCCGGATACTTTTTTCGCTGCCTTGACAAGTTTTTGATCGCACCTGAACGATCCCAGTTAGCCATTAGTCGTGTGCTTTCTCTGATGGTTATAAATCACTTCAATATACTCAAAGATGGTAAATCTCTGTTTAAAAGCACGATCTCAGGTATGAAGGCACTAAGAGGTACTTTAAACTTGGCCAGGGGATCGAAGAAGTGCAGCTGTCTACAGGTTATGCAGACCTTGCCTCACTACAAAGATACATACAAAAAACACGCAGGACGTTATAGACGCAAAAGTGTTGAAAAATAAACAAGTCTGAAGTAGTATCAAGACCGCTTCAAGGGGATGTTATGCTTCTGTAGTGTAATGGATAACACGCAGCCCTCCGGAGGCTGAAATATAGGTTCGATTCCTATCAGAAGCGCCACTATCATTCATCCGATTTTTGCCATTCATTAATTTCTTTTCTCTCTTTTCTTATCGTTCAAGCAGATAATTAACAACTGCTGGAATATCTGACAATTTGAATTTCCTGTTTTTTATGGTTGGTATTGGAAAATTTCCGATTGTAATAGTGTTTTTATTCTCTGGTCTGCCATTCCTCATTCAATCGATAACTCTTTAATATTAAGAAAACACTTATTCTTATACTCGACTTTAGAGTCTGTATAAAACGATAATTCGGTCAGCTTTTTATAGTGAAGCAAGCCGAAATCAGTGAACTGTTTTTCCAAGTTCGTTATTACTTCCGTTTTTTGCCTAAAAGCCTTTAGTTATGCTGCTTCTGAATTATCCGGTATTAACTGGTCGATCAGATCGCGAAAATTGAACTCATATTTTTGCTTATATCTGTTCCAGCCCTTGCGAATAGAGAACCTCGGAATAATTCCTGAAAGAGCAATTTTCATCATGCCTGCAGTGGTTGTATCCGGGCTTCTCCAGGGTATCCGAGAAATATTCAGACATGCCTGATTTTTACAAACGGTTAATAACTGCAATAATGCATAGCCTGCCATTTTCAAATGCATCCATCGAAGCAGTGTTCGCAATTTCTGCTGCCATAAATGGCAACAGCCAAAAGCATGTTTGAGTTGGTGAAACATTGGCTCTACCGGCCATCTCCGGGAATAGGCACGAAGCACCTCCAGTCCCTCAAGTTCCGGATTGGTCGAGATGAATATTCTGCTTTCGGTCAGACCTTTGTCATTTTCAAAGCGACTCCAGACGACGCGTACTTCACGACCTTTAAGGAATCTGGCGCGACAGATCAGGGTACGATAACGTATTTTGCGAAATTTGCCGTACATCCATACTGTTGCTTTTTCTTCCGGCAGTTTCTTAACCTGTTCTGTCGTCATCTTGATGCCGTACTTTTTTGGGCGCCCTCGCTTCTTTACGGTGGGTGCTGGCGGCAAAGCATAGAGGGCCCGATTTGAAGGTATCTGACCAACAACTTCTATGTTCATTTCCAGAGCTGGCTTTATCAGTGTCCAGTTCATATACCAGCAATCGGTTAGCAGGCGTAGCACTCGATCCTTCACTTCATTGCGTACCACCCTGAGCATGGCCACGGCAATTTTCAGTTTGCTGGTGTTACCTGAAGCTGGTGTCGGAAATGAGATCACCGGTATGGCGGTAAATACTTCATCTGCAGCCCGCTCAAATATGATGGCCAGGGAAACCCAACACTGCCCCCAGATGTACGTCGGCCGATTGCGTTTCTTGCTGTGTTGATGATGTGTACGACAAGCAGGGGCTTTGTCGGAAAACCGTTCGATTACCCAGTCATCAAGCCCCAGGACCACAGGTTGATTCTCAGGAGCTTTGGAGCAGACCAGACGGATCAAGTGGCGTGCCAAGTTCTTCCATTGCCACTTGCCCTGAGATAGCCAGTGGTGGTAGCTGCTCCACACACAATGAAAATCAATTGTTAACAACGCCTGTGTAACAAAGCCGTCGGCTGAAAGCATGCAACCGAACAGCAGTTCGCAGAACGTTGGTACTGCAGTTGATGATAGCGCTCCAGCAAGAAAGGTTGTATATGAAGCGAGCTCCCTGAGGATTACTTGATGATCTGAAGTGAGCATGGCAACCATCTCGAATTTCGTCATTGGGGATGGTTGCTTTTAGCAGATTATGCGCCGGAACTATTGTGCTCTTAAAACTCTAAAGTCGAGTTCTTATATTGTTCTGCAAAATATTCCTGAGTGGTTTGTCCTTTCATAACGTCCAACCTTCCGGCTCTATCTGGTTAGCCAATAGTGCTGCCCCGAATACTTCGGCATTGTGCTTTTCTTTCTCCGGGAACTCATAGTTGCAGGCAGCGCATACCCATACCGAAGAGCTCGTCATAAGCCTTGAGAATGGCGTGGTGGTGCCGTAATCCTGATTCAATGGTGCTTTAGCACCATTCAGGCCAGGAAAGCCAGTATGCTTCTTCTGGGCTATCCGGCCCAGCCTAGGAGGCTGTCCGAGAACTAGCTAGTTCTCGTCCAAAAACGCATCAGGCAATCATAATTAGATTGTACGTGCGTTTTGATATTTCCTGAAATTCCAGAGAGCCGCAAAAACTCTTCCCTTTTTTTCTCTAATCTGGGACGGATATTGGAGAAAAACGCGAAAAGCAGGCAGAAAACATCCTCCCACCATGCTGGAAAGGTACTTTCATGTAGCGTGGAGGTGGCTATCAGGATGGTGCCGGGTGTCTGGCCAGAATCACCAGGTTGTAACAGACCACCGATAACCAGCAATGAGAATCAAAACGCTCAGAACCCTTGCAGTGGCAACGTGATAGCCCAAAACATCTCTTTAGCCACGAAATTCCCGCTTCAATACCTGCCCGGAAGCGAAAGAGCGTTTTATACACATACTGACTTTTAGTCATCTCTTCGACTTCAAGTCCGCGCTTCTTATTAAAAGCTACATCGCTGATTCCCATGGCCTTGGCTTTTTCCAAATTAGCGCGACACGCGTATCCGCCGTCACCGCTTGTCTGGCGAGGTACACGACCATAAATTTCTTTTTGTCTTTCCATCATCGGAATGAATTGGTCCGAATCCGCTGGGTTACCTTCCTCAATAACCAGGTCCAGGATCAATCGACTTTTTCCCTGAACCAGGTTCAGTTTATGGCCATACTGTACTTGCCGCCTGTCTTTTACGATGATATCCGTATGGGGTTCATACAGGCTAACCACTTTTTCCTGGGCTGGCACCTTTTCACCCTTAAAGACCCTGCGCTCTGTCTGGGAGACTATTGCATCCACCAGGGGTAACAGGTGATCCACATCGGCCTGCCACTTGTCGGCATCATCAGCCAGGAGACACTGCCCCTGCTGACGGGCGTTTGCTAGCGTGACAGTAGCTTCGATGTAACTGTTCAGCACCCCCACATAAATCTGGAATTTTCTGATTTTTATACCATCCTCTTAAGCACCATTTTTCCACAATATTCGCCAGCATGATTCCAGAACTACCCGCAACTATGTCGGCTGAGATTCTCTTGAAAGAGAATGCAGAGCTGCGGATGAGAGTTGCCTGTCTGGAAGAGCGATGTCGAGAATTGGAAGAAAAGGTTGGCAAGAACAGTCAAAACAGCAGCAAGCCGCCATCGTCTGATGGTTATCAAAAACCTTGTAAAAACAGTAATTCTCCAGATCATTCTGACGACCTTTCCGCAGATAAAGGTACCGATCCATCGGATGAAAAACCCAATCCTAAAAGTCTGAGACAGTCTTCTGGTAATAAAGCCGGTGGAAAGAAAGGGCATCAGGGCACTTGTCTTAAACAGGTCGATATCCCTGACTATATTGAGTACCTTCCGGTTAAAGAATGCAATAAATGTCAGGCGTCTCTTCTTGATAGTGAGCCGGTCAAATATATTGAACGACAGGTGTTTGAACCAGGGAGACCGGGTGAATTTGAAGTAACGGCCCATAGAGCTGAAGTAAAAATCTGCACTTGTGGTTGTCGGAATCAGGCTGAATTCCCGGAAGGTGTTACCGCTGCCGCACAATATGGCTCAGCCACACAGGCTATGGCCGTCTATCTTAACCAATACCATTTCCTGCCTTTTAAGCGCGTGTCAGAGTATTTTAATACTCTCTATAAAATGAGTGTAAGTGCAGGCACTGTCGCCAATTTTGTGGCCAGAACCTATGAAAATCTGGCTTCTACTGAAGAGGTTATTCGTGACGCCTTGCGGGAATCGTCTGTTGCCGGAGCCGATGAAACGGGTATGCGGGCCGAGGGCTCTTTGCACTGGCTACACGTTATGCGGGATGAACAATGGACGCTCTACTACTTGTCTGAAAAGCGAGGTCGTGAGGCCATGGACACGATGGGCATACTGCTAACATTTGCAGGCGTTCTGGTTCATGATCATTGGAAATCCTATTTTGCATATGCGGCAACTCACGTACTTTGCAATGCCCATCACCTGAGGGAGCTTTTGGGTGTTGTTGATAGGGACAGCAATCAACTGGCGTTGCGATTGATGAAGCTACTGAGGCTTTCCTGGCATTACTGCAAGGGCTTTAAGACCATAGGTATGCTACAGATGCCAAGTGTTGTCTGTGAACGAATCGAGAAGATTTATGACCGGTTGCTTCAGCGGGCTCTAATGAAAGAAGTCGTCTATATGGAGAAGCAACGAGAGGAGCTTAAGCGCAAGAAAGTCAAGAATACTAAAGCTTACAATCTCTTCAAACGACTCACTGAGTTCAAGGCTGAGACACTGCGCTTCATGTCAGATTTTACCATTCCCTTCGATAACAATGGCAGTGAGCGGGATGTTCGAATGGCCAAGTTAAAGCAGAAAATCTCAGGCTGCTTCAGGAGTGCAGACGGTGGTTCTATGTTTGCACGGATTCGCAGCTATTTGTCGTCTGCCAGAAAACAGGGAATGGACATATATCAATCACTTCATAGAGCTGTTCGGAATTACTGTAATATGCCTTTGCTCAGTGCTGAATAGTTACGCTTCGATAAGTACCTTCCGGGATTTTCGGGTCAACTGCAGCAGTTTTTTATAATGCTGATGCCGCTCTTCTTTGCCAGCGTAGATGCATTTTCTGGCCGCATCTTTTACGGCTCGGTTGTGATGGGTATATTCATAAAGCGGTGTCGCTGTCAGTGTTTGTCCCCGTTCCAGCAGCCGACAAATTTCTTCCTGATTACCACTGATCGTACGTCATGACACAGGGAAAGATAATTTAAGAATATACGTGCAGCTTTTCATTCTTTATGTCTATAACCCGGTAAAGAAATAATAGAACCTCTCCAGTATTACCGGTGGAGCAGGCATCATGACGGCTTGTTCTCCAGATTATCAACTAAATTCGGTTTCATAACCGCTCCGAACAAGCAAAGACCCACATCATCATTCGAAATAATGATATTAATACGTCAACTGACTTTCAATTATCGGTTGATGGCTAACCCGGTTTCCACTGGACGTCTGGCAGTTTGAGAAGTCGATCCGGCATCGGTGCTGTATTGACTGCAGCCCGACCTAGCCTTGAGATCATTGAAGGCATATCAAAACGCCGGTTAAACCGATAGTTGAACTCTGATAGATAACGGCCCAGATGCTTGGGGTCGAGCTTATGGTAAGTACCGGTAATCGCTGTTTTCACGTTTCCCAGCATGGTATTTACCCAGGTGAACAACTCATTCTCCATGGATGCATGCCCACCACCGGTAATGATGGCTGTGTGCTGGCATCCGGCATCTTCAATACCCCGGAAACAGGACAAGCCATCGCTGACGGCCCGGACACCCTTTTTCAGGGCATGTTCTGCCCACTCCTGAATGGTTTTTCGCCGGAAGTTATCAACGGCATTGAACTTCATGTAGATAGGGTGGTTATCAGCATCTGTCTGAACTGCGGCCACGAAGGGGGCTTTGTTCTCTGAGCCTCTGCCCCGGCGGCCTCCGTGGCGCTCTCCGCCCCAATAGGCGTCATCAATCTGAACAAAACCACTCAACTGCCAGCTGTTATCTCTTTCCATCATGACCTGCATGAGTTTGTGTTTCATGCGCAATGCGGCATTGTAGGAAATGCCAAGTTGTCGATGAAGCGTCAGGCAAGAAATCCCCGCTTTATTCTGGGTGACGAGATAGATACCCAGAAACCAGGTAGCTAGAGGCAGCTTTGTTGAGTCAAAGATAGTGTTACTGGTAAGCGAGGTTTGGCAACGGCAGCAATTGCACTGGAATTCAGCTTTCCGGTGAAGCTTGCAGAAACTGCGGGAGCCACACTTCGGGCATTGGAAGCCATCTGGCCAGCGCCAAGAGGACAGCGCGTTCTCACACTGCTCTTCACTGCCGTAATTAGCCAGAAATTGCATAATGCCAAGGCCTTTTTGGAACTGAATGGTGTTTTTACACATCAGTTTTACCTCCAAAACACATGACTATCGACGTTTATTATAGCAGCTGGCTCACGACGTAGGGTCGGTGGTAATCAGGAATTTCTTTAACGGAACTGGCTAAAAGATCACTGTCGCAAGGAGGTTTGATATCCGATTCGGTGACTGTGCTGTCAATAGCCACAGTGCGCCCTTTTTCAATACCCTGATCTTTAGCGGTCATTAGCTGACAGTTATTAATCCGTTCCCATGTAGATGCAGTAAGAAGGCTGATGAGCCCATGCAAACTGGAGCGACTGGGGCGCTGGTTTGGTTCGAGGCGACAAAAGTCTCGAAAGAGCATGGAGTCCATCAAAACAAACGACAAGTAGTCATAATCACAATTCAAATACTGTTTCAGGAGTGCCGCACGAAGAACGGATTCTGCTGATAGTCCGTTCCGCCCAGTGTTCTGTTTATCACCAGAACTTAAGTCCTCATAAATCCAGTCATTGAACTGTGGATGGGCGTCAAGCCATTGCGAGATACCGGAAAGCTGGGAGCAGATTTCATGAGGTACGTAATGGAGTTCCATACTACACTGCGGGTTGCGTTTTTTGCGCATTTGGAGTCCTCTGTTTTTGGCAATCCCTTATGTTTCTTGCTCTTGGGAAGTTTAGTCGCCAGATAGCAGTAGGGCTCCACTTAATTTTTCAGGATAAAATCTACAGTTTTCAATTGGTTGTGTTTTTGGACGAGAACTAGCTATTGAAAAAACGAAAGCTTCAGCATTTTCTTGGCTGATCAAATATTGACCTAAATTTAGCCTGTTTTGGGGTAAAAATTGCGTTTTTTACCCTTTTGCTTGCCTTTATGCTGCCATTTTAAGCCTTTTTGCTTCTTCAAGACGGATTGATCCCGTTGAAACCGATTTGACAATTTTTTTGAAATTATAAGCACTGCAGACCAGTGAAAATTCTCCAGCCACTTTTTCCTTACCCCGGACACTGAACCCTCTGAATCCTGAGTTCTTGATTTGGCCAAAAGGCGGTTCCGCAATCACCTTGCGACGCTCATAAACCGCTTTGGCCTCTTTGGTTTCCATTTTGCGGTTCATCGCCTGGCGTATGGCTTCGTGGCGGTCTGTGCGAATCACTTTCCCCGGGTCTTTGTTGTCACCACTGCACCTTTTACGTAACGGGCAATCCCGGCAGATATCTTTACTGACGCGGTAGCTTTTGTGTTTTGCTTTGCTAGCCGTGTTATAAATCAGCTTCTCACCGGCAGGGCAGGTAAAGCTGTCGTCTGCTTCATGGTAAATAAAATCCGCTTTGACAAACTTTCTGTCAGAGTCTTCCAGTCCCTCTGTTGCAGGCTTCTCCTGTCGATCCGTAGCCATGTAAGCGTCAATGTTCGCATCATCAAACGCTTGCAGGTTGGGCCCTGAGTAATAGCCATTATCCTCACTCATTTTGCCAATGGACGCGTTATCTGTTGCTTCTGCAATGGCTTCAAGTGCAGGCTTTACTTCCTGCTTGTCATTGGCATGCTGGCTGATGTGCTGGCCAACAATGATACCATTATCGCTGTCGACGCTGATCTGGGCGTTATAACTGTACTGATAGCCACTGCCTTTTTTACCCATGATCCTGGCATCATGATCAGCAAAGCTGATTTGCTTTTTGTCGTCTATCGGCTTATCGGGATTCAGGGCCTGTTCCCGTTCTTCAAGCGCTTTTTTGGCCTCCTGGATTTTCTCTAACCGTTCCTGCTTGAATTGCAAGTCTTCAGGAATGCTGTAGCCAGTCTCCTGCTGATAAGCATCGTCCTCTTCACTGTCACTGGTTTCGGCTTTTTTAATCAGGGCCTCAACTTCAGCCATTAATTCAGCTTCTTTGGCCTTAAGTCGTGCGTAGCTCATGGCCTTATGCTTTGATGAGTCGGCTTTGAATTTGGAACCATCAAGAGCGATGTGGCCCAGCGAGGCCATCTGTAGTTCCCGGGCGAGCAGCACGCTCTGTTTGAAACTGCTTTTAAAAAAGGTGGCCTGGTTTTTACGAAAGTCACTGAGCACCCGGAAATTTGGGCAGTGCTGTTTGGCGATATACATGAAAGCCAAGTCCTGATTGCAGCGCCGTTCAATCTCCCTGGAGCTGAACACACCATGGCTATAGGCATAGATCAGGATCGATATAATCAGTCGTGGGTGGTAGGCATTCTGGCCAAGATGGTGATACTGCTTTTCCACTTCAGAGGTGTCGATATGCTTGAAGATATCTTCAAAAACGAAGCAATCATGATCTGGTGGCAGCAGGTCGCAGATGTTCGATGGGAACATCAGGTGCTGGTCAAAATCAGCAGGGTTATCTTTGAATTTGATTGATGACATCCGTTTCGGCAACAATAAAGTGGGCAGAAGATGCCTGATTATACTTAATCAGGCTATTCTCGGACAGCCTCCTAGAGACCAAGGCATGATATACAGCATGGCAACTCTGTTTTATTCACACATTAATCTGGCAGAGAGCCCATAGTTTTCTCCAACAAATCATGAGGAAGTAGTCAGTCCTAAGCCTTGGATACCAAGAAACAGAACGACGGAACTATTTATTGACTAGATGGTCAAAGAGTGCGCGAAAGTAAAGTTCCACCTGCCTATGTTGTTAGGTAGGAAATTCTGTCCGGAGATGTACAGAGTCAAAAGAGCGCACTTCTAGTTTCGTTGATTGTTCAAATCCATAAATTATTAATGAGAATAAACACTATGCACGAATTAACAATAATAAACGGACCCGCATTCACTGCGAGCATTTCGACCAATGCAACATCTCAAACAGAGACTTGTGAGCCCGTCACCTTTACTGGTGCAACCAATAGCAGAACGCTGTGTACTTCAAACTCCGAGGTTCCGACGTTTATTCCACCTGCCGATCATACTTCGCAAAGGCAGTCAGACTTTACAGGTCCAAAAAAGACTCGGTTCGGAAGAAAAATCAAAGCTGCTAAATTTAGCCATGGAGGCTCAATCACTGCCAAAAATAATGATGAGTCAGCCTTTAAACCAGATGGTGTTCCGTCTATTAAAGGCGGCATACACGGAATAACCGGCTTGGGTAGTTCAATTAAATCAGGAACAGTGAGTAACAAAGGTGATCGGTCATTTGAGAAATTTGGTGAGCAAATCAAGCGTCATAACCAATCGGTATCACCACAAGTGAAATCGTGCAAGCAGCATAAAATTGAAGAAACAATGCTTGGCTCTGATGCTCTGGAGTTGTCACCTCAGGAGGCAGCCAAGCATTTCCTGAATACCATTAATAATCTAGCCAAGAACCATAGTTTATCCATCGAAAGAGTAATCGATTATAAAAAAATAAAGAGTCCCGGGAATTTATATATTTCATGTACCCCCATTACCACCAAGCAAAACATTAAAGAAATATTTGTGGATTTTATATTGTTTATGGAAGGTATGTTAAAAGATCAGCGATTCAATTTTAGAGATGATGTCGGTAAATATCGTCATGAACAAACAATTACTGATAAACGGGTCAATGAAATAGATACATTACTATCAGAGATGTTTGCTCTTCAAAAAAACTAAGCTTTCAAAAGAACGAGATTTAGACAATCCATATTATTATCTTGGAGAATTATTATCTGATTACCTTTTTAAGAATTATACGGATTTAGATGATAGACGTTATAAAATAATCGGGCGTGAAGCATTTGAATTTTTTGGAAAGATTCTTTTTGGGAATGGCCTTTTTTCAGAATTTGATCATTTTATGACTTTTTTTGATAGCCACAAGATATATTGATACGATTGAAGAACTCGAATTTGGTGATGGCTACAAATGCAGAAGTTTAATTATGGCCATCCTGAGAAGTAACAAGAAACTTAGAATGGCTTTTAATCAGAGTGTCATGGAGCCGGAATTCTATAAACACTGGTTTGAGACCCTCAATGATATGTTTGTAGAAAAATCAGATTCAGTTGGACAGGTTACAGCACTTGACCACTTCGTTGATCTAAAATTTGGTGAAGAGTTGGAATATGATTTCAAAAAAAAATTATGGGGTGGGGCGCATGCTTATGTTCAGAAATTTGAAGGTCATATGAGAAAATTAGGCGCTAATCAGACACCTTGTCTTCGTGGCCTTACTTTTGATGGCCATTTCCATGTAATCCCTTTTATAGATTCTAATCGATGGCTTGAGATGAATTGTACACCATACCATGATGGTGAGTCTGGTGCAGACTATTGTCTGGAAAAAGTCTTTGAATCGGTTAATGCAATGATTCACCTTGGGCTTATAGATTATTCCTCCGGTCACAAGCATGTGGATGCACTATCTGCTACGCGTGGTAATCCCGCCGTTCTACTGGAATTACAAAGGGAGATTGAGAGCAATCCCTACCTAAGCAGGGCATTTGGTAATAATGACAAAATTATCAAAAATAATGAGAGTCAGTGGTATAAGTTGTTTTCTGATAATTCTGATATGAAAGAATTAGCCATTGAACGGATAAATTTGATGATTACTTCGTATAATGAAAAATTAGCTGATTCCCATCATGAAGAAGTGAATAGCTATCGGCTCACAGATTCAGAAAAACTGGACAAGCTTAAACAGTTTTCAGAAATATATAGCCATTATGTGCAGATGTCTCCCTTGCAACAAATTTATGGTCGTGTGGGTGATGTGTTTACAAATAAATTTATGGCTATAGGTTTATTGCATATTCTGGGAACTGAGGCAGTCGAACCTTATTCCACAATAGAGTTTCGCTTTTTCCGTTGTCCTGAAAGTATACAAGAGTTGAAACTGATTAATCAGTTTTTAAAAGCCTGGTTCGAATATATCCATAACCGTCGAATAAAAGGTGAGCCGATTCAGTATGTACCTGACGATGTTAAAGACAGCAAAGATTATACAGCTAAAGAAGTTCGTCATCAAACCGCTCAATACTTGCACAAACTGGGATTGAATCCCGATGACTATCATAGTTTTCTGAATAAAGTATCAGCAGAGATGCCTGAGACTTAAGCATTGCACTTAGGGTGGACATTAAGCTTACCTCCCGGCTATGTTCCCTTTAGTGGTTGGCGTTGTTTTTTTCTTCATACCTTGGAGTAATAAGTACTTAGATTTATTATAGGTACTTGAGAAAAACCAACAGAGCATAGGGCTTGGGAAGAGCAGTGAAAGACCTTGCTCAGTGGATTTCTTAGCTGGCAATGGCTGATATTTAATTTTAATAGCGTTTCAGTATTTCTGTTTAATACCTGAATATCTACAGCTATTAAAACTACCACCAACCATTAAAGGGAACTTAGCCTTACCTCCCCATTGATAATGGGTTTTGAATGGAACCACAAAGGTCACAAAGAGTATAAAGAAGAAATTGCCTTTTCCCTTTTCGAGGTGGTAACAAGCACTAAACTCGTTGCCCGACTCGACTCTGAAGTGCTTTCCCGACTTTATGCTACTGAAGCCATCGATGTGTTTTTTGGTAGACTTTCCAAGCTTGCGTGGTTTCATAACTGAACGACTCTGGTAACCTGATATCAGGCTAAACCAGAGCCGTGGGTTTACAAGTTATGGTGAAAAAACCTTTTCATTTTACGCTCTTTTGATTTTCACTATATGCGGTGGATTTACAACTTATTCATCAACCGACAAATCAATTGTCGCTACTACCACGATTTGGTTGCATCGACATCAATATAAGCAAGTAAGGCTAAGTTACCGTTAATGGTTGGAAGCACCAATGTTCAGTAATTCTGCTGATCAACCGGCCAACAGTTAATTTTTTTGCTGCCGTCAGTTCTCGCCTCCAGGCCAGATAATGGGGAAGGTAACGAGTTGCAACCCCTTGGAATACGCCGCCAATCCAGCGTTTTAAATGACTGTGATAAGAATTTACAGTCTGGATGTGGTAGATGCCTTCAACAACATGTTGACCTGCTGATGTCACCAGCTCCTTGAAGACAAATCCAAGCTTGTCAGCAAGTTTTTCGTGAGCGAGGTGTGCATCCGCACAGACCGTGGCCTGTATCGATATGCGGCCATTTAAATGCCTGCACAATTCATTAGCACTTTCGTTTTCTAATACACCGTCAACGGTATTTCGATTACGGTCCCGAGCCACCATTACCGGGACTTTTCGGGCTTTGTTGGGATCATTACCCCGCTTTCGGGTTGGCCGTGGAAGGCCTTCTCTTTGCCCTTTGAAGGATTCACGGAAAAATGTTTCATCAAGCTCAGTAATGCCACAAAGCTCTTCTGCTTGATCATTATTAATCACTTCAAGAAAGCGGTGACGCCAGCGGAACGCAGTTTTCAAGTCAATGGCATTCTCAGCAGCAGCTGGTCGCAAGACCATAGAGTGAGTCATACCTGCGAGGTACTTGTTCCATTTTTCAGGGTGCCTGAGCCTTGCCAAAGGCGTTCCACTAAAGGCGTTAAACGTTGAGTCGCAAGTCTTGCAGTGGTAGCGCTGTCGGCCATTTCGTATGCCCCAGCGACCAACGCTATGGCTTTTGCATTTGGGGCACCTGGGGTTTTCGGCAAATTGGGCAAGTATGCTCTTTTCTACGTCAGGTGTTGCATTATCGTTATTGGGTATAGATTCACTGTAAACAGGTTCAGAGTCAGTGGTTTCTACTACCTCGGTAACCTCTATTTGAGTACTAAGGAGCGAGTTGTTAAGAATGTCTCGCTGTTCACTGGTTAATGTTGAAATGGAATCAATAAAATTCTGGAAGAGTTCAGATTGCATATCACTCCCCTACAACGTAGATTTTATGGGAGTTTAGCTGATTCAACCATTAACGGTAACTTAGCCAGCAAGTAACGTTATCACTCCGGGCGTTTAAGAGTTGCCGGTGAACTCCGGGTATGCCTCCATACCGCATTCAGTAAGGTCAGCCCCTTCGTACTCTTCCTCTTCAGAGATACGCAGACCCATGATCACCTTGATCACACCCCAGACGACCAGAGAGGTACCAAACACCCAGGCGAAGATACTGGCAATACCCAGCAGCTGTATCTCGAACCTGGCCGCTTCATTGGTCAGAGGGACAGCCAGCAGACCCCAGACACCCACAACACCGTGAACAGAGATAGCACCTACTGGATCATCAATGCGCAGTTTGTCGAGTGCAACGATAGAGAAGACAACCAGGGCTCCACCGATGGCACCAATCAGCGTTGCACCTTGGGCAGTTGGTGTCAGAGGTTCAGCGGTAATAGCAACCAGACCAGCCAGAGCACCGTTCAGGGCCATGGTCAGGTCAGCCTTGCCAAACAGCAGTCTGGCAACGATCAGGGCGGCAATGACACCACCGGCTGCGCCAGCATTGGTGTTGACAAAGATCTGGGCAACCGCGTTGGCATTTTCAACATCGGCAATCTTTAGCTGAGAACCACCGTTAAAGCCGAACCAGCCCAGCCAGAGGATAAAGGTACCCAGAGTGGCCAGAGGCAGGTTAGCACCGGGAATGGCATTAACAGCGCCGTTCGAGGCATACTTGCCTTTACGGGCACCCAGCAGCAGGACACCAGCCAGGGCGGCAGAAGCCCCGGCCATGTGAACCACACCGGAACCGGCAAAGTCCTGGAAGCCAGCCTCGTTCAGGAAGCCTCCACCCCACTTCCAGAAGCCCTGTACGGGGTAGATGAAGCCAGTCATAAAGACCGCAAACAGCAGGAAGGCCCACAATTTCATACGCTCAGCAACCGCACCGGAAACGATGGACATGGCGGTCGCCACGAAGACCACCTGGAAGAAGAAGTCAGAGCGCAGAGAGTAGTACGGTGCGTCATCTCCACCGGCAACCACCGACTCGACGCTGTTCTCGGTACCCAGCAATGTGCCGAACAGGGGCATAATGCCTCCTTCATTGGCACCCGGATACATGATCTGGTAACCGCACAGCAGGTACATGGTGCAGGCAATGGCAAACAGGGAAATATTTTTGGTCAGAATTTCCACGGTGTTCTTTGAGCGCACCAAACCGGCTTCAAGCATGGCAAAGCCTGCGGCCATCCACATGACCAGTGCACCACACATCAGAAAATAAAAAGTATCGAGCGCATACGACAGCTGATTTATATCGTCCACGGGACCCCTCCCAGTATAATTTACATCTTCTTATCTTTTTTTCTCAGCTCATGGCTGTTCTTAGCTCATGGCTGTTCTTAGCTCATGGCTGTTCTTAGCTCACGGCTGCATATCCCTATTACTGCAGGGCGATGTCATCAGTGGCTGCTGATGAGTAATGCCATTGACTGGCTTTAGATAGCGTCGACGCCTGTCTCTCCGGTGCGGATCCGAATGGCCTGTTCCAGAGCGGTGACAAAAATCTTGCCGTCACCGATTTTGCCGGTATTGGCTGCCTTGGAAATGGCTTCAATCACCTGATCGAGCTGGTCATCTGAGATAGCCACTTCAATCTTGACCTTGGGCAGAAAGTCCACAACATACTCTGCACCGCGATACAGCTCGGTATGACCTTTCTGGCGACCAAAACCCTTGACCTCAGTTACAGTAATACCCTGAACGCCGATATCAGAAAGCGCTTCCCGCACGTCATCAAGTTTGAATGGCTTGATAATGGCTGATACTAACTTCATGCATTATTCTCCTGGCTTTACTTACTATTCATCCCGGAGGGGTGACCTGGATGCGATACTGCTTCCAAAGTCTACGCATTTCCCCTCGTGTTACAACTGCCTGTTTATTTCAAGGGCTAACAAAAGGAAGAACGGACCCCGCCAGTATTGGTTTCAGGCGATCCCGCCCGGCACTGATTAAATGGTCAACCTGTCTAAGCAGGTATTGTGCCAGTTTTTACCTATCCCCATAAATGGACATGATCGACGGTTACACGGATTCAAACGAGTCCCGAAACCAGCATACGCACCCCTTTGACGCACTAAATTGATGCACTAAAACCGATTGTCTCGCCCAACAGGTGCACCATAACAGTGCGCAATCACCAGGCCTCATAGCCTTCGTTGCAAACTTCTTTGCAAAAGAGTTGAACCGCAGCTAGGCCATAGCGGCTATAATCGCCCATGATAATCACATTTTTCATGGTATTTTCCCTGTTTATCTGGTTATTTTTTTGTGTTTGCTGGCGATTTAAAAGTCGTCAGCAAAAAAGTTATGGCCGTGTGGCAATACCTGAATTTTATTGCGGTGTTGCTACGCGCTCACTTGATCGAAGAATATAAACAGGTAGCTGCCATGAATCGTTCTAAAAAGCATCACCTACCAAGCGGTGGTTTTCGCAATAACGAGGCGATGCAAATGCATCATCGTTCGTTGCGGAACATCTTGAAATGGAAAATTACTGAGACCCTGCCGGAGACAGTCTCTATTCCGGTGGTGGACGATGATTATTCGGTATTTGAGCATTCCGATAAATCCCTGACGAGCTGGATTGGTCATGCCACCTTTTTGATTCGCCACCAGGGCATGAATATTATTACCGACCCGCATTTTTCTGAACGAGCGTCTCCCGTACAGTGGGCTGGTCCCAAGCGTTATTCTCCGCCGGCAATCGCTATTGATGCCTTACCCCATGTGGATGTGGTGGTGATTTCTCACGATCATTACGACCACCTGGACCGTAACTCGGTATTGGCGATTCAGAACAGGCAAAAAGACAATCCTCCCCTGTTTATGTTGCCCCTGGGTTTAGGCCAGTGGTTCAGCAAACAGGCTATCGATAATTGGGTCGAGCTGGACTGGTGGGAATCCCATACTCACCGTGGCTGGACTTATACGGCAGTACCTTGTCAGCACTTCAGTGGCCGTTCAATATTTCCGGACCGAACGCTCTGGTGCGGCTGGGTATTTGAAGCAACTGCTGAGTCATCTGAACCGGGCAAACGCTTTTATTTTGCCGGGGATACGGGCTACAGCTCGGATTTTAAAGCCATTGGTGAGCACTTCGGCTATATGGATATGGCCATGTTGCCGATTGGAGCCTATGAGCCCCGCTGGTTTATGAAAGAAATCCATGTCAATCCGGCAGAAGCCGTGCATATCCACAACGACGTTGGCTCCCGCTTATCGCTGGCGATGCACTGGGGCAGTTTTATGCTGACCAATGAGCCGATGTTGCAACCGCCGGAAGATCTGCAGGTCGCCAAACGGCAACAGGGTGTTGCTGATAACGACTTTATTGTGATCAAACCCGGAAAGATTATGGCTTTATTCGATGATGGATTGTGAAATAAGCAGGACTTTGTCCTTCGGCTCAGATGGTTTTGGCTCTGATAATGATAACCCGGGATTGAGCGTTTTTCTGTACGGGTTCTATCAGGACTTACTGCTATTGAGGTATCCTTCCCCTATCTCTGACTACCCGCCAAGCGATAACCATGATCGATAAAGCCGCCTTAATTAATACGATCGCCAGTAAAGCCGCTGACCTCTTTAATGGTGACAAAAGCCAGACCCGGGAAGATATCGAAAAAAATATCAAAGCACTGGTCGACAGTGCGCTGTCAAAACTGGAGCTGGTCACCCGTGATGAGTTTGATACTCAGGTTGCGGTTCTGAGACACACCCGCGAGCGTCTTGAAGCGTTGGAAAAAGCAGTGGAAGCCCTGAGGTCAGAACAAACATTGCTGCAAGACAGCAGCAACAACGACGACCAGCAAAACGCTGACAATTAATCACCGGTTCATACGCTGTGCCTGAAGCTTAAGGCAGGTGCAAACTGAACCGGCAACTCTCTCATAAGCTGCTATCTTTGATCGTTTGAGGTTGATTAATCGGTCAATAAAAAATGCCTTCAACGCTGGCCCAGGTTTACACTCGGGCAAATCAGGGCATACGTGCCCCATCGGTTTCAGTGGAAGTTCATCTTTCCCAGGGACTGCCCTGTTTAAATATTGTCGGTTTACCAGAAGCCGCTGTCCGGGAAAGCAAGGATCGTGTTCGCAGTGCCCTTATTAACAGTGGTTATGAATTTCCTGATGGCAGAATTACGGTCAACCTTGCCCCGGCAGACCTGCCAAAAGAAGGTGGACGTTTTGATCTGCCGATTGCGCTGGGCATTCTGGTGGCGTCAGGGCAGCTGCCGGGCAAGACTCTGGAAAGTAAAGAGTTCCTTGGTGAGCTGGCGCTTTCTGGTCACCTTCGTCCAGTCAGGGCGATTCTTCCTGCCTCGTTAGCCTGCAAAGCCATGAACAGGACGTTGATTCTTCCTGAACAAAATGCGTCTGTTGCTGCCATGGTCAGCAAGGTCACTATTATCGGCACACGAAGTCTTGCAGAAGTTTGCGCTTACCTGCAGGAAAAGACTGATATTGAACCGGCAAAACCAGACCCGCATGTTGGCAGGACAAATTATCCAGATCTGTCCGATGTACGAGGGCAGGAGCAAGCCAAACGAGCGTTGCTGATTGCAGCTACCGGTTGTCACCATCTGCTGCTTTTTGGTCCACCCGGTACCGGAAAAACCATGTTGGCCAGCCGTCTTCCCGGCTTGCTGCCTCCGCTGACAGAGACTGAAGCTCTTGATGTTGCCGCTATACACTCACTCACATCCAGCTCCATGGACACTATCTGGCAACGCCCTTTTCGCACACCTCACCACTCCTCTTCATCCGTTTCCCTGGTGGGAGGTGGCAGCATACCTCAACCGGGGGAGGTCTCTTTTGCACACCACGGCGTGCTCTTCCTGGATGAGATGCCAGAATTTGCCCGCGCTGCCCTGGAAATACTCAGGGAACCCCTGGAAAATGGCGAGGTGGTCATCACCCGGGCTAAAGGTCAGGAATGTTTTCCTGCCCGGTTCCAACTGGTAGGCGCAATGAATCCCTGTCCCTGTGGTTACCTGGGAGACAGCCAGCGAACCTGCCGATGTTCACCTGACCAGATCAGACGCTACCGAAACAAGCTATCCGGGCCATTACTGGATCGTATTGATCTTCAGATTGAAGTGCCATCGCAGACTATCCAAACCATTCTGGAGCCTGCTGTTCAGAACAACCATTCCAAAGAAACCGGTTCTGAAAAGCTCAGAGACATGGTCATCAAAGCCCGAAGAATACAGCAGGCAAGACAGGGAAAAATCAATTGCCAACTGTCATCCAGAGAGTTGTTTGAAGTATGCGCACTGGGTGAAAAGGAGAAAGGGCTGATCGCCAGAGCGTCGGAGCAACTGCACATCTCAACTCGTGGGCTGCATCGGGTTTTACGGGTGGCCAGAACCATTGCCGACCTGGCAGACAGCACCTCGGTGCTGAGCCCGCACTTGGGAGAAGCCCTGCAATATCGGCAACTGGATCGACAGTCTGTTGCATAAACTGGCTTCTGAATTTTAGATTGATCGGAGGTTTAAAAACCTACACCGTATTAACCACTTTTGTTTTTGGCTCTTTTCGGGTTACAGACTGCTCTGCAATGAAAATTGGCCAAAGGCCTTGATATACAATGCCTTCAGGAAACTGCTGGCTAAATATTGCCAAGCCCTGCCACAGGAGGATTCCAGCCTGATTTATGAAATCAGCAGTCTGCAATACGAAAAGAGCCTTGTTTTTTTATTCTCGGCATTATCACTGGGTTTCGAGTAGATGGAATACAGTGCAGCCGCACCAGCTACTAGCACTCCACCAAGCAGGAACCTTATGGATATTGGGGCAATGGTAAAAGGATTGGCGTCAACAACATCGACGACCTCAACGGAGGGAACTCCTGCCGGAGGCAGGTGAGCAGCTTGTGGCTGGATATTTTCATTACCAAGCGTGGTAGACGAGGTATCTGTAGAGAAGATAACTGAAGTGGAGGAGGCAACAGGATTTACTGCAATTGGGTTGTTGATAAAAGCGTCAGTAAATTCAACAACATCAACAGAGGGAGCTGTTGTTGGAGGCAGGTGAGCAGTGGATGGACGGATATACCCGTTATCAAGAGTGGTAGGCTGGGTATTTGTAGAGAAGATCATTGAAGCAGAGGTGTCCGGAGTGGAAGAGGCAACTGAAGAGCTATTAAAAGCCCCATAATCACATGCCTGTTCGAAGTGGATACCTGTAGCGTTACTCCCGATATTACTGACAGATGTCCAACAAATACTCGAACATTCCGGTGAATCAGGGTAGTGGTAAAATCCAAAGCGATCTGCACGGGAGGAGCCGCAGGCAACACCGGGAATACGCTCACTTGGAGGCCCCCCAAACCCCCCAATAAACAGCCCTCCTATGGCAGCAGCACCATTATTCCTTTTAGTACTCACTGAGCAGTTCCTTGACAGGGTATTTTTCGGGCCATCCCCGTCCCAGACATTTCCAGCGCCAATGCCTGCATACTCTGCCAGGGAGGCATCGGTAGTTATTCGACAATTGACCGCTTCAGTGTTTTCCACGGTGACGCCGGGGCGAGCTTCGCCAACGCCAACGGCAGCACAACCGGTTAAGGAAGCTTCAGCATGGAACCTGCTATCCAGTGCAGTGGTATTACTGATCTTGCTTTTGCCCCAGGCTACACCAACACCAGCGGCAGCCCACGCCTGAGTAGAATCATCACCACGGACGGTACTTTTTTCTACCGAATTGTCACACATCACAGCCAGGGTGTTTTCAATTCGAGCCTCGCTCCCTGCCTCTCCAGCCCCGATGGCAGAGGCCACTGCACTACCGGTTGAATGCAATTGGCAGCCCACTGCGCTTACTCCGTTAAGGACCGCACGCCCCATGGCATATCCCGTTCCAATGCCGATACTGGAATGCCATTCAGTTGAAGATACCTTACACTTTAACGCTTTTAAATTCTCGATACTCGCATCATTTGTCATTAATCCTGATCCGATAGCTGCTCTTGATTTACGACCGTAACTGGAGACCTTGGAATTAACTACATTAAGCGAAATGATTTTGGCTTTGTCCTCCATGCGACCTGTTCCGATAGCAACATCGGCATGATTATTCACCGTTTTGGCTGTGCTATTTTCGACCAGAGCATTCATTATTTGTGCGTTTTCTCCCATCCTGCAGGCAATAACACCAACGGACCGGTGTGGATCTTCTGAGGTAATGTCAGCGTGGCTAACCCGGATATTTCTGACCGTACTATTACCACGCATCTTTTCAAACAGGCAGTGTTTTGTACCGCTGATCTTATGTCCACCACCGTCATAGTCCCCTTGAAACGGATCCAAACGACAGCCGATGGGGTGGAGATGTTGAGCGTCATTCATATTTATGTCGCTGGTTTGTCGGTAATGGCCGTCCAATGGGAAGTTTGGATCTTTTCCGATTTTCCCCAGCGTTTCAGCATCGGCAACGGAAATCACCGCATTCGAGACAGCAGAAACGACCTCAATAGATGAACATAAAGTACCCACTGCGGCTGCCAGTGTACTTGCCATCGAACTGCCCGGAAGAGCCTGCGCCACAAGGTGACCGCCAAAGCGGATCATACCCGGAAAGTCTGCAGCAACGGGCATGGTCAGTCCAAACAATGGCTCAGACTTCACCGGTAAAGAACCTTCAGAAGAACCATAAGTGTGAAACGGAGAAAGCGAAGTACAAAATAATTTGGCCAGTTCAACATACTGCACAGACGAAAACCTTTGCCAACGACCGTTCGGCTCCTGATATTCGTTCACTGAATGTTCTGCAGACACCAGATCCGGATGGTTAACGGAATGAATAGTCATTACATGCATGAACTGCTCGCCTCGAGTGCTTTTAGCAAGTGTTTTATCGCCTTGTTTCGTTGTGAAAAATTTATATAGTTCATTTATGGCGTGGATATATTGGATTTTTTTCAAATAAAAATGATCACAATAATTAAAATAAGCTCAGTTCAGGTTAACCCGGATATTTCATAAACTGCCCCGAATCTCGCGCACGACCACATGGATGTGGGAGGTAGGGCGACGCAGGATGCCAAAGCCGAGGACTTTGTCGCTCTAAGGGATTTTGCGAAGGAGCGCCTTACCGGGGAGTACGGTCGACTGAGTAAAACTCCCTTAGAGCGGCAAAGGACAAGCGAGAGCGGGAGAAGGTTTATGAAATATCCGGGTTAAGTATTGGTACACTCTTCTAAGCCAGAAAAATCAAGAGACCACAGGAACTTCCACTATCACCACGGCAGCAGGCTGTCAGACTTCGGAGAAAAGGTTGGACCATCTTCAGTCACGACGCTGAAGTGGTTATTTCGTCAAGAGTGTCTCATGAAGCTTTTATACCCTGATGACCATATTAACAGTAAGAAAATAATACTGTTTTCTCGAAAACGCCAAAAAAAATCAAGAGCCAGTCATTATTTAACATTCCTATTAATTACCACGATTACAGCAAGTCTTTACGCTATTGAAGGAATGGAAGTCACCAATACTTATCAGCTGATACATGATCACTTATCAAAAATCCACTCGGCTAAGTTACCGTTAATGGTTGAATCAGCTAAACTCCCATAAAATCTACGTTGTAGGGGAGTGATATGCAATCTGAACTCTTCCAGAATTTTATTGATTCCATTTCAACATTAACCAGTGAACAGCGAGACATTCTTAACAACTCGCTCCTTAGTACTCAAATAGAGGTTACCGAGGTAGTAGAAACCACTGACTCTGAACCTGTTTACAGTGAATCTATACCCAATAACGATAATGCAACACCTGACGTAGAAAAGAGCATACTTGCCCAATTTGCCGAAAACCCCAGGTGCCCCAAATGCAAAAGCCATAGCGTTGGTCGCTGGGGCATACGAAATGGCCGACAGCGCTACCACTGCAAGACTTGCGACTCAACGTTTAACGCCTTTAGTGGAACGCCTTTGGCAAGGCTCAGGCACCCTGAAAAATGGAACAAGTACCTCGCAGGTATGACTCACTCTATGGTCTTGCGACCAGCTGCTGCTGAGAATGCCATTGACTTGAAAACTGCGTTCCGCTGGCGTCACCGCTTTCTTGAAGTGATTAATAATGATCAAGCAGAAGAGCTTTGTGGCATTACTGAGCTTGATGAAACATTTTTCCGTGAATCCTTCAAAGGGCAAAGAGAAGGCCTTACACGGCCAACCCGAAAGCGGGGTAATGATCCCAACAAAGCCCGAAAAGTCCCGGTAATGGTGGCTCGGGACCGTAATCGAAATACCGTTGACGGTGTATTAGAAAACGAAAGTGCTAATGAATTGTGCAGGCATTTAAATGGCCGCATATCGATACAGGCCACGGTCTGTGCGGATGCACACCTCGCTCACGAAAAACTTGCTGACAAGCTTGGATTTGTCTTCAAGGAGCTGGTGACATCAGCAGGTCAACATGTTGTTGAAGGCATCTACCACATCCAGACTGTAAATTCTTATCACAGTCATTTAAAACGCTGGATTGGCGGCGTATTCCAAGGGGTTGCAACTCGTTACCTTCCCCATTATCTGGCCTGGAGGCGAGAACTGACGGCAGCAAAAAAATTAACTGTTGGCCGGTTGATCAGCAGAATTACTGAACATTGGTGCTTCCAACCATTAACGGTAACTTAGCCAATCCACTCCGTAGATAAGTACAAGAATGCACTGAACTCTCGTAACCAGAAGCAGGAGTTGCCCGAAATTCTCCTGTCTCCGGGAGAAAGACGAAGCATTCTTTTGCAAAATTTCTCCCGAGTTCATAAAAAAGGCAGCGAGATAATAACGCCTCATGCCGTCAAGGATCTGCATATTCTCAGTGGGACCACGCAAAATCCCGGACATAGCCTTCTCAGCAATTTAGGCCCACCAATAACGGTCACTGGAGAGATAATGTTGGCAAACCTGCTGATATCTCCCATTACTGAAGTAGAAATCCTCCAACAACGCCAGAGAGCGCTTCAATATTTGTTGGATCACCCAAAAGTCATCTTTCAGATAGAGGAGCAACTCATCCGTTATGCTGCAGATGAAGATGGACTGATTGCCCTGCTTGACCCTTCCGATGCAGTTAACAGCCCCCATTTTGATGAGATCGATTACCAGACTTACATCCCCGGGCTCACCTCAGATGCATTCTATGAAGAGATTGCTCGTCGATTAAACGACACTATTAGCATTATGAGCACATTGAATGTTCCTATTGGCCTGATCGCATCCACGCTTCTTGGAAAATTTGACTCACAATACGGAATTATTCAGGGGCTTCTCAATTCAGCAATCAACCTGCCAACCAACATGAATAGGGTCATTTCCGAAATGCACCATCACTTTCAGGGGCTTCCACCACCGGTCAAAATTTTTACCCTCGGAAGCTTTGTGGTACTGCAAATGATCGCTATTTATCAATCCTATCGACTCTTTCAGGATAATCGGGCCGCCTATACTTTTGTCATGGAACGTAGTCGCAGACCCGGACGAGCGCTGGAAAGTGCCAGAGAGCTTAAACGACTGGCCCAGTATCACCCGGTTCTCGAAGATATTCTGGACCATTACAGCGGCTTTCTGAAGTTTCGAAATTCCACCCAGATTCAGGAAATAGTCACACTGCTAAAGGATGCTCCTGAGAAAACACCCGACGCACTCTCCTATCTATCTACCAATATTGGACGCTACAAGAGAAGCCTTATGCTGCTTCGGCGCAACCACATCCCATTAATCAGGATCATGCAGGCCGCAGGTGAAATTGATGCCTGGCTGACCGTTGCCAAGCTACTGAGGTCATCGTCTTACCGGAAAAATAATCCATTATGCTTTGCACAGTTTGAAGTATCAGCGCTACCGAATCTTGAACTCCGGGGCTTCTGGAACCCTCTGCTACACCCTGCCGCTGCTATTTCCAGTGACCTTACTGCCAGCCACGCTATAAGTAGTTAAAAGTTTGCTTATGGATATTTTGATCGTACTATCAGGCAGACAAAGAAAGAGATCCTTAATCTATTATAAGTGGGTCTTGAACTAAAACGTCCCCAACCTATGAAGTATGTCAATATCACTGATGAAGCTGTTGTATTAACTTTGAAATACGCCAAGCACTACGGCCCTCTGAGGTGTATCAGGGAAAGAGCTCATGGTCTTCTATTGAGTAATCGAGGCTTTACCCTTGAGCAAATTGCAGAAATCCTTGAGATTAAATATCAGACCGTTTCCCAATGGATTGATGATTGGGAGGACTATGGTATTCGTGCATTGTATAAGAAACATGGTGGTGGAAGATCTTGCATATATGATGAATCTGAAGTGCAACGCATAAAAGAGTTAGTAGCAGAAGAGCCTCGTCGTTTATCGTATGTAAAATCCAAAATTGAGGATGAGACCGGTAAATCCTCATCAAAACTTACTCTGGCCAACATCGTAAAAAAGTTAGGACTGGTTTACAAAAGACTCCGTAAATCGTGCAAACATAAACGGGACGAAGAGCATTTCCAGCGTTGTAAAACTGCACTGAAAGACGCCCAGGAAGCTGAGCGCAAAGGGTTAATAAACTTGTTTTATTTTGATGAGTCCGGATTTACTCAAGAACCTTGTGTGCCATATGGCTGGCAGGAAAAAGGAAAGCAGCTCAGAATTCCATCAGTCAAAAGTAAGCGCATCAACGTGCTGGGCTTTATGAATCGGAGCTGTGAGCTGTTTCATTACCCTGTTGTGGGCTCTGTGAATAGTGATACAGTGATTGCAGCCTTTGACGACTTCGCAGAGAAAATGGAGGATGAAAAATACAGTTCAAATGACCGCTACACCGTAGTTATGGTGGACAATGCCAGTATTCATACCAGCAAAAAGTTTCGTGACAGAATCGCTGACTGGACTCTTGAGAAAAAGTTACTGATCTGCTTTCTTCCAACATATTCACCTGAACTCAATCTGATTGAGATCCTGTGGAGGAAAGTAAAGTATGAATGGCTCAATCTATTGTCAATCAAGAGTTTCACGGAATTTGAAAAGGAAGTTGAACGAGTGTTCGCTTCATTTGGAGAGAGTCATATGATTTCGTTTGCAAATACTAAATAATCGTTCAGTCAATTTATCCGAAAGCAAATTATCAACTACTTAGCACCAGCCAGCATCATTATCACTGGCCCGAACGCGGCGGGAAAGTCCAATGCTATGGATGCCGCAGCGCTTAATGTCATCATGGCGCAAACACTGGGAATATCCCCGGCTGACACGTTTAAATTAACACCATTTTCCTTTATCCATACCCACACCGTCATTGAACCGGAAATGATTACTGGCGTTTCCAGTTTCAGCGCAGAGTCAAAACGAGCGATCAAGCTGCTGGAAAAATTACGCACATTGAAGACGGACCAGTTCAGCATTGTCTTGCTGGATGAAATTTTCAGCAATACCAGCCCAAAGGAAGGGGAGATTGGTGCACTTGCCTATATAAAAGCTATTGGCGATTTACCCGGGACGATTGGTATTTCTTCTACTCACTACGCCAGGCTGACATTACTGGCCGATCAGTTCCCGGATACGTTTCAAAATCTTCATGTCAGCGCTGACATCAACAGTGAAGGTCGCCTGCACTATGATTATGTCCTGAAACCCGGCTTCTCAACACAGAATGTTGCCTTCCATATTCTCAAAGAGGAAGGAATCCCGGAGGACGTTCTTGATATTCTCCAGGGCTTTCTTGATGCTTCCGGGGAGGTGTCCTCCCCCCTCTGATGACTTAATGCCGCTGTTTTCTGGGCCAGACCAGACTGAACCGGGCTCCTCCCAGAGGGCTGTGGCTAACCAGCGCCCGGCCCCCATGCCAGTACATAATGCGTCTGACGATTGAGAGCCCCAGACCATAGCCTCCTGACTTACGTGTTCTACTGTCATCCAGCCTGGAAAAAGCCGAAAAAACCCTTTCCCACTGCTCTTCAGGAATCCCTGCCCCATCATCATCGACATCAATACGACAGGTGTCCTGAGTGGAAGAAAAACGCACCTGAACTTTACTGTCAGCATAGCGGCAGGCATTGCCGACCAGGTTCTGTATTGCCCGATGAATATAGCGACGATCAATTTCTACAAAACGTCTGGGGTTCAGAACATTGCAGGGAATATGCTCTATTTCAACCCGATTCTGTGATCTGAGATGTTCGCCAACCACCTGGGCCACTACTTTATCAACATCATGACGTTTCAAACTGATGGTTGGAGTACCTTGTTCCAGGTTCGCATAGGTCAGAAACTCATCAACCAGATGATCCAGCTCCTGGATATCCTGATCCATTCCCTCTAGCTGGGCTTCCCGTTCTTCTTGTGTTCTGGCGTCAGCAATCAGATCGAGGCCGAAACGCAACCGTGCTACAGGAGTCCTTAATTCATGAGACACGCCACGAATCATCTCTTTCTGCAGGCTCAGCAGGCGTTGAATATGGTCAGCCATGGCATTAAATGCCATGGCGAGGCGACCGATCGAGTCAGCCCCCCCGACATTAACCCGTACCTCAAAGTCTCCCCGACTAAAGCGTGTAGCCGCTCTTTCCAGTTTCCGCAACCGCTTCTCCATGCCCCTGACCAGGATATAAATGGCCAGACTCAGGGAAACCAGGACGAAAAGACTCAGGGTCAGGATCAGTTTAAAGGGATAGGGGTTAAGCAATTTCAATGGACCAAGATGGAGTATCTGATCACTATCCTGCATTCGGGCATAGAGCTGGAGCGACTCATCTCTTATGTTCAACACCGTCACAATACTGCCCTGCTGCAACTGGGTGTTTTGCAGGGGGGGTAATGAAATATCTGAAGACTGGGCAATGGACACTGGGAAACCCAGCGACTCTGTGGATCGTTGGGCCAATACGGTAACTCGCTCATCCGGAGTATAGTGGCCAAGCAGGTGTCTGAGAAAAACAATGGTACCATTGGCCATTTGTTCTGATATCTCAGCCACACGTCCCTGCAACAACCACCGATCATCAATTAACGAGGTAATAACTGCTGCCTTTTCGGTCAGCATCTGAACATCAATACCCCCTTGAGAGAGCAGCTCAATTTCTTTGGGCGTAAAGTCGGATCGCTCCAACGGCAACATGGAAAAAGGAATCGACAGCTTTTGTCCCCACTCCCCCAGCCATTTCGGTCGTTGCGCTTCTGGCATTGATGCCAGTACTTCAGAGACCAGGCGAAAAGTACCCCGGGCCATATCTTCTCTGTACTCAGCCAGTCGAACACCATTAACAATAGTGACAACGATGCCGGAAAGCACTGAGACCAGAACCAGAGAAAACAGCAGGCCGCCATAGATTCGAAGAAAAATACTACTCATGACGTTGTGCAAGCAGCTTATTCATGTTTCACATGCTCTTCACAAAGAGATAACCTTTACTGCGCACGGTCTTGATCAGACGTGGATGCATTGGGTCATCACCAATTTTGGGACGAATTCGTGAAACCCTGACGTCAATGGAACGATCCTGACCATCGTATTCAATCCCTCTTAACTGGGCAAAGATTTCTTCCCGGCTCAACACCCGGCCAGCGTTCGAACAAAGCAACCAGAGCAGATCAAACTCAGCGCTGGTGAGGTCGACACTCTTGTCATCCAACCAGGCCTCCCGCATGGAGTTATCCACAACCAGCGCACCAAAGCGAAGGCTATTCTGCACTTGCGGCTCCTCTTCTGCTGGTGCCGCGCCCCGTCTCAGCAGGGCTCGTATACGGGCAAGTAATACTCTTGGGCGAACCGGTTTGGCAACATAGTCATCAGCTCCCATTTCCAGTCCCAGTACTTCATCAAGGTCATCGGTTCTGGCGGTCAACATCAGTATCTGGCCATGATACTGACTACGCACCCGGCGACAGATGGAAACCCCATCTTCTCCCGGCAACATCAGATCCAGTACCACCAGGTCGGGGCGTTCACTCAAAATACGCTCAACGGCCTTACCACCATCCCCTTCAACCGACACCTGAAGGCCATTATTTTCAAGATACTCACGGGTCAGGGTCGCCAGACGCTCATCATCCTCAACAATCAGGATGCGACCCGTTTCTGCATTATCCAAAGCCATTGTTTTACACCCCAGGGTTAAAGAAGCGAAGCACTGAAGCCGTTGCTGTCTATTCAAAGCGGCTAAAATCCGGCACTTCGCTGGCAATCCAATCTTGGGCTAAGTTACCGTTAATGGTTGGAAGCACCAATGTTCAGTAATTCTGCTGATCAACCGGCCAACAGTTAATTTTTTTGCTGCCGTCAGTTCTCGCCTCCAGGCCAGATAATGGGGAAGGTAACGAGTTGCAACCCCTTGGAATACGCCGCCAATCCAGCGTTTTAAATGACTGTGATAAGAATTTACAGTCTGGATGTGGTAGATGCCTTCAACAACATGTTGACCTGCTGATGTCACCAGCTCCTTGAAGACAAATCCAAGCTTGTCAGCAAGTTTTTCGTGAGCGAGGTGTGCATCCGCACAGACCGTGGCCTGTATCGATATGCGGCCATTTAAATGCCTGCACAATTCATTAGCACTTTCGTTTTCTAATACACCGTCAACGGTATTTCGATTACGGTCCCGAGCCACCATTACCGGGACTTTTCGGGCTTTGTTGGGATCATTACCCCGCTTTCGGGTTGGCCGTGGAAGGCCTTCTCTTTGCCCTTTGAAGGATTCACGGAAAAATGTTTCATCAAGCTCAGTAATGCCACAAAGCTCTTCTGCTTGATCATTATTAATCACTTCAAGAAAGCGGTGACGCCAGCGGAACGCAGTTTTCAAGTCAATGGCATTCTCAGCAGCAGCTGGTCGCAAGACCATAGAGTGAGTCATACCTGCGAGGTACTTGTTCCATTTTTCAGGGTGCCTGAGCCTTGCCAAAGGCGTTCCACTAAAGGCGTTAAACGTTGAGTCGCAAGTCTTGCAGTGGTAGCGCTGTCGGCCATTTCGTATGCCCCAGCGACCAACGCTATGGCTTTTGCATTTGGGGCACCTGGGGTTTTCGGCAAATTGGGCAAGTATGCTCTTTTCTACGTCAGGTGTTGCATTATCGTTATTGGGTATAGATTCACTGTAAACAGGTTCAGAGTCAGTGGTTTCTACTACCTCGGTAACCTCTATTTGAGTACTAAGGAGCGAGTTGTTAAGAATGTCTCGCTGTTCACTGGTTAATGTTGAAATGGAATCAATAAAATTCTGGAAGAGTTCAGATTGCATATCACTCCCCTACAACGTAGATTTTATGGGAGTTTAGCTGATTCAACCATTAACGGTAACTTAGCCCCAATCTTGTGTGGCCGTAGATGTTACACTACCAACGTTTCAACGTCCTCCCCGGAACAGGAGCAGCCCCACACATTTCTGAGTCAACGTTCGGATGCCATATTATTCATTATTTTTTCTTACCAGCGTCGGACTCAGAATATTTTTTTATTTTGAGAAAACCTCAGGCTGAGCTTGCAAATTTTTCTATCTGTCTGAAAAAGTTATCCGGGAGTTAGCGGACATTAACACCAGAAGAAATCCACAGCTTATCCACAGTAATCCCCCGTTTTTATCGGCTTGAATTTCTCCCGGCTGCGCATTATCTTGTGTATATAAACGGTCGCTACACAATATATGGTACCCATCGTTACTGAGCCGCATTTTTTGTATGAACATGTCCGGGAAAGACAGCATACTGAAAATGCCTCAGACAACATTAAGCAAAACAGCGGATTTGCTGTTAACGGCAGTACACAAAGGAAAAGCGGACGGTGCTCAGGGAAGCATGCACATGCAGGTTTTCAGCTTACAATCTGGTGGTTTTCTTGCGGTTTTCGCACGGTAGCCTGTCTTGCAGAGAACAACGAAGATCTGATTCACCAGGCATTCCCGGCATTATCCCGGACAGACTGACATTCATCACGACCACTGCAGTGCAAAGCGGTTGACTATAAGGCAGTGATGGGTAGACGTTGCGGTTGTTTGCCAGCACGCGAAGTAAATACCGCCTGCTGACAGACCAAGCGGATCATGGAAGTGTGCTGCAACGTTATTGATAGCAGCGCTTTCATCATAGCGAGCTCTGATTTTAGAGAGCTTTCATCGAATACACAGGTAAGGGCTGAATGAACAAAAACATCCTGGTCACCAAACGTGACGGAGACAAGGAACAGCTGGATCTTGAGAAGATCCATAAAGTGATTACCTGGGCTGCAGAAGGTCTGGATAACGTCTCCGTTTCCGAAGTAGAGCTTAAATCTCACATACAGTTTTACGACGGCATCAAGACCACGGATATCCATGAAACACTGATCAAATCCGCTGCCGACCTGATTTCAGCCCAGGCACCGGACTATCAGTATCTGGCTGCCCGTCTGGCGATCTTCCACCTGCGTAAAAAGGCGTACAGTCAGTTTGAACCGCCCAGGCTGTTTAGTCATGTGGCCAAACTGGTGGAGATGAACAAGTATGATCGGCACCTCCTGACGGACTACAGCGAAGCTGAGTTCGATCAGATGGAAAGCTTCATTGATCACAGCCGTGATATGAACTTCAGCTATGCGGCGGTCAAGCAACTTGAGGGCAAATATCTGGTACAGAACCGGGTAACCGGCGAGTACTATGAAAGCCCGCAAATATTATACATGCTCATTGGTGCCTGTCTCTTTGCTGAATACCCGAAGGAAACCCGCCTGGATTTCATTGAGCGGTTCTACCATGCGGTGTCCACATTCAGACTATCCCTGCCAACGCCCATTATGTCCGGGGTACGCACACCTACGCGTCAGTTCAGCTCTTGTGTGCTGATTGAATGCGGGGACTCACTGGACTCCATTAATGCCACCTCCAGCGCTATCGTTAAATACGTCAGCCAGCGTGCAGGTATCGGTATCAATGCCGGCACTATTCGCGCCCTGGGCAGTCCAATCCGGGGAGGAGAAGCCTTTCATACCGGCTGTATCCCTTTCTACAAGCACTTCCAGACAGCAGTCAAGTCATGCTCTCAAGGGGGTGTGCGCGGGGGGGCTGCTACCCTCTTCTACCCGATCTGGCATCTTGAAGTTGAAAACCTGCTGGTGCTGAAAAACAACCGGGGGGTTGATGATAACCGCGTTCGACACCTGGACTATGGCGTGCAGTTTAACAAGCTGATGTACCAGCGCCTGATCGAAGGCGGCAATATCACCCTCTTTTCTCCCAGTGATGTTCCGGGGCTTTATGATGCGTTCTTTGCCGATCAGGAAACGTTTGAAAGACTTTATAAGCAATATGAGCAGGACAGTAGCATCCGCAAGACGACGCTGAAGGCGATTGAACTTTTTTCACTGTTCGCTTCCGAGCGGGCCAGCACCGGGCGAATCTATCTGCAAAACGTCGATCACTGTAATACCCACAGCCCATTTGACCCTGCAGTAGCCCCGGTTCGCCAGAGTAACCTGTGCCTGGAGATTGCCCTGCCAACCAGGCCCCTGACCCATATCCATGATGAAGAGGGCGAGATTGCCCTTTGCACGCTGGCCGCATTCAACCTGGGTACCCTGAAGGATCTTGATGAACTGGAAGAGTTGTCTGAACTGATTGTTCGTGCGCTTGACAGCCTGCTGGACTACCAGGACTACCCGGTTCCTGCCGCCTACAATTCGACCATGGGGCGACGTCCCCTGGGAGTTGGCGTCATCAACTTCGCCAACTACCTGGCCAAAAACAACGTCCGGTACTCAGATGGTTCTGCCAACGGCCTGACCCACCGCACTTTTGAGGCCATACAATACTACCTGTTGAAAGCCTCAAACAAGCTGGCCAGAGAGAAAGGAAGCTGCTCCAAGTTCAACGAGACCACGTATGCTAACGGTATCTTGCCTATCGATACCTACAAGCGTGATCTCGATTCAGTTTGTGACGAGTCCCTGCACCTTGACTGGGAAGGTCTGCGTGAGGCGATTAAATCCTTTGGCCTGCGCAACTCAACCCTGACCGCATTGATGCCATCGGAGACTTCATCCCAGATCAGTAATGCCACCAATGGTATTGAACCGCCCAGGGGCTTTGTCAGCGTTAAAGCCAGTAAAGATGGCATTCTCAAGCAGGTCGTTCCTGATTTTGTCGAACTTCAGGATCGGTATGAGCTGCTCTGGAACATTCCGAACAATGATGGATACCTTCAGCTGGTTGCCATCATGCAGAAATTTGTCGACCAGACGATTTCTGCCAACACCAACTATGACCCGGGTCTCTTTGAAGGCGGCAAAGTACCGATGAAACTGCTGCTGAAGGATTTGCTGACCGCTTACAAACTGGGCGTAAAAACCCTGTACTACCACAATACCCGTGATGGTGCCGCTGATGCTCAAAATGATATGGATGATGGCTGTGCAGGGGGTGCCTGCAAAATCTGATGAACATCCCGGTACTTGACTTATAGAGGTACTGGCAATGTTAATCAAAGCGAACAGCCGTTTTTTATAACCGGACCGCCTGTAGCAAAAATGCTTATAGATAAAAAACACTGTTCGCTTCACGCTTGCATGTGCTGAAAAGCCGGCCAGAAAACCAGGCGCGGAAACCACTGAATTGGGGCAAATCAAACAATGACATACACCACATTTAACCAGGAACACTTCAATGCCACTAAGGAGCCCATGTTCTTTGGTCGTAATGTCAATGTATCCCGTTATGACGTGCAGAAATACCCTATCTTTGAGAAGCTGATCGAGAAACAGCTGTCCTTTTTCTGGCGCCCCGAGGAGGTGGACCTCTCCACTGACCGTCGCGACTTTGCTGCGCTACCTGATCATGAAAGGCACATCTTTCTCAGCAACCTGAAATACCAGACCCTTCTGGACTCAGTTCAGGGTCGTTCACCCAACGTTGCCCTGTTACCCATTGTTTCCCTGCCGGAACTGGAAACCTGGATCGAAACTTGGGCCTTCAGTGAAACCATTCACTCCCGCTCCTATACCCATATTATCCGTAATATCGTTACCGAGCCGGCCCGTATCTTCGACGATATTGTGACGAATGAGGCGATTACCAGGCGCGCCACGGACATCACCCGCTACTATGATGCCTTGATCGAAGGCGTCAGCCTTTACCATCAGCTGGGCGAAGGTAAACACACCGTTAACGGGGCAGAGATCAACATCAGCATTGCGGACCTGAAGCGCAAGCTCTACCTGACGGTGGTTTCGGTGAATGTACTGGAGGCGATCCGTTTTTACGTCAGCTTTGCTTGCAGCTTTGCCTTTGCCGAGCGCTCCACCATGGAGGGCAACGCCAAAATTATCAAATTGATCGCCCGGGATGAAGCTCTCCACCTGACCGGCACCCAGCATATCCTGCAATTAATGGCTGACGGCAAAGATGACCCGGAAATGGCAGTAATTGCCCGCGAGCTGAAAGAGCAGGCCAGACAGATCTTTATTGACGCGGCAGAACAGGAAAAAGACTGGGCAGACTACCTGTTCCGTGATGGCTCCATGATCGGCCTGAACCGGGACATTCTGGGCCAGTACGTTGAATACATCACTAACCAGCGGATGGTTGCCGTTGGCTTTGAACCAGCGTTTGCGATCAAACAGAACCCTCTGCCCTGGATGAACAGCTGGCTGAACAGCGACAACGTGCAGGTTGCACCTCAAGAGGTGGAAGTCAGCTCCTATCTGGTTGGGCAAATTGACAGTGAAGTACAGTCTGAGGACTTCAGTAATTTTTCGTTATAAGATCTTCGCTAAACAATGTTGTAGGCAGCTTCAATTCAAAACGTCCCATAGCCAGCCTTGTTTCAGGTCTGGCTAATACAGGCGAAATACCATGGCTCATATTGTTAAAATTCTTGAAGGTTTCAGCTTTATCCCCCGTAAGGAGCTGACACTTCTCGAAGCGCTTGAGCAGGAAAACGTCGAGGTTGACTATCAATGCCGCGAGGGGTTTTGCGGCAGCTGTCAGGTAACCCTTATTGATGGAGAGGTCGCCTATACCACTGACCCTATTGCCTTCATTCCAGAGGGAAAAATACTGGCATGCTGCTGCCAGCTGAAAAGTGACCTAACCATTGAGATCCCGGGAGGGTGCAAAATGAAAAAAAATGAATTCAAGTCATAATGATCCTGTCGATAGCCTCAGTCACCTGATGGTCGGCTCCGAAGTGCCATATCATTCAGTTGCTTATCTGCTTGATCGCTACTCCTCGGGAATCAACCAAACACTGTTCACACCTTATCTACGTAATAATACGTAGACAGAGTTTAGCGGTAACGCTTATATAAATATCGTCGTGTTTGCGTCAGGATTACCATTGCAATAATTCGAATAATAAACTTCCATCAGCAGGTGGCTATGAAACTCTCCTTTAGCAAAAAAATAATGGCGACAGCACTGTGCGTGGCGGCTTTTGCCGGTTCAGCACAGGCAGCCGAAAAAGTTTATCGCCTGAAAATGGCCGAGACCTGGCAGAGCAACTTCCCGATTTTCGGTGATACTCCCCGCAATATGGCCGCTATGGCTGAGAAGATGTCCAATGGTCGACTGAAAATCACCATCGACAGTGCCAATAAGCACAAGGCCGCTTTCGGTGTCTTTGATATGGTGCGCAGTGGACAATACGACATGGGTCACTCTGCATCCTACTACTGGAAGGGCAAGGTACCCAACACACTGTACTTCACCACCATGCCGTTTGGTATGACCGCATCAGAGCAGTACGCCTGGTTCTATCAGGGTGGTGGTCAGGAGCTGATGGATAAGGTGTACGACAAGTTCAACCTGAAGAGCTTTCCTGGCGGCAATACCGGCAATCAAATGGGTGGCTGGTTCCAGAAAGAGATCAACTCTCTCGAAGACCTGAAAGGTCTGAAAATGCGCATCCCGGGTTTTGCCGGTGAGGTTATGGCGGAGCTGGGCGCAAAACCCACAAACATTCCATCCGGCGAGCTTTACACTGCCCTCGAACGTAAGACCATTGACGCCCTGGAATGGGTTGGCCCGTCACTGGACATGCGTATGGGCTTCCACCAGATCGCCCCTTATTACTACACCGGCTGGCATGAGCCTGGTACTGAATTACAGTTCCTGGTCAATAAGCGTACCTGGGATCGACTCCCGGCTGATCTGCAGGAAATCCTGAGAGTCGCCATGCGTACCGCTGCTTATGATATGTACATTCAGTCCTATCATGAGTCTGCCGTGAACCTGGATAAAATGAAGAGTGAATACCCTAATATCCAGATCCGGGATTTCCCGGCCGAGGTCATCCAGGCCATGCAGGCGGCGAACACCAAGCTGTTGGCACAAAAAGCCGGAGAAGACCCACTCGCCAAGGAAATCCTTGACTCACAGGCGGACTACCTGAAAAAAGTACGTCGCTGGACGAACATTTCAGACCAGGCCTACCTGAATAATTTCGACACAAAATAACCCCCCTGGGGAGCCTGGTTCTAGTGCAGCCAAGCGTTATTATACATACACAAGACCTCGTTCCCACGGTCCCCCGTGGGAATGCATACCGGGCCTCTGTGGAACTGTGGGTCTCCATTAAACTCTCATGATTCCGGGCATAAATAGATTGTTTTGCATCTGGCAGGCTCCGGTATGCATTCCCACGCAGAGCATGGGAACGAGGGGTCTGGCTGTATGTGTATTAGCGCTTTTCTGCACTAGGAGCCTGTCCGAGAATAGCGCCCGTAGCGAGGATGGCAGCAAATTGAGGATAAAAATTACGTTTTGTGAGGCGAATAGTGGGGCTATTTGCCGAACAAAACGGAATTTTTAGACCAATTTGCTGCCACCGCACGACTGCATGGATGCAGGAGCTAGGGCAACGCAGGAGCAGTTGCCGCGTAGGGCAGTCTATTCTCGGACAGGCTCCCAGGCTCCTTTACTTACCTGTTAATGGCGGAGAAGCGTTATGCTGGTGCGGCTTGAAAATCTGCTCAACCGGTTCTCGGACGTATTGGGAAAAATAGCCGCGCTGCTGTTTATCTTATTAGTGTTTAATGTTTTCTGGGATGTGGTTGCCCGATATCTTTTCAATAATGTCTCTATTGGCCTGCAGGAGCTGGAATGGCACCTGTTTGCTACAGTCTTTATGCTGGGTGTTCCTTATGCCCTGCGAACTAATGGTCATGTTCGTGTAGACCTGATTTACGAGCGGCTGTCCATCAGGCACAGGGCATGGATTGACCTGCTGGGTGCAATCATACTGCTAATGCCGTTTGCCTTGCTGGTTGGCTATTACGGTATTGGTTTTGCCCGGGAAGCCTATGAGCTGGGGGAAACGTCCGGAGACCCCGGAGGCCTGCCATACCGGTGGATTATTAAATCGGTCATACCCTTCACATTTTTTTCCATTGCCATCAGTGGTCTGGCAATGTTCCTGCACAGCATTAATGTTCTGACCGGAAGACGGTCTGATAGCTGTTACGTCCCACCACAACACTCACCACAACACTGATAACAGGTAACATAACAATGACTGGTATTGTGATGTTTTTCGTGGCGCTGTTGATGCTGCTTGTCGGTTTTCCGGTTGCCTTTACCTTTGGCGGGATCGCCCTGATTTTCGGTGTCTGGGCTGAAGGGATGGAGATGTTTGCCTTCATGCCATTTCGCATCCAGAGCATTATGCAGAATGTCGTTTTGATGGCTGTACCGCTGTTTGTGTTTATGGGCATTATTCTGCAAAAGACCAAGCTGGCAGAACAATTGCTCGAGTCCATGGGCAAGCTATTCGGTGGTATCAAAGGCGGTCTGGCAATCTCGACGGTGCTGGTAGGCGCGTTGCTGGCAGCATCCACCGGTGTCGTCGGTGCTTCGGTTGTTGCCATGGGGTTGATTTCACTCCCGGTTATGCTGAAGTACAACTACGATAAGTCACTGGCCTGCGGAACCATCTGCGCCTCCGGTACCCTTGGGCAAATTATACCACCGTCCATCATTCTCATTATTCTGGGTGATGTGATGGGAATACCGGTAGGTGATCTGTTTAAAGCGGCAGTTGGCCCCGGTTTTGTTCTGATCGGTGTTTATGTTCTGTATATCGTCGTCTATTCCTGGATTCGCCCAGAACTGGCACCAGCCCTGCCACTGGATGAGGATGTGAACAGTCGTCGTGAACAATACTTCAAGGCAGTGAAAGCAATTATTCCTCCACTGGCTTTGATACTTATTGTCCTGGGCTCTATTTTTGTCGGTATTGCCACACCCACTGAATCTGCCGCTCTCGGGTGTGTGGGTGCTCTGTTACTGTCGTTGGTCTATCGGCAGTTCAGTTGGAAAATGGTTTACGAGTCCTCCCTGGAAACGGTCAAGGTGACCGCAATGGTATTTGCTATTCTTCTGGGTGCCACAGCCTTCTCCATGGCCTTCACTTACACCGGCGGTGATTACATTGTTGAAGAAGTACTGACCAATATGCCCGGTGGGGCAACGGGATTCCTGTTGCTCTCCATGGTGGCCATTCTGGTTTTGGGCTTCTTTATCGACTTTGTTGAAATCAGCTTCATTATTGTGCCTATTCTGGCCCCGGTTGCTGATGCCCTTGGCATTGCACCGTTGTGGTTCGCCATTTTGATTGCCATGAATCTGCAGACATCCTTCCTGACCCCACCTTTCGGATTCAGTCGGGTGAAAGTCTCATATTGATCACACCCACAGGCCTTGAGCTACAGCAAACAGACGTAACACCAAATTTTTCAAACTGAATGGAGAGCAGCCAAACACAGCTATGATTCTAACAGCAAACAAAGAGTCAACTGTGAGAGGCCGCTCCGATGGAAGTATGTCAGCCACTAACCAAAGTCGCCAATGATTCCTGTCCTGCTATTGACCAACTGCAGCAAAAACTGACCCTACTTCGTCAGTCCAATAATCCAATCCAGCATTTTGAGGATCATGAAAACGAGATTCACTCCCTCTTTATTCAGGCGGAGCGAGAAATACTGGCAGAAGAACTGCAAAAATTAGACATCAATAAAGCTTCTATCGAAGTGAATGGGGTCGTGTATCACCAGGCATTACGCAGCTATCAAACCTACCAGTCAGCAGCAGGACCTGTCCGGGTATTGCGCAGCCTCTACCGCAATGCAGGGGATAAGTGCATTGTCCCTTTAGAGCTCAAGGCTGGCGTTGTAGAAGGCTACTGGTTACCAAAGGCTGCGAAGCAAGCAGCATGGATGGTTGCCCAGTTGCCGCCCGCGGACGTAAAAAGCTTACTCGATCTAATGGGGAATATGTCACCCTCAACCAGCTCTCTGGCACGTCTTCCCAAAAAACTCAACGAACAATGGGAGCAGCACCTTGACCCTTTCGAGACCCTTCTCGCGGAGAATCTCACAGTACCGCCTGACGCGGTGACGGTAGCTGCTTCCCTTGACGGTGTGATGCTACCAATGAAAGACGGCAAGCGTCAGGAGAAACGTGAAAAGAGTGTTGCTGAAGGCAAACGTACCCGAGGGCCAGCAGGTTGTCAGGAGGCCAGTTGTGGAACACTGTCGTTTTACGATGACCAGGGAGATCGCCTCTCTACGATCAGGATGGGACGAATGCCTGAAAGCAAGAAAGCGACATTGAAAAAATCCCTTTCAAACCTTCTGGATAAGGTGCTTCAGCAAAAGCCAAATCTGACTCTGGTCAAAGTGGCAGATGGAGCCCGGGACAATTGGACATACTTCACCAAAGAGCTACCGGAGGGAGAAGAAATTGTTGATTATTACCATGCGGCAGAACACCTGAAGAAGGCATTTGACCTGGCTTACGGTGAAAATAGCGCGAAGTCCAAAGAGAAATTCAGCACCTACCGACATATCCTGAAGGAGGAGCCGGGTGGGGTTGAAAAAATAATCGTAACTATTCAGCACTGAGCAAAGGCATATTACAGTAATTCCGAACAGCTCTATGAAGTGATTGATATATGTCCATTCCCTGTTTTCTGGCAGACGACAAATAGCTGCGAATCCGTGCAAACATAGAACCACCGTCTGCACTCCTGAAGCAGCCTGAGATTTTCTGCTTTAACTTGGCCATTCGAACATCCCGCTCACTGCCATTGTTATCGAAGGGAATGGTAAAATCTGACATGAAGCGCAGTGTCTCAGCCTTGAACTCAGTGAGTCGTTTGAAGAGATTGTAAGCTTTAGTATTCTTGACTTTCTTGCGCTTAAGCTCCTCTCGTTGCTTCTCCATATAGACGACTTCTTTCATTAGAGCCCGCTGAAGCAACCGGTCATAAATCTTCTCGATTCGTTCACAGACAACACTTGGCATCTGTAGCATACCTATGGTCTTAAAGCCCTTGCAGTAATGCCAGGAAAGCCTCAGTAGCTTCATCAATCGCAACGCCAGTTGATTGCTGTCCCTATCAACAACACCCAAAAGCTCCCTCAGGTGATGGGCATTGCAAAGTACGTGAGTTGCCGCATATGCAAAATAGGATTTCCAATGATCATGAACCAGAACGCCTGCAAATGTTAGCAGTATGCCCATCGTGTCCATGGCCTCACGACCTCGCTTTTCAGACAAGTAGTAGAGCGTCCATTGTTCATCCCGCATAACGTGTAGCCAGTGCAAAGAGCCCTCGGCCCGCATACCCGTTTCATCGGCTCCGGCAACAGACGATTCCCGCAAGGCGTCACGAATAACCTCTTCAGTAGAAGCCAGATTTTCATAGGTTCTGGCCACAAAATTGGCGACAGTGCCTGCACTTACACTCATTTTATAGAGAGTATTAAAATACTCTGACACGCGCTTAAAAGGCAGGAAATGGTATTGGTTAAGATAGACGGCCATAGCCTGTGTGGCTGAGCCATATTGTGCGGCAGCGGTAACACCTTCCGGGAATTCAGCCTGATTCCGACAACCACAAGTGCAGATTTTTACTTCAGCTCTATGGGCCGTTACTTCAAATTCACCCGGTCTCCCTGGTTCAAACACCTGTCGTTCAATATATTTGACCGGCTCACTATCAAGAAGAGACGCCTGACATTTATTGCATTCTTTAACCGGAAGGTACTCAATATAGTCAGGGATATCGACCTGTTTAACTCAAGTTACGCACCTTGCTGAAAATCAGCCATTATTGGTGGCATGAAAAATGATCTCATAGAACTTTATTCTGACTACCTGTTGTCGTCGTCTGGGAAGACCACTGCAACGGGAGTGTCAGAGCTTTTGGATAATGTCTACAGTCATGACCAATTCACCCGATTGCTTTCAAACAATGAGTTTACCAGTCGTGACTTATGGCTTTACGTTAAACCCGTCGTGCGACAGGTTGAGTGCAGTGATGGGGTTTTGATCTTTGACGATACGATTCAGGAAAAGCAGTTCAGCAAAGAGAATGCCCTGAACACCTGGCATTTTGATCATACAAAAAATCGCACCGTGAAAGGTATAAATCTGCTCAATGCACACTACCATGCCGGAGATGCGTCGATTCCTGTCGCCTATAAATTGATCGAGAAAACCATCCTGTACACCGACTTGAAGACAAAAAAGGTAAGACGATATGCAGAGCAAACCAAAAATGAAATGATGCGGGAGATGCTGATGATTTGCTGCCATAACCAGCTTATGTTCCGCTATGTCCTTGCAGATAGCTGGTTTTGCTCAAACGACAATATGATGTTTATTCGACACGACTGTAATAAACATTTCCTGATGGCGATGAAGTCAAACCGCAAGGTATCCCTCAGTCTGGACGACAAATTACAAGGCCGTTCACAGCGTATAGATACTGTTGATTTTTCAGAAGATAAGCCTGTACAAGGGTGGATAGCAGGTGTCGATTTCCCTGTTCTGCTATACCGTCAGGTCTTTAAAAACAAAGACGGAAGCACAGGCATTCTCTATCTGGTTTGCAGCGATCTTGACTGTGATGCCGAGACTCTCAAGGCAATCTACGAGAAACGGTGGAAAGTCGAGGTCTTCCATAAAACGCTGAAATCGAATGCGTCAATGGCCAAGTCACCGGCGCATACTGTGAGAACACAGAGTAATCATATCTTTCTTTCAATTTACTCAGCCTTCAGGTTGGAAGTATTGTCATTGAAAGTAAATCTGAATCACTTTCAGCTCAGAGCCAAAATCTATATGGCAGGGCTGAAAGCTTCGTTGGGGCAGCTGAGAGAGCTGTTAGCTGCGTAACTTCAGCTGTTTAAGACAAGTGCCCTGATGCCCTTTCTTTCCACCGGCTTTATTACCAGAAGACTGTCTCAGACTTTTAGGATTGGGTTTTTCATCCGATGGATCGGTACCTTTCATCTGCGGAAAGGTCGTCAGAATGATCTGGAGAATTACTGTTTTTACAAGGTTTTTGATAACCATCAGACGATGGCGGCTTGCTGCTGTTTTGACTGTTCTTGCCAACCTTTTCTTCCAATTCTCGACATCGCTCTTCCAGACAGGCAACTCTCATCCGCAGCTCTGCATTCTCTTTCAAGAGAATCTCAGCCGACATAGTTGCGGGTAGTTCTGGAATCATGCTGGCGAATATTGTGGAAAAATGGTGCTTAAGAGGATGGTATAAAAATCAGAAAATTCCAGATTTATGTGGGGGTGCTGAACAGTTACAATAATTTTACTCACACTGTTGCCGCTGATCGTGATTTCAGTGGCGATCACTACCATCTACCAACGTCAGACAAAAATATTGTCTGAACAGGAAATTGCCACATTTGAACGTAATCTTCTGGCCTCCAAGCGGACCGAGCTGAAACATTATGTGGAACTGGCGCTGGCAACCATCGGAGACCCTCTCAGTCGGCTGACGCAAGGTGCATCCCGTTCCACTGTAGAGCAGGAAGTCAAGGAGATATTATCAGCCCTGCATTATGGTGAGGATGGTTATTTTTTCGCGTACTCAATGGATGGTGTCAACCATGTGCATCCGGTTCAGCCCTATTTAATTGGCCAGAATTTGCTGGATATACAGGACAGTGATGGTAAGCACCTGATACGGAATCTGTTGCACCATGCCAGCCAGGGAGGGGGTTATGAACGTTATAAATGGAGAAAGCCTTCGAAAAATGGGACAGAGGATAAATTAGCCTATGTTGTCAACATTCCGGAATTGGGCTGGATGCTGGGCACCGGGATATATCTGGATGATGTCATGCTGGAAGTGTCAGGTATCAGGGAAGATGTTGAAAATAATATCCAGAACACACTGCTCACTGTCAGTGGCATTGTAGCGATTTCGGTTATTGTGATTATCCTGACGGGATTGATTATCAACATCCGTGAAACACAACTGGCCAACCGGCGACTGCAGGAAATTGCGCAAAACTCATTAAAACTCCAGGTTAACCAGCGTCGGGCATTCTCCCGGGAGTTGCACGACGGCATAAATCAGCTTCTGGTTTCCACCCGGTTATGGATCAACCTGGTGGATAAAAAGTGGGGGCAGGACGTCGCCAGGCAGCACCTTCAAAAAGCCATGGGCACGATTGATCAGGCTATGGTTGAAGTTCGTCGTGTATCCCATGATCTGCGTCCGGTATTGATGGACGATCTCGGCCTTGAGGCCGCCTTAAAGGAAATGCTGAAAGGCCTGTCTGAACGTCAGCAGATTCGAGTGATTACCCGCATTCATCTGCAGCAATCACTGCCTGATATTCTTGAAATCACCATCTACCGTATTATCCAGGAAGCCCTGACAAATATCGAAAAACACTCAGAAGCCACTGAAATTTCAGTGAGCGTGCAGATGCATAGCGATGTCGTGACGCTGACTATAGAAGACAATGGGGTTGGTATTCCCAAACGAAAAAAAACCGGGCTTGGCCTGAATAATATGAAAGAGAGAGCGGAGCTTCTGGGAGGAACGCTTCAGATCAATTATCGGAATGCAACTCGTGAAAATGGCAAAAAAAAACCACTGCCGGGCACCAGCATCAGCGCCATTTTTTACCTGACAGCGGTTTATAAAGGAAAGGTTCCGGAATCTTATGGAAACAGAAATTCGAGTCTTGCTGGCAGATGATCACCCGATGGTTCGTGAGGGGCTGAAAGCCAGCCTTGATGGAGAAAGTGGCATCCATATTATTGCCAGTGTCGATAATGGTGAAGACGCCATTCAAGCTGCTAAAGCCCTTTCACCGGACGTGATGCTTATGGATATTTCCATGCCGGTTATGGGAGGCATCGAAGTAATTTCGATGTTATCCCGGGAAATGCCGGATATCAAAGTGTTGCCACTGACCATGCATGAAGAGAGGGAGTATATTCATAAACTGGTGCAATTGGGTGCCTGTGGTTACGTTCTGAAAAACGTTGATGCGGAAGAAATTATTCTGGCGATTCAAACGGTGCACAGAGGCGGCACCTTTTTCAGTTCCGGTACGTCCAAATACCTCATTGGCACCAACAATGATGCTTCGGGGAGTAAACATACGACTCTGACCCAGCGAGAAGAGTCTGTCCTGGCCCTGGTTGCCGAGGGATTATGCAACAAAGAGATAGCGGAACAGCTGTCTATTTCCGTCAGAACTGCCGAGGTTCACCGGCAAAATATCCGGAAAAAACTTAATATCAAAACAGCGGCGGGATTAGTGCGCTACGCGCTTGAGGAAGCAAAGTGCATTATAAAGGGCGATTGTAATAAACAGTGAACACCTATTATTCGGAGGGCCTGTTGATCTTTCACTTTGGTAACCCGTTATAACTGCAGATTAGGCTGGTTATTGATCTTGATCCGTCTGAAACCAGTCGTCAGCTTCGATCAGCACTCATCAGTGAGTATTAATCAGAGTTTTTCAGACTGATTTCAATACAGGTTTGAAACGTCAACGATCCCTTCGATTACCGGCTTGAAGCACAATATTAATGTTGCGCAATAGCCTCAATTTCTACCAGTGCATCTTTCGGCAGACGGGCAACTTCTACGCAGGACCGGGCAGGATAACCAGCGCCCAGCCCATCAAAGAACTGTTGGTAGACCTCATTAACCGTGGCAAAGGTATTCAGGTCTTTCACAAATACCGTCATTTTAAACACGGCGTTCATGGTCAGGCCGGAAGCTTCAATAATTGCCTGGACATTTTTCAAAGACTGCAGAGCCTGTGCAGCCACGTCTTCTGGCATTTCCCCGGTCACCGGATCAATGGGCAGCTGACCAGAGGTAAATACCAGAGAGCCAGTGTCTACTGCCTGTACATAGGGACCGATAGCTGCAGGTGCTTTTTCGGTATTGATGACTTCAGCCATTCACTTCTTCCTTCTTGATGATCGATGGTTTTTTCAACGCAACCGGCAATATCGCCTTCCTGCACGGCAACAAGACACCCATTTTGTGGCGGGTGAAGATGTTGTTATTCCGCAGAGATGAGGCGATCCGGGAAAAGTCGTTCTGATTATATAGAAACAGGAGAGACTGTTTTTTGATGTCCATCATGACCGCCTTGTTTTGTGATATTAAAGAACCCGGTCATGTCTCAATCACTTCTTAACTCATTACTGGGTGATATCGGTGTTGGCAGCCTGAACACCACCAGATAGGTAGACACGATAAAGGTGAGAATGGCAGCCCCTTCGATAAGTAATGCGGTTTCCTGCTGAATTTTTCCTGCCGTCATGGCTCCATAGGCCAAGAGAAGTGAGAACTCACTGCTCTGGCCAAGGCGCAATCCCATCTCTCCCGCATTATCGTTTCGCTCTCCTGTCAAATGCTGCAACAGGTATTTGAACAGTACTGGTTTGGTGATTAAGACGATCGCTGATGTTAATAGTATGGCCACCAGCAAATGGCTTTTTAGTATTGGATCGAACTGGGCGCCTACCGAAAAGAAGAACAGAATCAGAAAGAACTCCCGCAACGGCTTTAAGCCCTCAGCAATAAACAGTGAGATCGGGGAGGTGGCAATACTGACTCCGGCAATAAAGGCACCGATCTCATGGGATAGTCCAAAGGACTCAGCAAGCTGCGCTGCAGTAAGACACCAGCCCAGAGAAACCAGGAAGATATACTCAGAAATAATGTCAAAACGCCCCATGAGCGGTAGCAGCACATAACGGACAAAACACCAGGCACCCAGGGCAAAGGCACAGGTTTTCAACGGCAGTAACAGTGCATCGATATGAGCGCCATCGTTGCTGCTGTATAGAATCAGAATAGTCAGAATGGCCAGAATATCCTCGAACAGCAGGATGCTGATCATGACTTCGCCGGTTCTTTTGTGGTGCAGCGTGGTGGTCGGGATCAGCTTTAAACTGAGCACGGTACTGGAAAAGGCAAGGGCCAGACCAGCGATTAATGCTTCCATCAATGGAAAACCAAAGAGAAGGACAAGAGCGGCACAGATCATGACACCAACAGCGCTCAGGCAGAGAAAGGTGACCAGGGCCGTTTGTTTGAGCTGTTTTAGCAGGTTTCTGGGATGAAGGTGTAACCCTAGCAGAAACATCAGCAGAATAATCCCCATCGTGGAGACTGCTTCAATATGTCCATCATCTATGACGACATTCAGGCCATGAGGGCCAATCAGCATACCAAGACCTATATAAGCGAGAATAATGGGCTGCTTCAGCCAGACAAACAGAGTGCCCAGTAAGGATGCACCACCAAATATGACGGCCATTTCCAGAACGAGATGTTCAAACGATCCTTGCACAACAGTAACCTTGAGTTGGAAAATAAAAATCCACTTGAGAATAGTTGGCTTCAGGGGAAGGGTTGTGTAGCGCTATAAGTTTTTTGGCTCTTTTCGGGTTACAGACTGCTCTGCAATGAAAATTGGCCAAAGGCCTTGATATACAATGCCTTCAGGAAACTGCTGGCTAAATATTGCCAAGCCCTGCCACAGGAGGATTCCAGCCTGATTTATGAAATCAGCAGTCTGCAATACGAAAAGAGCCAGTTTTTTTTAAGTTGTCCAGAAGGCAGGTTAATTAACTGAGAAAGGGACGATGAATCAGAGTAACACCTTGAAGAAAGCAGACACTGCTGCTTTCCAGTTATAAATTATTAGGCCACTTGATCAGCTTTTCCTGCCCGCGTTCATCCAGCTGCCACCATTCATCCATATCAGCGCCTTCCTGCCAGGGGCCAGAGTTACAGCGAACCCGGCATTGGCCATAAGCCTGAAGACTCCGGGCACACTGGGTGTCATCCTGCCAGGGGGTGCCTGTGGTTTTAAACCAGATGCTGGTCCAGGCCTTGCCAACAGCGCTTTCAACAATCATGACAGGAATCGTTTTGTCCTGCCGGGTTACTTCCATGTCATGCACCACCTTGCCGCTGTTCACTGGCACAACGCTATCAAAGGTGTCATTCAACCAATCAATAATAGCCTCAAGCGAGAGGTCCTTGGCATAAACTTCAATATCGTCGACTTTTGATGGATCAAGACTGCTCATTTGAGAAACGTCACTTGTCAGCTAACAAATGCTTAAGTATACCTGTATAAATTTCCTGCAGGGTATCAAGATCTTCAGCTTTAACGCATTCATTGACTTTATGGATGGTGGCATTGACCGGACCCAGCTCTACTACCTGTGCACCCGTAGGAGCGATGAAGCGACCATCGGATGTACCACCGGATGTCGATAACTCCGTTGCCCTTCCGGTAACCTCCAGAATGGCTTTTTCGGTTGCACTGACCAGAGCCCCGGGGCGGGTTAAAAACGGCTGGCCACTCAGGTGCCAGTCAATATCGTACTCCAGCTGATGGCTGTTGAGGATGGCGGTAACGCGTTGCTGAAGTTGTTCGGCAGTCACTTCTGAAGAAAACCGGAAGTTGAAATTAACCTGGCACTCTCCCGGGATGACATTGCTGGCCCCGGTGCCGGCATGAATCTGCCAGATCTGGAAGCTGGTGGGAGGAAAGAATTCATTGCCTTCATCCCAGACTTCGCCCGTGAGGTCTGTAATGGCAAGGGCCACTTCATGAACCGGGTTTCTGGCCAGGTGTGGATAGGCTACATGCCCCTGAATGCCTTTGATGGTCAGGTGGCCATGGAGTGATCCACGACGGCCATTTTTCACCATATCGCCGACCCTATCGGTGCTGGATGGCTCACCAATCAGGCACCAGTCGATTTTTTCGTTGCGGGCTTCGAGGTGCTCAATAACTTTTACCGTACCGTTTTTGGCGGGACCTTCTTCATCACTGGTAATCAGAAAGGCGATTGATCCCTTGTGGTCAGGGTGTTCTGCCAGAAAGTCTTCGCAGGCGGTTACCATGGCAGCAAGGCTGCCTTTCATATCGGCGGCTCCCCGGCCGTGCAGCATGCCGTCGATGATAGCCGGCCGAAACGGTGGATTATCCCATTTCTCTTCCGGGCCGGTGGGTACCACATCGGTATGTCCGGCAAAGGCCAGAACCGGGCTCTGATCCCCCCGGCGCAGCCAGATATTTTCAACCTCACCAAAACGGAGCCGCTCAACCTTGAAGCCCAATGGTTCCAGTCGGCTGATCATTAGCTCCTGGCAACCCTTATCTTCAGGCGTGACGGATGCACGGCTGATCAAGTCTATTGCCAGTTGGAGGGTTTTGGAGGTCATATTCAGGGAGTTGGTCATTAATTATTCTGGTATAAACGATATTCGAGTGAAATTGTGATGCAGTCTAGCATTATTCACCGGACTGCAACCAATTGAGTATTTCACCAGTAAAAGGCTGTTCCTGGTCAGACTGAAACTGTGCAAAGACGTTTTCCAGTCGTTGACGGGTAAAACCGGAAAAATTATGTGTGCCTTCCTCGGTAAGATAGATCAGGTTATCTTCGATGGCAGATGCCAGCGCTATACCACAAAGATCGTTCACTGCCTTTTTGAAGCTGGCATGGCCATCAAACCGGTCTTTTTGCTGGTAAAGGTCAGAAAGCGTGGCCAGAGGTATCATCGATAACCAGGGCTGGATCATCGGGTTGGCGGCATGGCCACTGCACCATTCACTGATTTGCCATGGGCGGCCTGAGAAGGTGTAAAGTCTGAGCCGGTGCTTCAGCCAGTCGGGATCATTCACCGGATAGTTGTCCCACAGAAAGGGCTTGCGTTGAAAGTGATCCGTTATCTCCTGCAAGCCTGACTGGTCATAGCCCAGGGAGATTACGTGGTCTCCGGTCCAGAAAATCTCAAACTGTGGGTCCAGGTATTGGCCGAGATCGGACCAGTAGCGCTCAGGCATCGCACCATAAATTCGCTGAAGTAAAGGGTCTTTGGAGTAGTATGTGCCCACTACAATAAACTGGGTCGCCGTGCTTTCTCCGGCAATAAATTCGGCAATTTCAGCCTGTTTTTTTGCCAGATCATCAATATCGTTACTGAAATCATCAAAGAGAATGCACAGTATCTCCGGGTTCAGCTGATTGATGCTGGTAATTTTCTTTTTTAACGCTTCACGGTTTTTCTGACCGAGCTCCCGCACATGAAAGGGGGTGAGCCCGATGCCGAACCGAACCCCCTGTTGTTGAAGCTCAGAACCCAGTTTTTTCAGTTGATTCAATTGATTTTCTGGCCAGGGCTGATCCCATTGCTCGCGAAGATAAGGATCCTTTTTTGGTGCATAAATATAGAAATCGAAGCCTTTTCCGGCACAGAAACGGGCATAGGCATTTCTGGATGCCCAGGACCACTGGTTTTCTTTATCGTAAAGCCCTTCGATGATGCCATAGCGGAACGTCATCAGCAGATATCTCCTTGTCTAAACCGTTTTGATGAAATGCAGACCTTAGCTTAAGACGTTTTCTGTTGATACTCACAAAGATCTTCAATGATGCAGCTACCACACTGTGGTTTTCTTGCCTTACAGACGTAACGACCGTGCAGGATCAGCCAGTGATGCGCGTCCATCAGGAACTCTTTGGGAACCAGTCTTACCAGCCGCTTTTCAACTTCCAGTACGTCCTTGCCAGGGGCAATACCGGTCCTGTTCGATACCCGGAAAATATGGGTATCCACGGCCATGGTGGGTTGATTAAACGCGGTATTTAAAACGACGTTCGCTGTTTTTCGTCCGACGCCGGGAAGCGCTTCGAGTGCTTTCCGGTTATCTGGTACCACGCTATTGTGCTTATCAATCAGAATCTGACAGGTTTTGATGACATTTTCTGCCTTGGCATTAAATAACCCAATGGTTTTGATGTACTCCTTCAGGCCGTCAACGCCCAGAGCAAGGATTGCTTCAGGCGTATTGGCAACCGGATACAGCTTATCAGTGGCTTTGTTGACCCCCACATCGGTAGCCTGTGCCGACAGGATAACCGCCACAAGCAGTTCAAAAGGCGTACTGTAGTTTAACTCAGTCGTTGGGTTGGGGTTGGCATCCCGCAGTCGGGTGAAAATCTGCGTTCGTTTTTCCTTGTTCATCCTTTGGCCTGTTAGAAAAGTATAAAAATCAGAGTGAGATTATTTTAATGCCAAACAAGGTGAAGAGTCCCCCGGTAAGGTAATTCTTATGGTTCTGCCTGTGTAGCCGACCATTTTCAGTAATGATTTATTGCAAGGGGGGATGCATGCAAAAAATTCTCTTTCTCTTGGCCTTTAACTTGATTTTTTTACTGGCAGGCTGTGATGTTCCCAAAGAACATCAGCAGCCTGCCTATGAAAAATTTCAGGTAGGAGAAGACAGGCCAGGTGGTGATGCCTCGGTCAATGTTACGGGATTCAATACTATTGCCAAGCCTTCCGCCAATATGCCGGTATTTAATCGTTTAAATTTTCATAAAGGCAATGCGCTTTTCCGCCAGATCTGGCAACCCGAGTCGGGTGCTGATCTGGCCGTGGATGGGTTAGGGCCTATGTTTCATACCACCAGCTGCAGCAGTTGTCATATCCATGATCGCCGAGGGCATGCGCCAGAGGATGGGGAGATTACCGATGAGTCGGTGTTGGTCCGGCTGAGCATTCCCGCAATAAGCGATGATCAGAAGAAACGCTTGAAAAAGTCAGGGGTGATTCCTGAGCCTACTTATGGTGGACAGCTTCAGGTTAATGCCCTTGAGGGTGTGAAGCCTGAAGGGCAGGTCAGGGTTACCTTTGAATATTTTCAGGTAACCTTTGCGGATGGTCATCAGGTTGAGCTGCGCAAACCCCTTTTCACCGTGGAAAACCTGGGGTATGGCCCCATGGCTGAAAACACCATGTTATCGATGCGAATTACTCCGTCGATGATTGGCATCGGTCTGCTGGAAGCCATCTCCGAGAAAAGCCTGCTGGCTAACGAAGACCCGGAAGATAGCAATGGCGACGGTATTTCAGGGAGAGTCAACCGGGTCTGGGATATCCAGAAACAGAGAACGTCCATTGGTCGCTTTGGCTGGAAAGCAGGGGTTCCGACGTTGCGACAGCAGTCGGCTGCCGCATTCAGCGGGGATATGGGGTTGACCACGAGCTTGTTCCCTGATGAATCCTGTACGAAAATTCAGAAGGATTGCCTGGCAGCTCCCAGCGGTGAAGAGTCTGATGTATCCGACCTTGTTCTGGATAAAATCGTATTTTACAGCCGTAACGTGGGTGTTCCGGTTCGAACCAATGCCAAAAGGCCGGAAGTACTGAAAGGTAAGACATTATTTAATGAAGCGGGTTGCGCGGGCTGCCATCAACCCAGTTTCAGAACGGCCTCCTTGGATGTTCAGTCTGAAACCGCCATGACCGTTATTGAGAAAGAGCAGGCTAATCAACTGATCTGGCCTTACAGTGATTTTCTTCTCCATGATATGGGGGAAGGACTGGCGGATGGACGCCCGGAGTTTCTGGCCACCGGTAGCGAATGGCGAACGCCAGCGCTTTGGGGTATCGGTCATACCCAGCTGTTGGATAGAAGAACGGGTTTTTTGCATGATGGTCGCGCCAGAAGCCTGATGGAAGCGATTCTCTGGCACGGAGGAGAAGCACAACAATCCCGGAGCAAGGTACTAAAGATGAGTGCTGATGAGCGTAAGGCTCTGGTGACATTTATTGAGTCTCTTTAACCAAGTCAGATGCCATCAGCCGGGTGTTCTGGTGGTGTAATTTTAATCGTTCGGTTATTTCCGCTCTCAAACCAGGGCGCTTCCGCCCTGGTTTGAGAGCGGAACCTGTCAGGATATTAGCGGGTTACATCCGAAAGGTCATGACCAGACCAAGGTAGTCCCGGTCTTCATCCTGATCCTGTACCTGATCTCGACTTTAGAGTTTTAAGAGCACAATAGTTCCGGCGCATAATCTGCTAAAAGCAACCATCCCCAATGACGAAATTCGAGATGGTTGCCATGCTCACTTCAGATCATCAAGTAATCCTCAGGGAGCTCGCTTCATATACAACCTTTCTTGCTGGAGCGCTATCATCAACTGCAGTACCAACGTTCTGCGAACTGCTGTTCGGTTGCATGCTTTCAGCCGACGGCTTTGTTACACAGGCGTTGTTAACAATTGATTTTCATTGTGTGTGGAGCAGCTACCACCACTGGCTATCTCAGGGCAAGTGGCAATGGAAGAACTTGGCACGCCACTTGATCCGTCTGGTCTGCTCCAAAGCTCCTGAGAATCAACCTGTGGTCCTGGGGCTTGATGACTGGGTAATCGAACGGTTTTCCGACAAAGCCCCTGCTTGTCGTACACATCATCAACACAGCAAGAAACGCAATCGGCCGACGTACATCTGGGGGCAGTGTTGGGTTTCCCTGGCCATCATATTTGAGCGGGCTGCAGATGAAGTATTTACCGCCATACCGGTGATCTCATTTCCGACACCAGCTTCAGGTAACACCAGCAAACTGAAAATTGCCGTGGCCATGCTCAGGGTGGTACGCAATGAAGTGAAGGATCGAGTGCTACGCCTGCTAACCGATTGCTGGTATATGAACTGGACACTGATAAAGCCAGCTCTGGAAATGAACATAGAAGTTGTTGGTCAGATACCTTCAAATCGGGCCCTCTATGCTTTGCCGCCAGCACCCACCGTAAAGAAGCGAGGGCGCCCAAAAAAGTACGGCATCAAGATGACGACAGAACAGGTTAAGAAACTGCCGGAAGAAAAAGCAACAGTATGGATGTACGGCAAATTTCGCAAAATACGTTATCGTACCCTGATCTGTCGCGCCAGATTCCTTAAAGGTCGTGAAGTACGCGTCGTCTGGAGTCGCTTTGAAAATGACAAAGGTCTGACCGAAAGCAGAATATTCATCTCGACCAATCCGGAACTTGAGGGACTGGAGGTGCTTCGTGCCTATTCCCGGAGATGGCCGGTAGAGCCAATGTTTCACCAACTCAAACATGCTTTTGGCTGTTGCCATTTATGGCAGCAGAAATTGCGAACACTGCTTCGATGGATGCATTTGAAAATGGCAGGCTATGCATTATTGCAGTTATTAACCGTTTGTAAAAATCAGGCATGTCTGAATATTTCTCGGATACCCTGGAGAAGCCCGGATACAACCACTGCAGGCATGATGAAAATTGCTCTTTCAGGAATTATTCCGAGGTTCTCTATTCGCAAGGGCTGGAACAGATATAAGCAAAAATATGAGTTCAATTTTCGCGATCTGATCGACCAGTTAATACCGGATAATTCAGAAGCAGCATAACTAAAGGCTTTTAGGCAAAAAACGGAAGTAATAACGAACTTGGAAAAACAGTTCACTGATTTCGGCTTGCTTCACTATAAAAAGCTGACCGAATTATCGTTTTATACAGACTCTAAAGTCGAGTACCTGATAAAAGGTTGGAGTAAAGGCCAGACGGATATTAAAGTCTTCCACCACTGGTTGTTCACGGTCACCATTGATCCACTGGTCAATGCTGTCTACCGGATCAAGGAAGAACAAAGCAGTGGAGCCCAGGCCAGAAGACCCCCATACCAGACCATCATTCTCAACAATCGAACGTTTCCGCTGGTAAGCCCACTCGCCATAAAGCCAGCCACCAACGGGTGTTACGATAATATCCTGAATGGATGGCACCTCAGCGATGGCCTCAATACCATACTCCCAGTAGAAGGTAGACATCAGGAAGGAGTAAACAAATGAGTTCCACTGGTTATACCCGGATTCTCGGGCAACGATATAGTAAACCCCTCCGAAGTAAGGGTGGGTTACATAGTTAAGGAAAAAATCATCTTCATCCATAACCGGGCCTGAGCTGACATTGTCCCACCACTTCTTGTGAAACTGCTTGATCTCAGACTTATCCCAGTTGGTAAAGGACTCAGGCATGATGGCCAGAGCACCAATCACACCAACGCCCAGACCGAACATTAATTTGGTCTGAGACCAGAGGCGCGCCTGATTCTCCCGGGGATTGTCATCGAACAGGGTGATCGCCCACGGAGAGCGCTCTTCCTGTAAAGCGAGTGTGAACTCAGCGTCTGGCTCAGCCTCCGTCGTTACTGCAGGAGCCGCTGCGTTGGCCTGAGCAAAGCCGGAAAGCATGATCAGGCCAGATAGAAAAACTGGCAATATCTGGTTAAGCATCGTCTTTTATTCATGAGATGGCTGGCGGGAGGTACAGGCACCCCCCAAAAAACAGATTATCCATTCAGGCTACCATGCCTGTTCTGGACAAAAGGAGAGATTCTATAGTGTCTTCAGCCAATAATCGATTGGGGTTTATCATTATTTCGGCTATGCATTTACCGGTCCGATAAATCAGCCTCTTATTCTGTCGTGCCGGATTTCTGACTGTGTTCAACTCAGGAGTTCAGAGCACATGAACACAAATCAGGTTATAAGTCTGTGCATGCTACATTGAAACTTAAAAGCCGTACAGGGATGTATTGTGTTGAATAAACAGTTTTACCCGATAGTTGTCACAGGTTTGTTAATGATTGGCGGACTATTTCCTTCAGGCAGAATACTGGCTGCATCCTCTTCGGATCCTGACTCTTTTCCACTGGCTCAATATTGGCATAAAATTACCGATCACCTGGCCGAAAGTCTCATCTCCATTGGGCGCTTCGGGACGAGTACTGTTTATATTGATAAAAAACATACCGCTTTGGATGTTGCCCAGTATCTTGAGCAACAGCTGTCAGTTTCATTGAGAAAATCCTATGTTGAGGTGACTTCTCCAATCAATGCCCGTTATGTGATAGAGCTTGATGTTGTGATTAGAGAGCTATCAAATGGAGTGGGTACCCTGTATGTTGAGGGAGGGGATATTGACGAGTTTTGGGAGATAAAGGAAATTAAACCTGTTTATTCAGATCAGTTCACACGTTATGAAATGACCCCACTGACAATGAAACGGCCTGTAACCATTAATCCACTTTCAGGTGCTGATACGGAAGTGATTATAACTGCCAGAATTTTGGAAAGAGGCTTGATTCTCGCAGCACAAAGTTATGCCTTCTATTTTTCTGCTGAACAGGCAAGGCGTGAAAAAAAACCTCTGCAGAAGCGAATCTCCAAGGCAGAAGATGCAGAAGATGGTGATGCTGATGTTGATGCTCTGTTTATGGAGCTGCAGAATCAACAGAGCGCATTTTTGAACTATCAGAAAAGACTGGATAATCATATCCAGCCGCTGGTTGATAGTTATCTATTTGATATAAATTTTTAGATGACGAACAGAGTATTTAAACAACGCTCCTTTCTTTGACAGAAATTTTAATATTTTCTCTGGTCGGGAATAGCATTTTCAAATCATCGTAGCTGGAGATTAATGAGATATCCTCTGTTATCTCAAACTGGCGTAAGAAAACTGACAGCTATCTGAGAAAGGGTCTTAAGCCAGCTGCTCTAGCGGTGGAGCAGGCTCTGACTCAGGCTTAACCATTTCTTCCCATTCACCCGGGCGCTCAGATTTAAACAGTTTACATTCAGGGTTTCGTACCCAGTTGGTTGTCACATGATACGTCGGATTTAGCAACTGAACTGTCTTTCTGACCGAGTCGATTGCCATGAATAAATCTTCTGGGCTTTCAAGCGCAGCCTTGTCACCACAAGCATGAATGGGAATCGGAGCATCTTTGCTATTGGCAAAATTGGCAACAACACGTTCTGTTGCCAGCTGCTGAGCACGTAAATGAGGCTGATTGCTGACGAGAGCAATGCCTTCAGGAGTAGTTCCAAGTAGTTGTTCTACCGCATTTAAGGCGGACACCATCGTTGCTTCGGTATTGGGTCTGCCAGTGCAAATACTTTTCTCATCAAGGTTGATCGTGTATTCGCCATTTTCCTGGAGAGACTGCTGATAATAGTGAACGTCTCCGGTGTAAGAAATATAAACGGTTTGTTGGTTTAAAAAACAGTCCGGATTATCATTACGGAGCATGTCCATAAGAGCCAGTAAAGCGTGAAATTCTGTTGGACAGGACCAAAAATCATTAAATGCTTCAATAATGCACTGCATATAGAAATGCAGTTTCCGATTGCTTCTAGCATCCAAAAGCTTGTCAATATCACTCAAGGTTCTTGAAGAACCCGTGAAAAGCAGTAGCCTGGGGGATTTATTTTCACTGTTTTGGGTAATGGCGAACTCAGTGCGAAGGTGCATTCGGGGAATGGCCGCTCCCGGAACAACAAGTGGTATTTGATCAGAAAAGTCCAGGGGCTCTATATCAGAGAGTTTTAAGGGCGCAAGTGCTGATCGCAGTCGCGTTCTGGAAATATCATCAAGGTTTTCAATGGCCGAAATTTGCTCTCTGGCGTTCCAGCGTTCTACTATTTTTCCTTGGCCTACTCGATGAATGGGGCTTTTATGGAAATAGACATCAAGTTGCTTGATAACCTCGGTTAAACTCTCGTACTTTTCTGGCGCCGTCAAGGTATCAAGATTGTCCGGAAGCCTGGGTAAGGCTTGAGGCAACGCTTTGCCAAAAACATCGTTAATAACTTCAACCAGCTGAACTGTATCGCCGATGAAGCCCTGGCTGTTCAGTACACGTGTCTGGAATTGTGTCAGTACGTGAGATTGGGTTGGTGCACTTGCCTGAGCGTCTTCAACTGCTTTCTCTGTACCTGTTAGTGATATAGCTGATGGTAAGGGTGATGCTGAAACTTGAGCAGGTAACATTGCTGAACTTTTCCTCTTGTTTAGCGATTATCTGTCTGTAAATCAGAGAAGTTTTATTGTTTATGATTTAACAGACAGGAAATCAGAGAATAAGTTCCGATATTAAGGGGTTAAGAATAATCAAACATTACCGGTAACCCTGACCCGCTTATTGCCTTTTGGTCTTATCGGTTCCAGGCTTTTCCTTTTTTCTTCCAGGCGACGATCAATAATATTTTTAATGGCAATCATAAAGCCCATAAAGACAAAGGCGCCGGGAGGGAGAATGGCAAACAGGAACTGCTTGTAGTCTGGAATCACCGTAAGGGTCCAGTCCGCTGCAATGGGGCCCAGCAGCAGGTCCATGCCGGAGAACAGTGTGCCCTGGCCAATCAGTTCCCGCAGTGCACCGAGCAATACCAGAATGACGGCAAAGCCCGTACCCATCATCAAACCATCAAAAGCAGCAGGCAGTACCGGATTTCTGGAGGCAAAGGCATCGGCCCGGCCCAGGATAATGCAGTTGGTGACAATCAGCGGAATAAAAATACCCAGTATCCGATAAAGTTCATAGGTATAGGCCTGCATCAGCAGCTCGATACAGGTGGTGAAGGAGGCAATAATCATCACAAACACTGGCAGGCGAATGGCATCGGTTACCTGGTGTCGTATAAGAGAAACGGCAACATTGGAACCCATCACCACCAGCATGGTGGCTATACCCAGACCCAGTGCATTCACCACACTGCTGGAAACGCCCAGCAGAGGGCACAGGCCCAGTAGCTGGACCAGCGCCGGGTTGTTTTTCCAGAGGCCATCCAGGGCAATCTTTGCAGCCTGGCTGCCAGCTGTACTCTTTTTTGTCACAGCGTCATTTGTCATGTTGAATCTCCTGGCGGACTCCGGTCATCCTGAGCGGGTCCAGCAATAGATTACGGTTTGCCTCAAAGTATTGCAGTGCGCGGTAAACGGCGGCGACAACGGCTCTTGGCGTTATCGTGGCACCGGTAAACTGGTCAAACTCACCACCGTCTTTTTTTACCCCCCAGCCTTCTGTGACCGGGTTGCCAAGAGATTTTCCGGCAAACCCGAGAATCCAGTCGGTGACATTGGTGTTGATCTTGTCACCCAGCCCCGGCGTCTCTTTATGGGTGATGGCCCTGACGCCGGCCAGCGTGCCATTGCGGTTGATGCCAACCAGCAGCTCAATTCGGCCACTATACCCGTCAGGTGCGGTTACCGGCAGAATGACGGCAGAGACCTCTCCATCATTCAGTGCAATATAGGCTTCGCGTTGCTCCTGGCTGGACAGTAAGCGGGATGGCTCCAGAACAACTTTGGAGTCTACAAGCACATTGTCGTGAGTATCTGCCGGTAAAATCTCCATCAGTGCTTTCGCTTCATAGGCACGAACCTGTCTCTCTATTCTTTCCTGAGTCATGGTCCAGGTAACGGAAATCAGGCCTACGGTAAATACGGCAAACAGACCAAGTCCCAGGCTATTACGGAAAATGCTCTGAAGCAGGCCACTCCCGTCGGGGGCCTTGCTGTCGGTGGTGTCTTTTAAAGGAATCTGGCCGTCACTCATGATTCAGTCCTTCTTTGGCAGGCCTTTATTGGCCTTGTGATGGCCATAAGTCCGTGGCTGGGTGTAATAGTCGATGGTAGGAGCCGCCATGTTCATCAGCAGCGTGGCAAAGGCGACACCGTCCGGATATCCACCCCAGGCTCGGATGACATAGACCATTACGCCAACCCCGGCACCAAAAATCAGACGTCCACGGTTGCTGGTGGCACCACTGACCGGGTCGGTAATGATAAAAAATGCCCCCAGCATGGTGGCGCCACTGAGAAGATGGAACAGCGGGGAACCATGGCTGTCTGACCCGTTACCACTCCAGAAGAGGGTCGCCATCACCGCAATGGCACCGAGCATCCCCACAGGGGCATGCCAGGTAAATACTTTTCGCCAGATCAGAGAGACACCACCAGCCAGATAAGCCAGGTTAACCCACATCCAGCCACGACCGGCCATGCCATCAAATACCGGGTTGCTTTCCCACAGCTCGTTGATAGTCAGGCTTTTGTTTTCCCGCAACACATCCAGTGGGGTGGCCATACTGATGGCATCTACACTGACGCCCTGACCCAGGGGGAAAATGGTGAACAGCGCATCGGTCAGGCTGTTGTTATGGCCTTCCAGTCCTAAAGGTGGCAGCCAGGTGGTCATTTCCTGGGGAAACGAAATCAGTACCAGAACATAGCCCAGCATGGCCGGGTTAAAGGGGTTCTGGCCCAGGCCTCCATAAAGATGCTTGCCAATGATCAACGCGAAGGACACGGCTACCAGTGATAGCCACCAGGGGGCAAAAGGCGGCAATGCCAGCCCCAGCAGTAAACCGGCCACCAGGGCACTGCAATCATTCAGATAGAAGCTGACGGACCGTTGGCGCAGCGATAAAACCGCCGCTTCGCAGCCCATGGCAATCAGGGAGCACCAGACAACATTGATCAGTGTACCCCAGCCAAAAAAGATGGTTTGTGCGATCAGACCGGGGAAAGTGGCCATGATTACCAGACTCATGACCCGCTGGGTGCTGTTTTGCCCCAGCGTATGGGGGGAGGTCTCTCTACCCCTCTGGCTGATGGATGATCTGCTGTTAATCAAAGCCATTCAACGATTCCGCTCTGTTGCGTCTTTCATCATGCTTTCCGGGGTTTCCCGTTCCCACGGTCCTCCGCAGAGCGTGGGAATAAGGCGGTTGTAAATGCAAGTCACGAGAGACCCTCCAGAGCCTTTTTCATCTCAGCTGCCTTTTGTTCCGCTGCCTTCAGCTGTTGTTTCAGCGCATCCAGTTCGTCTTCACCGGCACTGGCAATCGCCCGCTGAAGCTTTTTGACCGCAGCATTGGCCATGGCCAGCTCAACCTTGCGTTTTTTCTCATTGTCAGTGAGTGCCGGTTTGGTGGCTTTGTCAGGTTTTTCAGCGGTTGTTTCCGTATGATCTTTGCTGGCAGATTCCCGGGTATTTTCATCAAATGCCTGCTGAAGCTGGGTAACCTGCTGATGTAACATCGCCAGATTAGACTTCAGCTGTTCAATAGCACCCCGGTCGCCGTTAAGATCAGCGGAAGCTTCTGCGGCAGCCAGCGCTCTTTCCGTCTTTTTGGCCTGGGCTTTGGCCATGGACAGCTGAACTTTCAGTTCTTTCTGTTTGGCAGAAAGCTGTCCACCAGGCGCTTGCCTGGCTGATGCAGGCTCAGAAGTCCCGGCAGCGGCCGCTGCTTTTCGAGCTTTGGCCCGGGCGATGGCGGCCTGGATTGGGTCTTCTTCTGCTTTGACGTCACTCCCGGTGTTTTCCACTGCCTGGGCAGCCTTCAGTTTTGCTGCCCGCTCGGCATTGGCTTTGCGTTTGGCCTCTTTCTCTACTTTTTCCTGTTCCAGTCTGGCCAGACGGCCTTCATAGCGCTGTTTGGAGCGCTCGGACTTGGCGTGTCTGGCTTCCTGGGTGCGAATAGCGCCTTTGGATGCCCGGTAATACTGAACCAGCGGAATGGACGACGGGCAGACAAAAGAGCAGGCACCACACTCAATACAGTCAAACAGATTGTGGTGCATCAGCTGCTCGTGGTTCTCAGCCCTGGCATGCCAGTAAAGCTGCTGAGGCAGCAACGACGATGGACACGCCTCGGCACAGTGCCCACAACGGATACAGGCCTGGGCATCCGGTGCTGCCGGAAATTCATCCTCAGTCGCGGCAATCAGACAGTTTGAGGTTTTGATCACCGGGATATCCATGCGGTCCACAGTGAAGCCCATCATCGGGCCACCAAGTACCAGCGTTGATAATTCGGACTCTCTGAGCGCAGCGTATTGCAGCAGGTCCTGTGCCAGTGTACCGATCAATACTTCGACATTTTGTGGCGCTGAAAGTGCATCACCAGTCAGAGTGGTGATGCGGGAGATCAGCGGTTTGCCGTCAATAATGGCTTCTTTGACCGCCACGGCGGTCCCCACGTTCTGAACCACCATGCCCAGATCCGCAGGCAGTTTGCCAGAGGATACCTCCTGACCGGTAAGAATCAGGATCAGTTGTTTTTCGCCACCGGAAGGGTAGATGGTCGGAAAAACGACAATGTCTATGTTTTTGCCTGCAGCGGCCTCTCGCATGGCAGCTATGGCTTCGGGTTTATTGTCTTCAATACCGACCAGGCACTCTCCGGCCCCCAACATGTATTGGAGAATTTCAGCGCCTTGAATAACCGCTTCCGCCTTTTCCCGCATGAGCATATCGTCGGCGGTAATATAGGGCTCACACTCGGTTCCATTGAGAATCAGAGTATTGATGGCATTGACGGGAGCGAGTTTGATGGCCGTAGGAAAGCCAGCACCACCCAGACCACTGATACCGGCATCGCGCACTTTCCCGACCAGGTCAGCAGGGCGACAGTTGACGATAATCCGCGACGGGAGCCAGTTCACACCATTGCTCCAGGCCATCGGCTTCCATCACGATGCACAGGTCATAAAAGCCGGAAGCGTGGGGAATCGGCCGGTTCTCGATGGCGGTAATAATACCCGAGGTGGGCGCATGCAGGGCGGCGCTGACAAAGCCGGAAGCTTTGGCAATCATCTGCCCTTTGAGTACTTTGTCCCCAACGCTGATAACCGGGTCAGCAGGTGTACCTGCGTGCTGCAACAATGGCAGAACCAGTGTTGCCGGCAGTGGCAGAACACTGATCGGGCAGCCGGTTGACTGATGCTTGTTTTCTTCCGGATGAACCCCGCCGACTAATGGCCATATTTTGCGTTCAGAACTGGCGATCACCTGACTCCCGGAAGCATGATTCCGGAGGTCTGGGGTTGGGCTTTTTGCCATGGCGTTCATACGGTCTGCCCTCTGAGGCAGTGGCAATCAAACCAGCCTGTCCATGATTTGGCCGGGGCAAGTCCCAGCTCCACGTCCTGGCCGTGATATCCACAGGACGCATTTCAATACAATCAACGGGGCAGGGCTCAATACAGAGATCGCAGCCGGTACACTCATCGGCAATCACCGTATGCATCTGTTTGGCAGCACCCAGGATGGCGTCCACAGGGCAGGCCTGAATGCACTTGGTACAGCCGATGCATTCCGCTTCCCGGATAAAGGCCACTTTCGTGACGGACTCCTGTCCATGCTCTGCATCCAGCGGCTCTGCCTCAACATCCAGCAGGTCAGCCAGCGTGTTGATGGTCGCCTGGCCACCGGGTGGACATTTATTGATGGCATCACCATTGGCAATGGCTTCAGCGTAAGGACGACAGCCCGGGTAACCGCACTGACCGCACTGGGTCTGAGGCAGGATTTCATTAATCTGGTCAACAATCGGGTTGCCTTCCACCTTGAAGCGGATAGCGGCAAAACCGAGAATGGCCCCGAAAATAAGGGCGAGAGCCAGCAGGGCTCCAATCGCGTAAAGAACAATGTCCATGGACTAGCGCAACCGCTCCTTCAGCTTTTTATCACGTCTGGCATTTGTCATCATTGTTGGAAATCCTGCGTTCACAGTTTAATCAGTCCGGTAAACCCCATAAACGCCATCGACATCAGCCCTGCGCTGATCATGCCAATGGCGGCGCCTCTGAAAGGTGTTGGTACATCGGCAGCGGCGATGCGCTCACGCATGGCAGAGAACAACACCAGCACCAGGGAAAAACCGGCTGCAGCACCAAAACCATAAGTGGCTGAATCCACCAGTGAACTGTCCATCCGGTTGGTGTTCAGCAGGGCAACCCCAAGTACCGCACAGTTTGTGGTGATCAGTGGCAGAAATACGCCCAGCACCTTGTGCAGCAGCGGGCTGGTTTTGCGCACCACCATTTCGTTGAATTGCACCACTACGGCAATCACCAGAATGAACGAGATGGTTTTCAGAAACTCCAGGTTCAGTGGCAACAGAATGTATTTATACGTTAAATAGCTGCAGATAGAGGCCAGTGTCAGCACAAAAGTGGTCGCCATTGACATACCCATGGCCGACTCCAGCTTGTTGGAAACGCCCATAAATGGACACAACCCAAGGAATTGGACCAGTACAAAGTTGTTGACCAGTATGGCGCTGACCAGAATCAGTATCAGTTCGCTCATTGGTTTCCCTGCTGCAGTACCTGGCTAATTAAAGATTAATTAGCCGGACGATCAAAAATGGTGTTGGATACCTGATGGAAGGCGTCAAGTATATATTTCTGAAAAAAGCAGATAAATGACATTTAAAGATACAAATCGAATAACGATAAGCCGGTTTGGGTGCTTTTTCCTAAAGACTCATTGAGTCATCATTGAACAGCCCTGACTCAGGAGGTGGGGATTATAACGCCACAACAGGCAGGATGCATGTAGTGATGCCTCTAATGACGCTGAAGGATACCGAATAAGAAACAACGTATGCTGTTTTCTCATAAATAAGCTCTTTCAGATCAACTATCTTAATTATCTGCTTTTGTAATTCATACACACTTGGGTTCGCAGTACATCGGTGAACTGAAATTCCCAGTATTTGTTCCTTCAGGAGTTCTGCCATGAAAAAGCCATTGGTTGTTATTACCGGAGCCAGCTCTGGTATTGGTGAAGCTGTTGCCAGGGCCATGAGTCAACTTGGCTATCCTCTGTTATTACTGGCCAGAAGGGTTGAGCGGCTGGAGGCTCTGGATCTTCCTGACGCACTGTGCCGGCGAGTGGATGTGACGGATCGTGATGCCCTGAAGCTGGCCATCGAAGAAGCCGAGTCCCGCTACGGAGATACGGACTGTCTTATCAACAATGCCGGGCTAATGCAGCTGGGGCGTGCCGACGAACAGGATCCCGCCGAGTGGGATACCATGGTTGATGTGAATATCAAAGGGGTTCTGAATGGCATTTATGCCGTTGCCCGTCAGATGAAAGCCCGAAAAGGGGGAACCATCATCAATATCAGCTCAGTGGCGGGTATCAAGGGTTTTCCAAATCATATGGCCTATTGTGGCACCAAGTTTGCCGTGCATGGTTTGTCTGAAACGCTGAGAGAAGAGCTGGCTGACGACAGTGTAAGGGTAGTAACCATCGCCCCGGGAGCGGTAGAAACCGAGCTGCTGAGTCATACCACGTCCAGCGACATCATCGATGGCTATGAACAGTGGAAAGACGGCATGGGCGGTGTTATTACGGCAGAGGATATTGCCCGTTGTATTACCTTTGTATACCAGCAGCCGCAGAATGTCTGTATCCGTGAACTGGTAGTGACGGCTACCCGGCAAACCGCGTAGGGGATTTTCAGATCGAAAACATCGTACTTTGATCTCATTATGGTAAGTTAATCCCACTGATCCAGTGTTTGAGGTATGTGGCCGTGGTGGGGAAAAGTGCAGTGGTTCTGGGAGCTGGAATGGTGGGGGTTTGTGTAGCGCTCCATCTGCAGAAAAGTGGCTACCGGGTGACACTGGTTGACCGTAAAACGCCCGGGATGGAAGCCTCTTATGGCAATGCCGGGTTAATAAACCGTGGCTCTGTATTCCCTCTGAGTTTATCGGATATCACCCATCATCTGTCCGGTGCCCTGTTAAAAAATCACCCCAATGTGCATGTTCATTTGAGTCAATTGCCACATTACTGGCACTGGCTCTATTATCTGTTGATTGGAAACAGCCGATCCCGCTATGAAGCCTCTGTAAAAGGGCTGGACAGTCTTTTCCGGCACGCTGTTGCCGAGCACAAGACGTTGCTGGCGATGTCTGGCGGTAAACAACAGTTGATGGAAAAAGGCTGGCTTCGGCTTTACCGGCAAGAGGCTTCCTTTCGGGCCGTCCAATATCAGAGAGATTACTATGACCGGTTAGGCATTCGATATGATATTTTCGATCCGGAGGGTATTTCAGAGCTGGAACCGGCGATTACCTCTGGTTTCTGTAAAGGAGTTTTGATCCGGGATACGGCCTCGCTCGTTGATCCTTCCGGGGTCATTAATGGCTATGTAAACACTTTTCAATCCTCAGGTGGTCAGTTTTGCCAGGTATCTGCTGAAAATATCACCCGTGATAGTGACGGTTTCCTGATTGAGACCCATGGAGAAAATATTAGAGGTCATATCAGAGGTCATATAGTAGTACTTGCACTGGGCTCATGGAGTGGCGAACTCTGTGAAAAGCTGGGCTATTCTTTTCCCATGGCTGCTGAGCGGGGGTATCATCAGCAATTTCAACCCTCGGACGCCTTTCAGCTGAGCAGACCAATTCATGATGTGGACGGTGGCTATGTTATGTCACCGATGAACAATGGGTTGAGACTGACGACAGGTATTGAGTTGTCAGCCCGCGACGCGCCGCCGGTTTCAAAGCAGCTTTATCAAGCCAGCCGTAATGCCCGTGAGGTTTTTTCGCTTGGCAATCCCGTGGGGGCGGTTTGGGTTGGCAGTCGGCCTTCCATGCCTGATGGGCTGCCGGTTATTGGCGAAGCTCCGAGGCACCCGGGGCTCTGGTTTGCATTTGGGCATGGTCATGCCGGTGTGGGTACGGGGGCTGTTACCGGGCGAGTGATTAGCGAACTTATCAGTAAAGCCAGACCTGTTATTGATGTATCTCCTTTCAGTCCGGTAAGGTTTGTTGGTTAAGCTGATATATTTGGTGACTTGAATGACTGATAAACAACATAAAGCCGATTCATTCACTCATACCGTTCTGAAATCAAGTGCATGCAACCGTTCTGATTTAAGAACGGCTCTTCGCAAACGTCGCCGGGCATTGAGCGCTGACCAGCAAGTCAGCGCTGGTGAGAGGCTTTGTAATATTCTTAGCAGGCGGCCAGAGCTTACAGACAGTCAGCACATTGCTGTTTATATAGCTAATGATGGCGAAATAAATCCAGAAGCTCTCCGTGATTTCCTCTGGAATTCGGGTAAACAATGTTATCTGCCGGTGGTTGCGCAAGGGGGCAGTATAGACCTTCTGTTTATTGAATACCTGCCTGACACTCCACTGGTTTTGAATCGTTTTGGCATCCCTGAGCCTTCTTTGCAGGAAGCAAGCCCCATTTCGCTGGAAAAACTTGACATTGTTTTTGTACCTTTAACCGGTTTTGATGAAACTGGTAGAAGACTTGGCATGGGAGGAGGGTTCTATGACAGAACATTTGCCTTTACCAGAACAGCAGACAAGCCAATACTGATTGGACTTGCCCATGAGTGCCAGAAAGTTGCATCGATACCTGTGGAGCACTGGGATATAGCCATGTCGGGCATTGCAACGGATAGTCGCTATTACTCACTCATGTTAAGCACTTGAAGAGATCTGCCATGATTTCAATCAGGCTGTAAAAGATGGCACAGGCCCTTACACTGTTTGCTGTGAAAATCTCTGAATTACTTCTGGCACAGTTTCTGACTATCGATCTTTTTGCTGGAGTCGTGCATTCTCTTTTCTAAGCATTTCAAGCTCCTGCTCAAGATTAAATGCTTTTCTTAATAGTTGCAGATTGTCATTTAGCACTCCATGTAAAAGGGTTTCAGTTTGTCTTTGTTGATGTTCCAGGTTTGTCTGGCTCCTGTACAGATCAGCAATCTTTCTTTGTTCGTCTTGAAAAGTAAATCTTATCAGGTTCTCTACCAGTTGTTCTGTTTGACGACATTGTGCATTTTCTTTTCGAAGCATCTCAACCTCTTGTTCAAGATTAAATGCTTTTCTCGACAGATTAAAATTTTTGTTTAGTTCTCCATCTAATAAGGTTTTATTCTGTATTAGTTGAAGTCTCAAGTCTGTACGACTCCTCTTTAGGTCACTAACCTGAATCTTCAAGTCAGTTATTAGTGGTTGATATTGGTCACCTATTGGCAAAATACCCTGTGTTGATCCCAGTGGTGAAGGATCTGACATCTCATCCACTACAGACGCTATCTCTCCGAGGCTCAGTTGTTGCAAGTTAAAGAGTGTGTCATCGTCTGAAGATGAAACATCTTCGATTTTAGGTTCTATTTTAGGTTCTATAGTGTCGCCTGAAGCAGAAGAAACCGCGTTATTCTGTACCTGTGCCTGTAGATGTTGACATGGTGTCCATTGAAAAATTTCCCGGGGCGGTACGGCCATCATCATAGGTAAGTACTCTGCCGGATACCGTTCTTCTTGTTTGAAAGTTTGTGGTTGGTACATGCAAGTAGCGGGAGGAGAGGGGGAATCTGGCAGCAGGGGATAGGTTTTTTCCTGTTTATTCTGCTCCGGAGGACCTGGCACAAGGAAGGACGGGCATGGTGTAATAGGGGAATGGGTATCTATAGTTGATTCCAGCTCGTCCAATGGGTGTGCGCCAGTGTTTTTGAGCCGCTGGCTTTCATGGTATTGATACTCATCTTCAAGAAGTTGTGAAATAGACTCTGCAAACCAGCTCGGTTGGGAATGGTTGAGTGTTGAACACATGTCTTGTGGGTGTTGCCACATTTTCCGAGACATTGGAGAGGTATCCCGTTTATCGCTGCTTACAGATTCTTTACCATTGGGTATGGTGTTGGTTTGATTAGATAAAGGATCTGTTGTTTTCACTCCTGTCGCTGAATTACAGTTTGACCGACTTTTTGTTTTTTTTAATCCCTGTTTTTTTGTGACAAATAATAAAAAATCCTGAAGCGTGGCACGCTCATTCCTTTTTTGATCGGTCGATCCATGAATAGCCTTTCTTAGATCAAGAATCAACTGGCGAATTTCACGACGACGGCCGCGTTCATAATGATTTCTTCTTAAATGATTATCATCAATTCCAGTTATGGGTGTGTTTTTTGATCTATTTGTCTTTTCTGCGTTTGAGGAAGTATGGTTTTTCTGGGTGTTTTTTTTGACAATTCTAATACAAGCCGATAATAGTAATTTTTTAGAAGGTTTGTTGCCTATTGATGTTATGTCTCTGATAACATTTTCAATGTTGCTATACAGTTCTGTTATAACTTGCCTTCTTCTCTGTTCTTGGAAAGCCTTTATTTGTTTTTTTGATTTTTTGTTTTTTATTTGATTGGCTGGTGCACGATTTTTATTATTTCTGTTTATAGTATGGTGCCGATGGGTTGATTTTTTTTTGCCCGGTTTGCCTTTGTCTTGTCGTTTTGTTTGTTGAGGTGTTGTTTTATTGGCAGGTTTTGATGCCAGCCCAGTAAGGTGATTATCTACCCTGTTGGGTATATTTTCTGAATGGGTAGCGTCTGTTTTTTTCTGCTTTATGCCAACAGATTGAGTCGTATCATCTGCTATGAGCCACTGGGCCTGCTGTTGACTATCTGCAGTATGGCGGGATGCATCATTGTGGTTGGGGGCAGTATGAATGGTTGAGGGTTTCATTTCCTGTAATACTTTACCAACCGATTGCTGAACGCAGGTCCCCGAAAAAGGGTTGTTACGCTGTGTTTCTGAAATATACCTGGTTGGGGGAATGCTGGTGACAATACACGCTGGCGGTCCCGCTTCCTGAGGGGATATTGGTAACTGCTCTAGCACCGGAGGGGGATAGGTTTTAGAGAAAATGCCATCCATTTAATAACCCTTATCAGCTTTTCATAGCCTGTTGTACGTAGGAAAATCGGGGGTGGTCAAATCAGCCGGTATTTAGTGTATATGCGTCTTGGAAATAACTTTACATAGATTAAAAAATTTAGTCTTGTCTCTTTGAAACGATCACGAATGAAAGTAGTCTGAAATTGTATTAAAGGGTAATTTTTAATTATTCTTTTTATGCCCTTATCAACAGAGTGAGTTATGCGCCAGCCAGCGCAGGGATGCCAGAACCATGATTCACGAAAACCAGCTTAACCCCAGAGTAAAGTCTCTTGAACCATCTGCGACGCTGAAAATCAATGAGCATAGCCAGCAGCTGATTAAAGAAGGGCGGGATATTATCCGCCTTGGGCTCGGTCAGTCGCCTTTTCCAGTCCCGGATAGTGTTGTCAACAGTCTGCAGAATCACGCCAATGAAAAAGACTATTTGCCCGTTCGGGGGCTTCAGGCGTTGCGCCAATCTGTGGCGGATTATTATCAGCGCAGGGATGGCCTTGAGATTGATGCCGATTCAGTGCTGATAGGCCCCGGTTCCAAAGAGTTATTGTTTAATATCCAGATGGCCTGTCAGGCCGAGCTGATAATACCTGCCCCCAGCTGGGTGTCTTACGCTCCTCAGGCACTGATGCTTGGGCGCAATGTCCGCTACCTGGCAACTGCGATGGAGAATCAGTGGCAAATTTCTCCGCAGCAGCTGGAACAGTTGCCACCGCCCGGGGATGAGGCGCGATTGCTGTTACTCAATTACCCGTCAAACCCGACAGGTTCAAGCTACGATCCGGAGAACCTGAAGGCCCTGGCTGATGTTGCCAGACGACAGAAAGTGATCATTATTGCGGATGAAATCTACGGTGAAACCCGTTTTTCCGGGCAACATCATTCAATGGCTGGCTTCTATCCTGAGGGAACCATTATCAGTAGTGGGCTCAGTAAATGGTGTGGAGCCGGAGGGTGGCGTCTGGGCACGATGATTTTCCCAAAGGCGCTGCGCGCCGTGCAGGATGCCATGGCGGTGATTGCCAGTGAAACGTTTACTTCAACCTGCGCTCCCATCCAGTATGCTGCCTGTACCGCTTTTTCAGAAAGTTCAGAGATCAATCGTTATCTTGAGCAAAGCCGACAGGTTCTGTCACTGATTGCCCGTTTTATGGTGGACTCCCTGAGAGGCATGGGCTTACAAATGGCTGATCCGGTGGGTGGTTTTTATCTGTTTGTCAGCTTTGAGGGTTTCAGAGAGCAATTGATGGCCCGTGGCATCAAAACCTCGGATGATTTGTGCAATAACTTGCTATCAGATACCGGTATAGCCATGCTTCCCGGTAGTGATTTCGGTTTAATGGCAGATCAACTATTTGTCAGGATGGCGTTTGTCGACTTTGATGGGGGTAAGGCGCTTGGTGCGATGGCAGAAGGGCGGTATGAACCAGACGTTTTTGTCCGGCAGTATTGCCCCAAGCTGTATCAAGCATGCCAGCGCATAAAGCAATGGCTGATGCGGTCGGGCAAAGACAATAAAGAATGACGTACTGAAGAAACAGGTAATAGGGATGAAGCGGTTAAAAGCTCTGGGCATTAGCCTGTGTATTTTTCTGGCAGGGTGTCAGACGGTATCAACAACCAACTCAGGGACTATTGGTGTCCAGCGTGAGCAGAAGATGTTCTCTTTGCTCTCGGAAAGCCAGGTGAATGCCATGTCTGCGGAGGCTTATCGGGAAGCACTGAATATCGCCCGGAAAAAAGAAGTGTTGAACCGGAAACCTGCCGACGTTAAACGCCTGCGTACCATTGCTGACCGTCTGGTGTCCCATGTGGGTGTGTTCAGGCCGGATGCCCGGAGCTGGAACTGGGAAGTTAACCTGATGACGGATAAACAACTCAATGCCTACTGTATGCCCGGGGGCAAGATTATGTTTTATACCGGCATTATTGACACCCTGAAGCTGACTGATGATGAGATCGCCGCCATTATGGGACACGAAATGGCCCATGCGCTCAGGGAGCATGGCCGGGAGGCTATGTCTCAGGCGTATGCCGTGCAATTGGGACAGGATACCCTGGGGATTCTTCTGGGTGTCAGCCCTGAGATCATAAGTGTGGGCAGTACCGTAGTAAATTATGCGCTTACCTTGCCTAATAGCCGTACCAATGAGGCCGAGGCTGACCTTATCGGTCTGGAGCTGATGGCCAGGGCTGGATACAACCCGAGGGCGGCGGTCAGCTTGTGGAAAAAGATGTCGGCGCAAAGTGACGGCAGCGTGCCGGAATTTATGAGCACACACCCGTCCCACAATACCCGTATTAATGGGCTGAAAGCCAATATTGCGAAAGTGGATCACCTTTACCAGCAGGCAATCAGCAAAACCAATTAACCCTTGAGTGAAACTTGAATAAAAAGCGGAGTCATTGATATGAATCTGTCGGCCACTGGCCTTAATCCAGCCTTTGATGTTGTTGTTGGCTCTAAGTCAAAAACAAAAGTTTGCGCAGTAGAAACAGCGTTTGCAAACTACAAGGTTAATCTGCTTGCGATCAACGCCCGGTCCGGAATCAGTAGCCAGCCAGTTGATAATGAGACATTTGCCGGAGCCAGCAACAGAATTGAAGATGCCAGGAAAAAACACCTGTCAACAGACCATAATGCTGACTTTTTGGTGGTAGCCATCGAAAATGGTATTTTTAATCAGGAAATAAACGGTCAGGCAGTTTGGCTGGATAAAGCGGTGGTTATTGTCGAGACATCCGATGGAAAACGGTACGTTAAGGAAACATCACCGGTGCTATTGCCCGCTGAATGTGTCGCTATCGCCAGGCAAAGGGGGTTTGACAGTACAACGGTAGGGCAGGTGATGGCCGAAATAGACAGCACTGTTCAACATGATGATCCCCACTCAAGTTTACCGCCTTTTAAATCCCGTCAAGAATATTTAGAAGAAACCTTGATTGATATTGTGAATGCCCTGGAACAGGAAAAAGTAATAGAAAAGGCTGAGTAAAATCTATCGCTACAAAGTCACTGAATAGCCACTATCCCGTGAAAAGATGCACTTGTCTATATTGACCGGAAAGTTGTGATCTCCTAAACATCAGAGGCTTTTTTCGGGAGGTTGCAGAAACCTTCTGCAGGAACATCCAGGGCTGCATTGAATTTGCTGGACATGTTCTGGAAAGCAATCAGCCCTGTCAGTTCAATAATTGAGTCATGATCAAAATACTCTTTTACCCGCTTCATCAGCTCAGGAGTGACCTGTCGGTCGCTGTACGTCACTGCTTCTGTATATGCCAGGGCGATGCGCTCCTGTTCGCAATCCTTAAACATTTGTTTTTTCAGGCTTGCAATGTTGGGTGCTTTCCTGGATCCATAGCATTTTGGCTTGCTCATTTTTGCCCATGACCTCCCAGAGTTTTACCAGTGCCAGATCGATATAGTGCTTGCCGCTGGGTTTGCACAGATAAGCCACGGGCATTTCTGGTGTTTTATTGATCATGGCCAGCAGCAGTTTTTCGGCCCGCTCATGTTTGCCCATGACCTGCCAGTGCCTTGCCAGATCGAGATCGAACTTGCCGAAGAGTTTGCACAGCTTGGCCTCGGGCATCTCTGGTGTCTTCTTGCACATGGCCAGCAGCAGCTTTTCAGCCCGCTCATGTTTGCCCGTGAGCTGCCAGAGCCTTACCAGTGTCAGATCGATACTGTGCTTGCCGGAGGGTTTGCACAGCTCGGCTTCGGGCATTTCTGGTATCTTCCTGCTCATGGCCAGCAGCAGTTTTTCCGACAGCTTATGTTTACCCATGAGCTGCCAGTGCCTGGACAGATCGATATCGTACTTTCCGGAGGGTTTGCACAGCTCGGACTCGGGCATCCCCGGGGTCTTCTTGCTCAAGGCCAGCAGCAGTTTTTCAGACCGCTCATTGTTGCCCATGACCTCCCAGAGTCTTACCAGTGCCAAATCAACATAGTGCTTGCCAGAGGGGGTGCTCAGCTCGGTCTCGGGCATGCCCGGAATCTTATTGATCATGGCCAGTAGCAGTTTTTCAGCCGACTGATGTTTATCCATAGCCTGCCAGAGTATGGCTAGCGTGTTATCAAGGTGGTCATATCCTGAAGGTATTGTTGGAGCAACAGGGTTTCCTCTAAAGGACAATATGATGATTTCTGCATCCTTGTATTTACGAACATCCTGTTGATCTTTAATCGCTCTTGTCAACCCGGCGACAACATTGACCTGTATATTCTCAGGCAGTTGTTCAAGGCCGCTTTCATATATATTTCTGAACTTGATTTCAGCTTGATAAGGCAATTTTTTAAGTAAGTTATATGCTCTGCCTATTTCCTGGATCGATTCAGCAAATTCAACATCCGTAGCCGTTTGTCTTAAGGCACCGGGAAATCGGTGTTGGTTTTGAATAGAAAAATGCTGTGACTGAGCAGTAACAAGGTCAGGGAGTGGTTGGTAAGAGTCATAGTGTGGTGGCACAGCAGAATTACCAGAAAATGCATCCCGCTCTGCTGGCAGAGTTTGTGAGGGGTAGTAACATGCCGTTGAAACCGGGAACTGACCGTATATATAAACGGACGTACTGCCTTCTGATTGGGGTTGGTAAGAAGCAACCCTATGTCCAGCGAATACGTTTTGCCCCGACGGAAGATTATATGAAGAGGGATACTCTTTCGTTGGAATCGGGGACTCATTGTATAAATGAACCGGCGTACTGTTCGCTGGTTGGGGTTGGTACTGAGCAATATTGTATCCAGCGAATACGTTTTGCCCTGAAGGCGCAGGGTGAGAGGGATGGTAATCTTCCGTTTGGTCCCGGGGTTGATTGTAGCAATACGCTGGTGCATTGGCTGAGTTACGATAGCTGTTAGCAGAGTTGTCTGTGGGAAACATAAAATGATTAATACTCTACTTTCAATTGGACGATTCCAGGATACATTCCAGGATACATCGGTGTTTTAGTGCCTCTGAGAGGGCTATCGCAATCGATATTCCTGTGACTCCCCAGTCTGGCTATTCGACACCCCATTAGTAGATAAAAAAGAAAAATATAAGTTCCGCTATTATCCAGCGGGTTGAGCCGGTGTATATCTAAAGTTATTTTTTGCGCTTAACAGGAGGATTAATAGGTGATTCAACGTCTATTTGTTTATGGCACATTGGCTCCCGGGCGAGAAAATCATTATGTACTGGAGAAGGTCCCGGGAGTCTGGGAACCCGCAACATTAAGAGGTTTTTTGCTGGATAAGGGGTGGGGAGCTGCCATGGGCTATCCTGGCATTATGCCCTCCGATGAAGGGGGCGTGGTTAAGGGGTGGGTGCTCACATCCACTGAATTAGCTGATTGCTGGAAGCGCATTGATACTTTTGAAGGTGATGGATATAAGCGTATTTCCGCAGAAGTGATTTTTGAGAACGGCAGTAAATCAATGGCATATGTTTATGCAATTCGTGTTTGAGTTAAAGAATACGTCTGTTGTATTGGTTTTTTCTATTCTATTGTAGGTAATAACATATGGTGACAGTCGGGTATTTTCTTTAAAATGTCCTGCTTTATGATTCCAATGAAGAAGAGGTCGTCTCATGGACGTAATGGAGCAAATAAAAGAACAGGTTGAATCCCATGCTATCCTGCTGTACATGAAGGGCTCTCCCAAGTTACCGCAGTGTGGTTTTTCATCCAAGGCGGTTCAGGCCCTGATGGCCTGTGGTGAACAGTTCGCTTTTGTTGATGTCCTGGCGCACCCTGAGATTCGTGCCAATCTGCCCAAGTATGCTAACTGGCCGACATTCCCACAGCTGTGGATTAAGGGTGAGCTGATTGGTGGCAGTGACATCATCATAGATATGTTTAACAGCGGTGAGCTGCAGCAGTTGATTGCTGAGGCTGCCGGTTCTGCTGGTTCTGCTGAAAAGGCAGAAGGCTGATCCGGCAACCGTTGTATGGCCTTCCGATGTGATTATTCCGGAAGGCTATCTTTCTTTCTTCAGAGCTAAAATTCAAATAAGTCTGCCTGTGCAGCTATCAAGGCTGCGGTCTCATGCCAGGTTATGGAATCATTGACCGGAAACGTTGACTGGAAACGTTGAGTTGCATGGTCTTTTGTGAGGAGGTTCCGTGACTATATAGCCGGATTTGAGCGTTGCTGTAACCGGTGTCGAAACGGCCACGGGTAAAGTTGCCCGGGGCTTTACCGGCTGCTGTGAAGTATTGGGATAAGAGAGAAGTCTTTCTGGTTTTGGGCGAGCACTTTTATTTTTGCATGAGCGCTTTGTTTTGGCTTTTAAAATGACCCTTTTGCTGACGTCTTCAGGTGCCGGCTCAGACTGTTGATCTTTCTTGACATTATTGACATTAGAGTGGCTTGAGAATGATAAGCCGGCAAATGCCTTTTGTATTTCCTGATCACACTCCGCATCGCTATCTGATTGATTTTGCCAAGTTGTTATTAGCTTTTCAAATTTTCCGGGAGGGGGTGAAAAGGCGGAGTCTTTGCCAAACAGGACGTAATTTGATGGAAAGTTTGTGGTAACTTTCAGGCCTCTACTGGTTTGTCCATGATTTGGTTGTCTGATGGGATCTGGCTTTTTGATATCTGCATCAGGTGCTGTATTCCAGAATTGCACCGGCTTTGTGGAGGAGATACCAGTACGTTGCATAGCCATACGCCAACATAAGTTATTTTTAAACACAGTTTGATATTGTTATCTCCAATTGGTTCATTTTCTTTGTACGTAAAATGGTATCGACCTGCCAATCTTTGTCTCCGTACAGGATTTGCTTGCTAAATAAAGCTCTACTTCCGGAAGATGGTGGTCAGTATTCAGCAAAGGTAAAGCGTCAGCAGGCAGGGGGCTGTATTAGGATTTGTTCCTTTTATGTCTGGCCTGTTTGCGGTTTATTCTAAAAAAAAACCAGTTGTTTGCCGCTGCTGTGGTGTGCGAAAACCGTAGTCCTGTGTATCATTAAATGCACAGTTTTTGTGGTGCGTGGTTCGGTGCGGGCTTGCACAATTATTGCACTCTCGTGTTAAACCGCACAACGTCGTCAATCCTGGCTTCGTAAACCCTGACTTAGTAAATCCTGACTTCGTAAATCATTGGAGAAACACTTATGGGCGTTTTAGTAGGCAAGAAGGCTCCTGACTTCACTGTTCCCGCTGTACTGGGTGATGGCTCTATTGTTGATGCTTTTACACTGTCCGAAGCTATTCGTGGTAAGTACGGTCTGCTGTTTTTCTACCCGCTGGACTTCACTTTCGTATGTCCCTCTGAACTGATTGCCCTGGATCATCGTATAAGCGCTTTCAGGGAGCGTGGCGTTGAAGTGATTGGTGTCTCCATTGACTCCCACTTTACTCACAATGCATGGCGCAATACCCCTGTTGATCAGGGCGGTATCGGCCCGGTTAAATACACCCTGGCTGCCGATATGACACATGATATCTGTAAGACTTATGACGTTGAGTCTGAAGGCGGTGTGGCTTTCCGTGGTGCCTTCCTGATTGACAAGGCAGGCATGGTTCGTTCCCAGATCGTGAATGACCTGCCATTGGGCCGTAATATGGATGAGCTGATTCGTCTGGTTGACGCTCTGCAATTCCACGAAGAGCACGGCGAGGTTTGTCCAGCTGGCTGGAACAAAGGCGATAAAGGGATGACAGCTTCTCCGGATGGTGTTGCGAAATACCTTTCCGAGAGTGCTGACGGCCTTTGAGACCGTATAGCGAGCGGCAAAAAGCTGCTTGCGCTGCTTTTTTTAAAAAGTTTTTTGCAGTGGAATACTTGACTCACAGCAAAATAACCTTATCATTCGCTGCCGTTGGTCAGTGACGGGATGTCGCTGACAGACGCAGTTCCCTGATAGCTCAGTTGGTAGAGCAAATGACTGTTAATCATTGGGTCGCTGGTTCGAGTCCAGCTCGGGGAGCCAATTTCTTTATGTCAGCTTGTAGCTGGTGTGATAATGGGTCGTTAGCTCAGTCGGTAGAGCAGTTGGCTTTTAACCAATTGGTCGTAGGTTCGAATCCTACACGACCCACCATCTTCGTTAAAAAATGTTGGCAGCACAGTAAAACTGTCGGTTAGTTCCCTGATAGCTCAGTTGGTAGAGCAAATGACTGTTAATCATTGGGTCGCTGGTTCGAGTCCAGCTCGGGGAGCCATTTTCCAGGAAAAGCTTTTACGAAAAGCTTACCAGAAATGTTCTGTGTAACAGCTTGATGCTGGTGCAGAAATGGGTCGTTAGCTCAGTCGGTAGAGCAGTTGGCTTTTAACCAATTGGTCGTAGGTTCGAATCCTACACGACCCACCATGTAAAAGTTATTTCGTTTTCATAGCCGTTGGTGACCTTTTTACCAGCGGTTTTTTTATTAATGGAGCTTAAGCTGTGGTCGGGTTGTTCTGCTGATCAGGTCCTTCAAAATCAGTGTCCCGGTTCTCAGTTTGCCGAACAGTGTCATCTGGTGTATCCGGTACAGGCTGATGTAAAACCATTTGGCCAGTGTCCCCTCAATCATCATATCGCCGGTAATCGCTCCCATCAGGTTCCCTACAGCACTGAAGCGACTCAGGGAAATCAGGGAGCCGTAATCCTTGTAATTGAATTCCAGCGGTGTGGCACCATTGACTTGTACTATCAGGCTTTTGGCCAGCAGGGATGCCTGTTGGTGAGCAGCCTGCGCACGGGGTGGGATGGTAAGACTTGCACTTTTACTATCGATCAGGGTGCAGCTTGCGCAGTCGCCCATTGAGTAGATTTGATCGTCAAGCGTCGTTTGTAGTGTTGGTCGAACGACCAGCTGGTTGATCCGGTTGGTTTCCAGACCATCCAGATGAGACAGAAACCCGGGTGCCTTGATGCCTGCGGCCCAGATTCTCAGGTCTGATGCAATGAATTCACCACCGCGAGTGATTACCCCGTCAGCCTTGATTTCGCTCACCAGCTGCCGGGTCATCACCCGAATTCCCATTTTGCTGAGTTGCTTATGAACACTGCTGCTGATTCGAACAGGCAGTGCAGGGAGAATCCTCTCTCCCCCCTCAATGAGAGTAACTTCCAGGTTGTCTGGCTTGATGGCATCCAGTCCATAGTGAGCCAGTTCAATGGCAGCAAAATGCAGTTCTGCTGCCAACTCCACGCCGGTTGCACCCGCGCCAATAATGGCAATTCGAAGTGAAGTGGTTCCGTTGCCGCTTGCCTGGGCGCGAAGGTAGTGGTTAATCAGCGTGGTGTGGATTTTTTCGGCTTGCTGACGGTTATCAAGGAACAGACAGTGCTCTCTGGCACCGGCTGTGTTGAAGTCATTTGCTCTACTACCTACCGCAATAACCAGCTGATCGTATTTCAGGGTGCGCCCTGGCACGACCTGCTGACCGCTGGCATCAGTAATGGGACTGAGTCCGATGGATTTTTCGGCACGATTCAGGCTTTCCATCTTGCCGGGAATAAATTTGAAGTGGTTCCACTTGGCTTGCGCCAGATAACTTAATTCATCTTCAAAGGCGTTCAGTGATCCAGCGGCCACTTCGTGCAGGAGAGGTTTCCAGAAATGGGTATTATTCGCATCAACCAGCGTAATTTCAGCACGCTGTTTTTTTCCAAGTTTTCTGCCCAGACGAGTGGCCAGCTCTAGGCCTCCGGCACCACCACCGACAATCACAATTCTATGGAGTTCGTTAGTCACATTGATTCCAGTTTTTCTTTTCTATTAATTATAAAAATAGGGCTGCAAAGCGTGCTGTTAATTTTTTGTAACTATTCAGCACTGAGCAAAGGCATATTACAGTAATTCCGAACAGCTCTATGAAGTGATTGATATATGTCCATTCCCTGTTTTCTGGCAGACGACAAATAGCTGCGAATCCGTGCAAACATAGAACCACCGTCTGCACTCCTGAAGCAGCCTGAGATTTTCTGCTTTAACTTGGCCATTCGAACATCCCGCTCACTGCCATTGTTATCGAAGGGAATGGTAAAATCTGACATGAAGCGCAGTGTCTCAGCCTTGAACTCAGTGAGTCGTTTGAAGAGATTGTAAGCTTTAGTATTCTTGACTTTCTTGCGCTTAAGCTCCTCTCGTTGCTTCTCCATATAGACGACTTCTTTCATTAGAGCCCGCTGAAGCAACCGGTCATAAATCTTCTCGATTCGTTCACAGACAACACTTGGCATCTGTAGCATACCTATGGTCTTAAAGCCCTTGCAGTAATGCCAGGAAAGCCTCAGTAGCTTCATCAATCGCAACGCCAGTTGATTGCTGTCCCTATCAACAACACCCAAAAGCTCCCTCAGGTGATGGGCATTGCAAAGTACGTGAGTTGCCGCATATGCAAAATAGGATTTCCAATGATCATGAACCAGAACGCCTGCAAATGTTAGCAGTATGCCCATCGTGTCCATGGCCTCACGACCTCGCTTTTCAGACAAGTAGTAGAGCGTCCATTGTTCATCCCGCATAACGTGTAGCCAGTGCAAAGAGCCCTCGGCCCGCATACCCGTTTCATCGGCTCCGGCAACAGACGATTCCCGCAAGGCGTCACGAATAACCTCTTCAGTAGAAGCCAGATTTTCATAGGTTCTGGCCACAAAATTGGCGACAGTGCCTGCACTTACACTCATTTTATAGAGAGTATTAAAATACTCTGACACGCGCTTAAAAGGCAGGAAATGGTATTGGTTAAGATAGACGGCCATAGCCTGTGTGGCTGAGCCATATTGTGCGGCAGCGGTAACACCTTCCGGGAATTCAGCCTGATTCCGACAACCACAAGTGCAGATTTTTACTTCAGCTCTATGGGCCGTTACTTCAAATTCACCCGGTCTCCCTGGTTCAAACACCTGTCGTTCAATATATTTGACCGGCTCACTATCAAGAAGAGACGCCTGACATTTATTGCATTCTTTAACCGGAAGGTACTCAATATAGTCAGGGATATCGACCTGTTTAAGACAAGTGCCCTGATGCCCTTTCTTTCCACCGGCTTTATTACCAGAAGACTGTCTCAGACTTTTAGGATTGGGTTTTTCATCCGATGGATCGGTACCTTTATCTGCGGAAAGGTCGTCAGAATGATCTGGAGAATTACTGTTTTTACAAGGTTTTTGATAACCATCAGACGATGGCGGCTTGCTGCTGTTTTGACTGTTCTTGCCAACCTTTTCTTCCAATTCTCGACATCGCTCTTCCAGACAGGCAACTCTCATCCGCAGCTCTGCATTCTCTTTCAAGAGAATCTCAGCCGACATAGTTGCGGGTAGTTCTGGAATCATGCTGGCGAATATTGTGGAAAAATGGTGCTTAAGAGGATGGTATAAAAATCAGAAAATTCCAGATTTATGTGGGGGTGCTGAACAGTTACAATTTTTTACAGGCTTTTTTCACAAGCTATTTCACTGAAGATATGAACTTTTTGTTCATGGCTATTTGCAGCCTGTTTTCCGGTTGCGTATGTCATCTCCTCAGGAAGGCAAAACCAGATAGCCGATGATACGGCTTAAAACACCCAGAACAACAATGACAACAGTTAGCCAGGCCATCAAACGCAGTGGCCTGAATGGCGAGCGTTCGACCTCATTAACCCCTTTCTTTAAATATTGATCCACCCGTTCCTGATCTTCGGGATAAAGCCGACTGGATTGTTGATCGGAATTGGCAAAGTGCTTTTTATCGTCGACAGGTGCTGTAGTGTCTTGGCTCATGGTGATAACTCCCTTTCTTCAAGCAAAACATAGTACATTCTGCGATCCGCGGAAAGCGATAGCATCGTTTTGTTCAATTTATCGTAATTTCTCAAAAACTGCTGGCAGCACCACACGGAAGATGACGTGAAGCCTCCTCAATCAGGTTACTCAATCTCGGAAATAACCCATCGCCCATTAGTCGGCTTTTCAGATAATCCCAAAAAGAGAGACCATACAGGCGACACGTTTTTTTCAGGCTGGCAAAGGTGTCGCGACATTGCCGCCCCAAATCGCTTCGCGTCCCACTACTGATCTTTCGTCGTTTAACATATTCTCGTATCTGACTCTCGCTCAGGTTGTTGTGCAGCGGTAAGCTCGGGTCATCCAGAACCAGTAATAGCTCTTCCTTGATTACAGCCAACCCTGACAGAGCATCCTGAAGAAGCCCACTGCACGTTTGGGTTTGGATCAGCGCCTGGAACCCCTGTCGTACTTTTATTGCCTTTTTTTCAGTTGGCTCTGTCTTGAAGTCTTTAAGGTCATCGTAAATGGCCCAGAACCATGTCCGAAGCCATTTCTGAGCCATGGCCTGCTGATCATTGACCGGATGAACTTTTGCCAGCCCTCGCTCTGCATGTATCCAGCACTGGCTGTGTTTGAAAACGTCGAACTGCCTTGCCCCATCACTGAAGGTGGTAAGATGTCCTGCTCCATGCTGTATCAGGCTGCCATAAATCATGGCTTCACTGGCCTGCTGGCGCCGTCTACCAGTTAGTCTCAGGTCTTTCATACATTCTTCCCAGGCTTCATGGCTCAGGAAGGTGACGCCTCTGTATGGATTAAGAACGCGTAGCCACTTTTTGGGGTAATCCAGTTTTTCCAGATAGATCAAGGCATCGTCGGTGAACGTGTAAGTTGACCATGGGCGGTGCAGTAGGCTTACGAAATTTTCCCGGCTTTTGCTGTCTGTGCTCTCGAACCAGGCAAAGGACTCGTTATTGATGATGGTGCAGTAACCGTTCTTCCCCTTATGCCTTGTTCCCGTGTCGTCTGTCTGGATATAACTTGAACAGCGAATACCTGTAGTCAACAGCTCATCTTTCTCAGCATGGAACTGCTCGTGTCCTTTCGTCAGAAGCTGGCTGAGTTCCCCGCTGGAAATAGAGATTCCAATGTCCCATAGCCAGTCCAGCAGTTCTGGCTGGGTAACGGAGCAACCATGATACTGGTGCAGAACGTAGGCCTGCAGCATTGGCCCGTAATGATGTCCATGAAGGCTGGCTGGCGGTTTGGCCGTAATGGTTTGTCCATCGGGTGTCACCCATTGCTCTAAAAGATATTCAATACTGGATGTTTGTATTGTCAGTTCCTGAACATGAAAAGGGGTGGTTCCATTCCTGATTGATCCCTCCGGAACATCAGTGGCAGCAATGGGTATGGATTTTTCCGCCGATGGCTTTCGGGGCTGTTTACGCTGCTTTCTGGTTTTCTCGTTGGGCTTCTTAACCTTCTGCTTTGACGAGGTGTCTGGGCTGGCTCCATCGTTACCCTCAGGAGCGGATGGATCTCCATCAGGGCTGCCGGTGTCATCATCGGGAGGTTTGGTGTTTGGTTTGATGTCAGGCTTTGCGGGCAGTTTTTTTAGACGACGAATCTCTGCTTCAAGCAATTCTATCTGCTCTTTGAGCTGAATGATCTGCTCTTGCTGCTGAGTGATGAATCTCAGTAGATCTTCAGGTTGTAACTGCTGGTGTTCTAGAAAAGCCATGGTGAGAGGATAGACGACTGACCGAAATTATCCTGCTTCCAGCACTTTTTGAGAAATTACAATTTATCAATCTCTCTTTACCAGCCCTCAACCGAAAATAGCGTAGAGGAGGCCAAGAAAAAGTATCCATTTCACCGTGTAGTAAAGCGTTCTGTTGTAATTTTTAATCCGTTTGCCCAGCAGGCGAATCTGATAGAGGTATTGGAAGGCTCTGTTCAGCCCACCGACCCTGTCGCCATCAAGGTTTTTGGTGGCACTGGCTGCCATTACCAGGTGTGAGAACGTACGATTAAAGGCCCTGGCCCAGCGGATTGCTCATGGGGCGCTCTACGTCACAGAACAAATTAATGCGATCGGTGTCGGTGCTGTTCTCGGCAAAGTGGATGTAGGTTTCATCAAACATGACCGATTCTCCATCTTTCCAGTAATACGTTTCGCCATCAACATTGATAAAACGTAACTATTCAGCACTGAGCAAAGGCATATTACAGTAATTCCGAACAGCTCTATGAAGTGATTGATATATGTCCATTCCCTGTTTTCTGGCAGACGACAAATAGCTGCGAATCCGTGCAAACATAGAACCACCGTCTGCACTCCTGAAGCAGCCTGAGATTTTCTGCTTTAACTTGGCCATTCGAACATCCCGCTCACTGCCATTGTTATCGAAGGGAATGGTAAAATCTGACATGAAGCGCAGTGTCTCAGCCTTGAACTCAGTGAGTCGTTTGAAGAGATTGTAAGCTTTAGTATTCTTGACTTTCTTGCGCTTAAGCTCCTCTCGTTGCTTCTCCATATAGACGACTTCTTTCATTAGAGCCCGCTGAAGCAACCGGTCATAAATCTTCTCGATTCGTTCACAGACAACACTTGGCATCTGTAGCATACCTATGGTCTTAAAGCCCTTGCAGTAATGCCAGGAAAGCCTCAGTAGCTTCATCAATCGCAACGCCAGTTGATTGCTGTCCCTATCAACAACACCCAAAAGCTCCCTCAGGTGATGGGCATTGCAAAGTACGTGAGTTGCCGCATATGCAAAATAGGATTTCCAATGATCATGAACCAGAACGCCTGCAAATGTTAGCAGTATGCCCATCGTGTCCATGGCCTCACGACCTCGCTTTTCAGACAAGTAGTAGAGCGTCCATTGTTCATCCCGCATAACGTGTAGCCAGTGCAAAGAGCCCTCGGCCCGCATACCCGTTTCATCGGCTCCGGCAACAGACGATTCCCGCAAGGCGTCACGAATAACCTCTTCAGTAGAAGCCAGATTTTCATAGGTTCTGGCCACAAAATTGGCGACAGTGCCTGCACTTACACTCATTTTATAGAGAGTATTAAAATACTCTGACACGCGCTTAAAAGGCAGGAAATGGTATTGGTTAAGATAGACGGCCATAGCCTGTGTGGCTGAGCCATATTGTGCGGCAGCGGTAACACCTTCCGGGAATTCAGCCTGATTCCGACAACCACAAGTGCAGATTTTTACTTCAGCTCTATGGGCCGTTACTTCAAATTCACCCGGTCTCCCTGGTTCAAACACCTGTCGTTCAATATATTTGACCGGCTCACTATCAAGAAGAGACGCCTGACATTTATTGCATTCTTTAACCGGAAGGTACTCAATATAGTCAGGGATATCGACCTGTTTAAGACAAGTGCCCTGATGCCCTTTCTTTCCACCGGCTTTATTACCAGAAGACTGTCTCAGACTTTTAGGATTGGGTTTTTCATCCGATGGATCGGTACCTTTATCTGCGGAAAGGTCGTCAGAATGATCTGGAGAATTACTGTTTTTACAAGGTTTTTGATAACCATCAGACGATGGCGGCTTGCTGCTGTTTTGACTGTTCTTGCCAACCTTTTCTTCCAATTCTCGACATCGCTCTTCCAGACAGGCAACTCTCATCCGCAGCTCTGCATTCTCTTTCAAGAGAATCTCAGCCGACATAGTTGCGGGTAGTTCTGGAATCATGCTGGCGAATATTGTGGAAAAATGGTGCTTAAGAGGATGGTATAAAAATCAGAAAATTCCAGATTTATGTGGGGGTGCTGAACAGTTACGATAAAACATTGCTCGTGATTGGGGGTAACCAACCCAAGATGATAGCGGAGTGATCCGGCATAGGGGTCGCGATGCTTGACCAGCCGACTGCCGGGAGGAAGCATGGCAAACATGGCGGCTTTGATGTCAGGAATACGCCTGAGGAACTCAACGGTTCTGGGGCAAAGGGCTGCAGCAGAGGGGAGTTCATCGCCATACCATTTCAGGTAAAAGCGCTTCCAGCCAGATTTGAAAAACGAGTTAAAGCCAATGTCGTTCAGTTGGTCAGAGGATTTGATGTGGCGTTGCCTGTACAGCGTCAGAGCTTCATCGCGAATGGCTTGCCAGTTGGCATCAAGTACTTTGAGTTCCGGAAAGTGGCTGGTATTAATATATGGGGTAAGGGGTACTTTCGAGAACAGGTACATAATGGCATTTACGGGAGCCATAAAGGTAGAGTGATCGCTGAGTTGGCGAAAAGGTCGGTGGCGAACGTTTCCCCTATGGTGGGTATAGAGTGCTGCACCAATGCAGTAGTAAATGAACAGGAGCTTTGGGGCCAGTAAATCAGCAATCATGGTTACTATCCATTTAAGTGGAATGGCTACAACTATAGTCCGCCCTCACTTTTAACAAGAGGCAAAGGTATGGCGTTTAACAGGGAATTGTTAGTACTGGCTTTCAGGCAGTGGCTTTATCAATGGCGACAGAATGTCCGCGAACTGAAATGCTATGGCCGATATCTGCGCTTTGTGTTTCCGTGGATATGGCTGAAGCTCAGTTATCTTCTGGATAGCCCTTACGCGGTCAGTCGTCGTTACCAGCGACGTATCAAGGCAGATAACATTCACGTATACGGTGAAACACCCCTGACCAGTTTGGCGTTAATTGCTGAAAGATCGGGTGTGACCGCTGAGGACCATGTGTTTGAGCTTGGGGCCGGGAGTGGTTTTACCAGTGTCTGGCTGCAGGGAGTTAAAAGGTGTCAGGTGACAGCTATTGAGCAGATTCCACTATTCTGCTGGCGCTTACAGCGTACCAGCCAGCGTATGCGACTGGATGGCATTACTGTTCGTTGTGAAGACTATATGGAATCTTCTCTGGAAGATGCATCAATTATCTACCTGTATGGCTCAAACCTTGAGGATCATGTGATTACCGGGTTGGCCGAGCGATTGGCGGAACTCCCTGCCGGCATCAAGATTATTACGGTCAGTTATGCGCTGCAGCCATTTCTTCATCAGCAGGCATTTAAAGTTACTGACCGGTTCACTGTCCCTTTTGAGTGGGGAGAGGCGGAGGTTTACCTGCAACAGAGGATGTCTGCTACTGAAGTCCTGAAAGCCATGGTGGCGCCGTGACGGAAGTATTTCTCCTCCTGATGCAGGCGTTGGTCATGCTAACGAAATTTTCTTTATGATTAAGCTGATAACTTCTTCTGTTGAATGACTAACTTTCTCATCTGTAGAGACAATAACCACAACTTCAGCCTCGACCAGGGCAGCCGCCTTGGCAGACCACTGTACATCATCACTGCTAACCACTAATGGATAAAACCCACGATCAAACAGTTGTCGTTCAATAACGTCAGCATGTTGCCGGGCAACTCTGAAAATACCGCCTTTCTGGCCCAAGCGCTGCTGACGATGGACTCTCGACAGCGAATCCCGGTCATGGGTACGCTCACTGGCTCCCCGCACCATACCGGCGGCAACCGTCGTATTGCTGAGTCGGTCAATGACAATAAAGGCACCGGTCTGGCGATTACGCCGGTAATTGTCCACAGGAACGGGTCTGGTCAGCCGGAGATGACACAGGCCAATTTCATTGAGTGCCAGCTGCTCTGCCGGGTGATGGGCCAGGGAGTTCACATCAATCCGGTGATCAACCCCGACAAAGCTGCCCGACACCTTGCCGGCCGAAAACTTGACCTGGTATTGCCTGCCGGGGCTCATGGGCTGTTCCGCCATCCAGACCAGATCCACATCCAGATCAGTAGCCACCTGAACAGGGCTGTCCCTGAGCACCAGCATATCACCACGGCTGATATCAATTTCATCCGTCAGGGTCAGGGTAACCGCCTGGCCAGCATGGGCTTCAGACAAATCCCCATCCCAGGTCACAATGCGTTCAACACTGCTCACCTGACCCGATGGTAATACCTTGACCTGATCGCCTGGTTTGACTTTGCCAGAGGCCAGTGTTCCTGAGAACCCTCGAAAATTCAGGTTGGGACGATTGACATATTGCACCGGGAAACGGAAGTCATCCAGGTTACGGTCCCGGGCAATCTCGACATTTTCCAACACGTCCATCAATGTGCTGTCACGATACCAGGACATCCGTTCGCTGCGGTGAACCACATTGTCGCCTTCCAGTGCCGACATCGGAACAAACTGAATATCACCCAGTTGCAGCGGTTCTGAAAAGTCGAGGTACTGGTTACGAATCGCTTCAAACCGTGCCTTGCTGAAATCCACCAGATCCATCTTGTTTATGGCCACGACAATATGCTTTATGCCCAGCAGGCTGGCTATGTAGGTATGCCGCCGCGTCTGGGTCAGCACGCCCTGGCGGGCATCAATCAGAATAATCGCCAGATCGCAGGTGGAAGCGCCGGTTGCCATATTTCGTGTGTACTGCTCATGCCCGGGCGTATCGGCAATAATGTACTTACGTTTTTCGGTGGAAAAATAACGGTAGGCCACATCAATGGTAATGCCCTGCTCACGCTCTGCCTGCAGACCGTCCACCAGCAGCGCCAGATCCAGTTTTTCCCCCTGGGTGCCTACACGCTTACTGTCGTTTTCTACGGCAGCTAGCTGATCTTCATAAATCATGCTGGTGTCGTGCAAAAGGCGACCAATCAGGGTGCTTTTACCATCATCAACACTGCCACAGGTGAGAAATCGCAGCATCTCTTTCTGTTCATGACGATTCAGGTACTCTTCGATATCGGTGGCAATAAGTTCAGATTGGTGTGACATCAGAAATACCCTTCCTGCTTTTTCTTTTCCATGGAGCCGGCACTGTCATGATCTATTACCCGGCCCTGTCGCTCAGAGGTTCTGGTCAGGAGCATCTCCTGAATCACGTCGGTCAGTGTATCGGCTTCAGATGCTACGGCGCCGGTGAGCGGGTAACACCCCAGGGTCCTGAAGCGAACTTTTCTCATCTGGGGTTCTTCTCCCCGCTGCAGCGGCATCCGCTCATCATCCACCATAATCAGGTTGCCATCACGCTCCACCACCGGGCGTTCTTTGGCAAGATACAGCGGCACAATAGGGATCTGTTCCAGGTGGATATACTGCCAGATATCGAGTTCCGTCCAGTTTGACAGCGGGAACACGCGAATACTTTCGCCCTTCTCAACCTCGCTGTTATAGATATTCCAAAGCTCTGGCCTCTGGTTTTTAGGATCCCAGCGATGGTTTTTATCCCGAAAAGAGTAAACCCGCTCTTTAGCCCTGGATTTTTCTTCATCCCGGCGGGCACCACCAAACGCCGCATCAAAACCGTATTTATCCAGTGCCTGCTTGAGTGCCTGGGTTTTCATGACATCGGTATGCTTTGCACTGCCATGGGTAAATGGTCCGACGCCCTGCTCCAGACCTTCCGGATTGGTATGCACCAGCAGCTCAAGACCCAGTCTTTCTACCAGCTGGTCACGAAACTTAATCATTTCCCGGAACTTCCAGGTAGTATCCACATGCAATAAAGGAAAGGGAGGCTTACCCGGGTAAAAAGCTTTCATGGCCAGATGCAGCATCACGGCAGAATCTTTGCCAATTGAGTAAAGCATGACAGGATTTTCAAACTCAGCAGCCACTTCCCGGATGATATGGATGCTTTCCGCTTCCAGCTGTTTCAGATGGTTGAAGTCTTGATCCGACATGCATTTCGACCCAAAGCGAAGTTATTGTTATGCGCCAGGTGAAATACTATCAGTGAAGGCTCTATTTTGATTACGAACTGCTCTACAGTGAAAACTGACTGTAGGTCACGAAAAACAAGGATTGAGCAACATTACCGGACAATATGCTGACAACCTTTGTAGATAAAGGGCTTCAGCAATGTTCAACCCAGTAGCAGTCTGAAATCCTACAAGAGCCTCAGTGAAAATAGAATAATAAATTCAATATCTATATTGTTTTTATATATAAATATATCGCTTACTGAAGAGTCGATAATTGCTCCTGCATGATCCACGCTTCCACCGTCCATGGTGGAACGAAGACACAAAGGAAGCCTTTTTTGGTAACTGTTCAGCACCCCCACATAAATCTGGAATTTTCTGATTTTTATACCATCCTCTTAAGCACCATTTTTCCACAATATTCGCCAGCATGATTCCAGAACTACCCGCAACTATGTCGGCTGAGATTCTCTTGAAAGAGAATGCAGAGCTGCGGATGAGAGTTGCCTGTCTGGAAGAGCGATGTCGAGAATTGGAAGAAAAGGTTGGCAAGAACAGTCAAAACAGCAGCAAGCCGCCATCGTCTGATGGTTATCAAAAACCTTGTAAAAACAGTAATTCTCCAGATCATTCTGACGGCCTTTCCGCAGATAAAGGTACCGATCCATCGGATGAAAAACCCAATCCTAAAAGTCTGAGACAGTCTTCTGGTAATAAAGCCGGTGGAAAGAAAGGGCATCAGGGCACTTGTCTTAAACAGGTCGATATCCCTGACTATATTGAGTACCTTCCGGTTAAAGAATGCAATAAATGTCAGGCGTCTCTTCTTGATAGTGAGTTCTCGTCCAAAAACACAACCAATTGAAAACTGTAGATTTTATCCTGAAAAATTAAGTGGAGCCCTACTGCTATCTGGCGACTAAACTTCCCAAGAGCAAGAAACATAAGGGATTGCCAAAAACAGAGGACTCCAAATGCGCAAAAAACGCAACCCGCAGTGTAGTATGGAACTCCATTACGTACCTCATGAAATCTGCTCCCAGCTTTCCGGTATCTCGCAATGGCTTGACGCCCATCCACAGTTCAATGACTGGATTTATGAGGACTTAAGTTCTGGTGATAAACAGAACACTGGGCGGAACGGACTATCAGCAGAATCCGTTCTTCGTGCGGCACTCCTGAAACAGTATTTGAATTGTGATTATGACTACTTGTCGTTTGTTTTGATGGACTCCATGCTCTTTCGAGACTTTTGTCGCCTCGAACCAAACCAGCGCCCCAGTCGCTCCAGTTTGCATGGGCTCATCAGCCTTCTTACTGCATCTACATGGGAACGGATTAATAACTGTCAGCTAATGACCGCTAAAGATCAGGGTATTGAAAAAGGGCGCACTGTGGCTATTGACAGCACAGTCACCGAATCGGATATCAAACCTCCTTGCGACAGTGATCTTTTAGCCAGTTCCGTTAAAGAAATTTGTCGGCTGCTGGAACGGGGACAAACACTGACAGCGACACCGCTTTATGAATATACCCATCACAACCGAGCCGTAAAAGATGCGGCCAGAAAATGCATCTACGCTGGCAAAGAAGAGCGGCATCAGCATTATAAAAAACTGCTGCAGTTGACCCGAAAATCCCGGAAGGTACTTATCGAAGCTACTGTCACGCTAGCAAACGCCCGTCAGCAGGGGCAGTGTCTCCTGGCTGATGATGCCGACAAGTGGCAGGCCGATGTGGATCACCTGTTACCCCTGGTGGATGCAATAGTCTCCCAGACAGAGCGCAGGGTCTTTAAGGGTGAAAAGGTGCCAGCCCAGGAAAAAGTGGTTAGCCTGTATGAACCCCATACGGATATCATCGTAAAAGACAGGCGGCAAGTACAGTATGGCCATAAACTGAACCTGGTTCAGGGAAAAAGTCGATTGATCCTGGACCTGGTTATTGAGGAAGGTAACCCAGCGGATTCGGACCAATTCATTCCGATGATGGAAAGACAAAAAGAAATTTATGGTCGTGTACCTCGCCAGACAAGCGGTGACGGCGGATACGCGTGTCGCGCTAATTTGGAAAAAGCCAAGGCCATGGGAATCAGCGATGTAGCTTTTAATAAGAAGCGCGGACTTGAAGTCGAAGAGATGACTAAAAGTCAGTATGTGTATAAAACGCTCTTTCGCTTCCGGGCAGGTATTGAAGCGGGAATTTCGTGGCTAAAGAGATGTTTTGGGCTATCACGTTGCCACTGCAAGGGTTCTGAGCGTTTTGATTCTCATTGCTGGTTATCGGTGGTCTGTTACAACCTGGTGATTCTGGCCAGACACCCGGCACCATCCTGATAGCCACCTCCACGCTACATGAAAGTACCTTTCCAGCATGGTGGGAGGATGTTTTCTGCCTGCTTTTCGCGTTTTTCTCCAATATCCGTCCCAGATTAGAGAAAAAAAGGGAAGAGTTTTTGCGGCTCTCTGGAATTTCAGGAAATATCAAAACGCACGTACAATCTAATTATGATTGCCTGATGCGTTTTTGGACGAGAACTAGTGAGCCGGTCAAATATATTGAACGACAGGTGTTTGAACCAGGGAGACCGGGTGAATTTGAAGTAACGGCCCATAGAGCTGAAGTAAAAATCTGCACTTGTGGTTGTCGGAATCAGGCTGAATTCCCGGAAGGTGTTACCGCTGCCGCACAATATGGCTCAGCCACACAGGCTATGGCCGTCTATCTTAACCAATACCATTTCCTGCCTTTTAAGCGCGTGTCAGAGTATTTTAATACTCTCTATAAAATGAGTGTAAGTGCAGGCACTGTCGCCAATTTTGTGGCCAGAACCTATGAAAATCTGGCTTCTACTGAAGAGGTTATTCGTGACGCCTTGCGGGAATCGTCTGTTGCCGGAGCCGATGAAACGGGTATGCAGGCCGAGGGCTCTTTGCACTGGCTACACGTTATGCGGGATGAACAATGGACGCTCTACTACTTGTCTGAAAAGCGAGGTCGTGAGGCCATGGACACGATGGGCATACTGCTAACATTTGCAGGCGTTCTGGTTCATGATCATTGGAAATCCTATTTTGCATATGCGGCAACTCACGTACTTTGCAATGCCCATCACCTGAGGGAGCTTTTGGGTGTTGTTGATAGGGACAGCAATCAACTGGCGTTGCGATTGATGAAGCTACTGAGGCTTTCCTGGCATTACTGCAAGGGCTTTAAGACCATAGGTATGCTACAGATGCCAAGTGTTGTCTGTGAACGAATCGAGAAGATTTATGACCGGTTGCTTCAGCGGGCTCTAATGAAAGAAGTCGTCTATATGGAGAAGCAACGAGAGGAGCTTAAGCGCAAGAAAGTCAAGAATACTAAAGCTTACAATCTCTTCAAACGACTCACTGAGTTCAAGGCTGAGACACTGCGCTTCATGTCAGATTTTACCATTCCCTTCGATAACAATGGCAGTGAGCGGGATGTTCGAATGGCCAAGTTAAAGCAGAAAATCTCAGGCTGCTTCAGGAGTGCAGACGGTGGTTCTATGTTTGCACGGATTCGCAGCTATTTGTCGTCTGCCAGAAAACAGGGAATGGACATATATCAATCACTTCATAGAGCTGTTCGGAATTACTGTAATATGCCTTTGCTCAGTGCTGAATAGTTACCTTTTTTGTTTGCCAAGCTTAGCTTAGACAAGCCCATATAAAACTTTGTGTCTTCGTGTCTTTGTGGTTCAAGGCTTTTTTAGAGCACAATGCTGCTGAAAACAAAACCGGCAATCACCGAGAACACAACCGACATCAGACCCGGCAGCATAAAGCTGTGGTTAAACACGTATTTGCCAATACGAGTCGTGCCAGTGCTGTCAAAGTCGATAGCTGCAATGATCGGACCGTAGTTAGGTACAAAGAAGTAACCGTTAACCGCCGGGAACATGGCAACCAGGGACGCTACTGGCAAACCGAGAGCCACACCCAGGGGCATCAGTGTCGACGTGGTTGCACCCTGGCTGTTAACCATCACAGACAGAACAAACAGTGCGATGGCAAATGCCCATGGAGCACTTTGAACCAGGTCAGAGATACTGCCTTTCAGCAGCGCATCGTGAGCACCGAAAAAGCTGTCGCCCAGCCAGGCAATACCGAAGATAGCAATGATTGCCCGCATACCCGCTAGGAGGCTGTCCGAGAATAGCCTGATTAAGTATAATCAGGCATCTTCTGCCCACTTTGTTGTTGCCGAAACGGATGTCATCAATCAAATTCAAAGATAACCCTGCTGATTTTGACCAGCACCTGATGTTCCCATCGAACATCTTCGACCTGCTGCCACCAGATCATGATTGCTTCGTTTTTGAAGATATCTTCAAGCATATCGACACCTCTGAAGTGGAAAAGCAGTATCACCATCTTGGCCAGAATGCCTACCACCCACGACTGATTATATCGATCCTGATCTATGCCTATAGCCATGGTGTGTTCAGCTCCAGGGAGATTGAACGGCGCTGCAATCAGGACTTGGCTTTCATGTATATCGCCAAACAGCACTGCCCAAATTTCCGGGTGCTCAGTGACTTTCGTAAAAACCAGGCCACCTTTTTTAAAAGCAGTTTCAAACAGAGCGTGCTGCTCGCCCGGGAACTACAGATGGCCTCGCTGGGCCACATCGCTCTTGATGGTTCCAAATTCAAAGCCGACTCATCAAAGCATAAGGCCATGAGCTACGCACGACTTAAGGCCAAAGAAGCTGAATTAATGGCTGAAGTTGAGGCCCTGATTAAAAAAGCCGAAACCAGTGACAGTGAAGAGGACGATGCTTATCAGCAGGAGACTGGCTACAGCATTCCTGAAGACTTGCAATTCAAGCAGGAACGGTTAGAGAAAATCCAGGAGGCCAAAAAAGCGCTTGAAGAACGGGAACAGGCCCTGAATCCCGATAAGCCGATAGACGACAAAAAGCAAATCAGCTTTGCTGATCATGATGCCAGGATCATGGGTAAAAAAGGCAGTGGCTATCAGTACAGTTATAACGCCCAGATCAGCGTCGACAGCGATAATGGTATCATTGTTGGCCAGCACATCAGCCAGCATGCCAATGACAAGCAGGAAGTAAAGCCTGCACTTGAAGCCATTGCAGAAGCAACAGATAACGCGTCCATTGGCAAAATGAGTGAGGATAATGGCTATTACTCAGGGCCCAACCTGCAAGCGTTTGATGATGCGAACATTGACGCTTACATGGCTACGGATCGACAGGAGAAGCCTGCAACAGAGGGACTGGAAGACTCTGACAGAAAGTTTGTCAAAGCGGATTTTATTTACCATGAAGCAGACGACAGCTTTACCTGCCCTGCCGGTGAGAAGCTGATTTATAACACGGCTAGCAAAGCAAAACACAAAAGCTACCGCGTCAGTAAAGATATCTGCCGGGATTGCCCGTTACGTAAAAGGTGCAGTGGTGACAACAAAGACCCGGGGAAAGTGATTCGCACAGACCGCCACGAAGCCATACGCCAGGCGATGAACCGCAAAATGGAAACCAAAGAGGCCAAAGCGGTTTATGAGCGTCGCAAGGTGATTGCGGAACCGCCTTTTGGCCAAATCAAGAACTCAGGATTCAGAGGGTTCAGTGTCCGGGGTAAGGAAAAAGTGGCTGGAGAATTTTCACTGGTCTGCAGTGCTTATAATTTCAAAAAAATTGTCAAATCGGTTTCAACGGGATCAATCCGTCTTGAAGAAGCAAAAAGGCTTAAAATGGCAGCATAAAGGCAAGCAAAAGGGTAAAAAACGCAATTTTTACCCCAAAACAGGCTAAATTTAGGTCAATATTTGATCAGCCAAGAAAATGCTGAAGCTTTCGTTTTTTCAATAGCTAGTTCTCGGACAGCCTCCTAGGAATACATCACCACGGCTTGCTTCACCAACATCAGCTTTACCCAGCCATACAATCAGTGCAGATACCGCCAGCATGATGATTTCAATGGTGTGAGCCATGGACATGGCTGAGCCATTGAACTGAGGACGTAAAGCAGGAATAGCCCCCATTACAACGACCATAACGGCGCCTAACAGGAACAGCAGAACGGAGATTTTCGCGCCCGGCTTCAGTTCAGCAACAGAAACCGTGGTCGTCTCTTCCATCTTGCGTCGAAACTCCGGGTCTTCCATGCGGCGCTGAAATTCAGGGTCATCCTTCAGCTCTTTACCCAGCTTATTGCTCACCAGGGCAGCCAGGAACAAGCCAACAATCGTTGCAGGAATCGTTATTCCCAAAATCTGTCCCAGGGTAATGTCATACTTTGTGGACATAATAGTCAGCATGGCAACGGTGGCCGCTGCAATCGGGCTGGCAACAATACCTACCTGAGAGGCGATTACCGCCATGGACATAGGGCGCTCCGGGCGAACACCAGTACGGCGGGCAACTTCTGCAATAACCGGAAGTACAGAGTAAGCGACGTGACCCGTACCGGCAAACATGGTGAAGAAGTAAGTGACCGCCGGCGCAATAAAAGTAATACGCTTTGGATTTCTTCTGAGAATACGTTCAGCCATTTGTACCAGGTAGTCCATACCACCGGCAGCCTGCATACAGGCGGCAGCTGAGACCACTGCCAGAATCATCAACATAACGTCAATCGGCGGAGACGTCGGCTGAATACCGAAAACAAAAGAGAGAATGGCAAGACCAACACCACCCATCAAACCAAGACCGATACCCCCGATACGTGCACCCACCAGGATGCACAGAATCACGACGGCCAACTGCAGCCAGATCATAATTACCCCCAAACCGTTCTGTCGAACAGTTTAAAAAATTTAAAAATAAGAAAAATAAGTAGGGGCTCAGTCTACAGCAGATAATTTTTATACCAATTGACTTGCAGCAACACTTCATTAAACATCAATGATTTATAAATATCATTTCCAAAAAATAGCAAAAATTATCAGACATTCTTTTTCTTTAACAATAAGCGACAAGTAACCTGTCAAAACTGAAATCCGGGCAGAGCATCAAGCAATGTTTTGGTAATTTCTCAAAAACTGCTGGCAGCACCACACGGAAGATGACGTGAAGCCTCCTCAATCAGGTTACTCAATCTCGGAAATAACCCATCGCCCATTAGTCGGCTTTTCAGATAATCCCAAAAAGAGAGACCATACAGGCGACACGTTTTTTTCAGGCTGGCAAAGGTGTCGCGACATTGCCGCCCCAAATCGCTTCGCGTCCCACTACTGATCTTTCGTCGTTTAACATATTCTCGTATCTGACTCTCGCTCAGGTTGTTGTGCAGCGGTAAGCTCGGGTCATCCAGAACCAGTAATAGCTCTTCCTTGATTACAGCCAACCCTGACAGAGCATCCTGAAGAAGCCCACTGCACGTTTGGGTTTGGATCAGCGCCTGGAACCCCTGTCGTACTTTTATTGCCTTTTTTTCAGTTGGCTCTGTCTTGAAGTCTTTAAGGTCATCGTAAATGGCCCAGAACCATGTCCGAAGCCATTTCTGAGCCATGGCCTGCTGATCATTGACCGGATGAACTTTTGCCAGCCCTCGCTCTGCATGTATCCAGCACTGGCTGTGTTTGAAAACGTCGAACTGCCTTGCCCCATCACTGAAGGTGGTAAGATGTCCTGCTCCATGCTGTATCAGGCTGCCATAAATCATGGCTTCACTGGCCTGCTGGCGCCGTCTACCAGTTAGTCTCAGGTCTTTCATACATTCTTCCCAGGCTTCATGGCTCAGGAAGGTGACGCCTCTGTATGGATTAAGAACGCGTAGCCACTTTTTGGGGTAATCCAGTTTTTCCAGATAGATCAAGGCATCGTCGGTGAACGTGTAAGTTGACCATGGGCGGTGCAGTAGGCTTACGAAATTTTCCCGGCTTTTGCTGTCTGTGCTCTCGAACCAGGCAAAGGACTCGTTATTGATGATGGTGCAGTAACCGTTCTTCCCCTTATGCCTTGTTCCCGTGTCGTCTGTCTGGATATAACTTGAACAGCGAATACCTGTAGTCAACAGCTCATCTTTCTCAGCATGGAACTGCTCGTGTCCTTTCGTCAGAAGCTGGCTGAGTTCCCCGCTGGAAATAGAGATTCCAATGTCCCATAGCCAGTCCAGCAGTTCTGGCTGGGTAACGGAGCAACCATGATACTGGTGCAGAACGTAGGCCTGCAGCATTGGCCCGTAATGATGTCCATGAAGGCTGGCTGGCGGTTTGGCCGTAATGGTTTGTCCATCGGGTGTCACCCATTGCTCTAAAAGATATTCAATACTGGATGTTTGTATTGTCAGTTCCTGAACATGAAAAGGGGTGGTTCCATTCCTGATTGATCCCTCCGGAACATCAGTGGCAGCAATGGGTATGGATTTTTCCGCCGATGGCTTTCGGGGCTGTTTACGCTGCTTTCTGGTTTTCTCGTTGGGCTTCTTAACCTTCTGCTTTGACGAGGTGTCTGGGCTGGCTCCATCGTTACCCTCAGGAGCGGATGGATCTCCATCAGGGCTGCCGGTGTCATCATCGGGAGGTTTGGTGTTTGGTTTGATGTCAGGCTTTGCGGGCAGTTTTTTTAGACGACGAATCTCTGCTTCAAGCAATTCTATCTGCTCTTTGAGCTGAATGATCTGCTCTTGCTGCTGAGTGATGAATCTCAGTAGATCTTCAGGTTGTAACTGCTGGTGTTCTAGAAAAGCCATGGTGAGAGGATAGACGACTGACCGAAATTATCCTGCTTCCAGCACTTTTTGAGAAATTACATGTTTTGTGCATCATTCTCTTAATAACGCAAATAAACCATAGACGTTTATATAGATGCCAATATTGAAATTAGTATAAGAACGTCTATACCCCTCTCAAAGAAAAATGCTTGAAACAGTGCTGAATTATAAATAAGCAGTTTTTAATCCACAGCAGTTCAATAGGTAGTTCTCGTCCAAAAACACAACCAATTGAAAACTGTAGATTTTATCCTGAAAAATTAAGTGGAGCCCTACTGCTATCTGGCGACTAAACTTCCCAAGAGCAAGAAACATAAGGGATTGCCAAAAACAGAGGACTCCAAATGCGCAAAAAACGCAACCCGCAGTGTAGTATGGAACTCCATTACGTACCTCATGAAATCTGCTCCCAGCTTTCCGGTATCTCGCAATGGCTTGACGCCCATCCACAGTTCAATGACTGGATTTATGAGGACTTAAGTTCTGGTGATAAACAGAACACTGGGCGGAACGGACTATCAGCAGAATCCGTTCTTCGTGCGGCACTCCTGAAACAGTATTTGAATTGTGATTATGACTACTTGTCGTTTGTTTTGATGGACTCCATGCTCTTTCGAGACTTTTGTCGCCTCGAACCAAACCAGCGCCCCAGTCGCTCCAGTTTGCATGGGCTCATCAGCCTTCTTACTGCATCTACATGGGAACGGATTAATAACTGTCAGCTAGTTCTCGTCCAAAAACGCATCAGGCAATCATAATTAGATTGTACGTTCGTTTTGATATTTCCTGAAATTCCAGAGAGCCGCAAAAACTCTTCCCTTTTTTTCTCTAATCTGGGACGGATATTGGAGAAAAACGCGAAAAGCAGGCAGAAAACATCCTCCCACCATGCTGGAAAGGTACTTTCATGTAGCGTGGAGGTGGCTATCAGGATGGTGCCGGGTGTCTGGCCAGAATCACCAGGTTGTAACAGACCACCGATAACCAGCAATGAGAATCAAAACGCTCAGAACCCTTGCAGTGGCAACGTGATAGCCCAAAACATCTCTTTAGCCACGAAATTCCCGCTTCAATACCTGCCCGGAAGCGAAAGAGCGTTTTATACACATACTGACTTTTAGTCATCTCTTCGACTTCAAGTCCGCGCTTCTTATTAAAAGCTACATCGCTGATTCCCATGGCCTTGGCTTTTTCCAAATTAGCGCGACACGCGTATCCGCCGTCACCGCTTGTCTGGCGAGGTACACGACCATAAATTTCTTTTTGTCTTTCCATCATCGGAATGAATTGGTCCGAATCCGCTGGGTTACCTTCCTCAATAACCAGGTCCAGGATCAATCGACTTTTTCCCTGAACCAGGTTCAGTTTATGGCCATACTGTACTTGCCGCCTGTCTTTTACGATGATATCCGTATGGGGTTCATACAGGCTAACCACTTTTTCCTGGGCTGGCACCTTTTCACCCTTAAAGACCCTGCGCTCTGTCTGGGAGACTATTGCATCCACCAGGGGTAACAGGTGATCCACATCGGCCTGCCACTTGTCGGCATCATCAGCCAGGAGACACTGCCCCTGCTGACGGGCGTTTGCTAGCGTGACAGTAGCTTCGATAAGTACCTTCCGGGATTTTCGGGTCAACTGCAGCAGTTTTTTATAATGCTGATGCCGCTCTTCTTTGCCAGCGTAGATGCATTTTCTGGCCGCATCTTTTACGGCTCGGTTGTGATGGGTATATTCATAAAGCGGTGTCGCTGTCAGTGTTTGTCCCCGTTCCAGCAGCCGACAAATTTCTTTAACGGAACTGGCTAAAAGATCACTGTCGCAAGGAGGTTTGATATCCGATTCGGTGACTGTGCTGTCAATAGCCACAGTGCGCCCTTTTTCAATACCCTGATCTTTAGCGGTCATTAGCTGACAGTTATTAATCCGTTCCCATGTAGATGCAGTAAGAAGGCTGATGAGCCCATGCAAACTGGAGCGACTGGGGCGCTGGTTTGGTTCGAGGCGACAAAAGTCTCGAAAGAGCATGGAGTCCATCAAAACAAACGACAAGTAGTCATAATCACAATTCAAATACTGTTTCAGGAGTGCCGCACGAAGAACGGATTCTGCTGATAGTCCGTTCCGCCCAGTGTTCTGTTTATCACCAGAACTTAAGTCCTCATAAATCCAGTCATTGAACTGTGGATGGGCGTCAAGCCATTGCGAGATACCGGAAAGCTGGGAGCAGATTTCATGAGGTACGTAATGGAGTTCCATACTACACTGCGGGTTGCGTTTTTTGCGCATTTGGAGTCCTCTGTTTTTGGCAATCCCTTATGTTTCTTGCTCTTGGGAAGTTTAGTCGCCAGATAGCAGTAGGGCTCCACTTAATTTTTCAGGATAAAATCTACAGTTTTCAATTGGTTGTGTTTTTGGACGAGAACCAGCTAATGACCGCTAAAGATCAGGGTATTGAAAAAGGGCGCACTGTGGCTATTGACAGCACAGTCACCGAATCGGATATCAAACCTCCTTGCGACAGTGATCTTTTAGCCAGTTCCGTTAAAGAAATTTGTCGGCTGCTGGAACGGGGACAAACACTGACAGCGACACCGCTTTATGAATATACCCATCACAACCGAGCCGTAAAAGATGCGGCCAGAAAATGCATCTACGCTGGCAAAGAAGAGCGGCATCAGCATTATAAAAAACTGCTGCAGTTGACCCGAAAATCCCGGAAGGTACTTATCGAAGCTACTGTCACGCTAGCAAACGCCCGTCAGCAGGGGCAGTGTCTCCTGGCTGATGATGCCGACAAGTGGCAGGCCGATGTGGATCACCTGTTACCCCTGGTGGATGCAATAGTCTCCCAGACAGAGCGCAGGGTCTTTAAGGGTGAAAAGGTGCCAGCCCAGGAAAAAGTGGTTAGCCTGTATGAACCCCATACGGATATCATCGTAAAAGACAGGCGGCAAGTACAGTATGGCCATAAACTGAACCTGGTTCAGGGAAAAAGTCGATTGATCCTGGACCTGGTTATTGAGGAAGGTAACCCAGCGGATTCGGACCAATTCATTCCGATGATGGAAAGACAAAAAGAAATTTATGGTCGTGTACCTCGCCAGACAAGCGGTGACGGCGGATACGCGTGTCGCGCTAATTTGGAAAAAGCCAAGGCCATGGGAATCAGCGATGTAGCTTTTAATAAGAAGCGCGGACTTGAAGTCGAAGAGATGACTAAAAGTCAGTATGTGTATAAAACGCTCTTTCGCTTCCGGGCAGGTATTGAAGCGGGAATTTCGTGGCTAAAGAGATGTTTTGGGCTATCACGTTGCCACTGCAAGAGTTCTGAGCGTTTTGATTCTCATTGCTGGTTATCGGTGGTCTGTTACAACCTGGTGATTCTGGCCAGACACCCGGCACCATCCTGATAGCCACCTCCACGCTACATGAAAGTACCTTTCCAGCATGGTGGGAGGATGTTTTCTGCCTGCTTTTCGCGTTTTTCTCCAATATCCGTCCCAGATTAGAGAAAAAAAGGGGTAACTGTTCAGCACCCCCACATAAATCTGGAATTTTCTGATTTTTATAGTAACTGTTCAGCACCCCCACATAAATCTGGAATTTTCTGATTTTTATACCATCCTCTTAAGCACCATTTTTCCACAATATTCGCCAGCATGATTCCAGAACTACCCGCAACTATGTCGGCTGAGATTCTCTTGAAAGAGAATGCAGAGCTGCGGATGAGAGTTGCCTGTCTGGAAGAGCGATGTCGAGAATTGGAAGAAAAGGTTGGCAAGAACAGTCAAAACAGCAGCAAGCCGCCATCGTCTGATGGTTATCAAAAACCTTGTAAAAACAGTAATTCTCCAGATCATTCTGACGACCTTTCCGCAGATAAAGGTACCGATCCATCGGATGAAAAACCCAATCCTAAAAGTCTGAGACAGTCTTCTGGTAATAAAGCCGGTGGAAAGAAAGGGCATCAGGGCACTTGTCTTAAACAGGTCGATATCCCTGACTATATTGAGTACCTTCCGGTTAAAGAATGCAATAAATGTTCAGGCGTCTCTTCTTGATAGTGAGCCGGTCAAATATATTGAACGACAGGTGTTTGAACCAGGGAGACCGGGTGAATTTGAAGTAACGGCCCATAGAGCTGAAGTAAAAATCTGCACTTGTGGTTGTCGGAATCAGGCTGAATTCCGGAAGGTGTTACCGCTGCCGCACAATTGGCTCAGCCACACAGGCTATGGCCGTCTATCTTAACCAATACCATTTCCTGCCTTTTAAGCGCGTGTCAGAGTATTTTAATACTCTCTATAAAATGAGTGTAAGTGCAGGCACTGTCGCCAATTTGTGGCCAGAACCTATGAAAATCTGGCTTCTACTGAAGAGGTTATTCGTGACGCCTTGCGGGGAATCGTCTGTTGCGGAGCCGATGAAACGGGTATGCGGGCCGAGGGCTCTTTGCACTGGCTACACGTTATGCGGATGAACAATGGACGCTCTACTACTTGTCTGAAAAGCGAGGTCGTGAGGCCATGGACACGATGGGCATACTGCTAACATTTGCAGGCGTTCTGGTTCATGATCATTGGAAATCCTAATTTTGCATATGCGGCAACTCACGTACTTTGCAATGCCCATCACCTGAGGGAGCTTTTGGGTGTTGTTGATAGGGACAGCAATCAACTGGCGTTGCGATTGATGAAGCTACTGAGGCTTTCCTGGCATTACTGCAAGGGCTTTAAGACCATAGGTATGCTACAGATGCCAAGTGTTGTCTGTGAACGAATCGAGAAGATTTATGACCGGTTGCTTCAGCGGGCTCTAATGAAAGAAGTCGTCTATATGGAGAAGCAACGAGAGGAGCTTAAGCGCAAGAAAGTCAAGAATACTAAAGCTTACAATCTCTTCAAACGACTCACTGAGTTCAAGGCTGAGACACTGCGCTTCATGTCAGATTTTACCATTCCCTTCGATAACAATGGCAGTGAGCGGATGTTCGAATGGCCAAGTTTAAAGCAGAAAATCTCAGGCTGCTTCAGGAGTGCAGACGGTGGTTCTATGTTTGCACGGATTCGCAGCTATTTGTCGTCTGCCAGAAAACAGGGAATGGACATATATCAATCACTTCATAGAGCTGTTCGGAATTACTGTAATATGCCTTTGCTCAGTGCTGAATAGTTACTTTTATACCATCCTCTTAAGCACCATTTTTCCACAATATCGCCAGCATGATTCCAGAACTACCCGCAACTATGTCGGCTGAGATTCTCTTGAAAGAGAATGCAGAGCTGCGGATGAGAGTTGCCTGTCTGGAAGAGCGATGTCGAGAATTGGAAGAAAAGGTTGGCAAGAACAGTCAAAACAGCAGCAAGCCGCCATCGTCTGATGGTTATCAAAAACCTTGTAAAAACAGTAATTCTCCAGATCATTCTGACGACCTTTCCGCAGATAAAGGTACCGATCCATCGGATGAAAACCCAATCCTAAAAGTCTGAGACAGTCTTCTGGTAATAAAGCCGGTGGAAAGAAAGGCATCAGGGCACTTGTCTTAAACAGGTCGATATCCCTGACTATATTGAGTACCTTTCCGGTTAAAGAATGCAATAAATGTCAGGCGTCTCTTCTTGATAGTGAGCCGGTCAAATATATTGAACGACAGGTGTTTGAACCAGGGAGACCGGTGAATTTGAAGTAACGGCCCATAGAGCTGAAGTAAAAATCTGCACTTGTGGTTGTCGGAATCAGGCTGAATTCCCGGAAGGTGTTACCGCGCCGCACAATATGGCTCAGCCACACAGGCTATGGCCGTCTATCTTAACCAATACCATTTCCTGCTTTTAAGCGCGTGTCAGAGTATTTTAATACTCTCTATAAAATGAGTGTAAGTGCAGGCACTGTCGCCAATTTTGTGGCCAGAACCTATGAAAATCTGGCTTCTACTGAAGAGGTTATTCGTGACGCCTTGCGGGAATCGTCTGTTGCCGGAGCCGATGAAACGGGTATGCGGGCCGAGGGCTCTTTGCACTGGCTACACGTTATGCGGGATGAACAATGGACGCTCTACTACTGTCTGAAAAGCGAGGTCGTGAGGCCATGGACACGATGGCATACTGCTAACATTTGCAGGCGTTCTGGTTCATGATCATTGGAAATCCTATTTTGCATATGCGGCAACTCACGTACTTTGCAATGCCCATCACCTGAGGGAGCTTTTGGGTGTTGTTGATAGGGACAGCAATCAACTGGCGTTGCGATTGATGAAGCTACTGAGGCTTTCCTGGCATTACTGCAAGGGCTTTAAGACCATAGGTATGCTACAGATGCCAAGTGTTGTCTGTGAACGAATCGAGAAGATTTATGACCGGTTGCTTCAGCGGGCTCTAATGAAAGAAGTCGTCTATATGGAGAAGCAACGAGAGGAGCTTAAGCGCAAGAAAGTCAAGAATACTAAAGCTTACAATCTCTTCAAACGACTCACTGAGTTCAAGGCTGAGACACTGCGCTTCATGTCAGATTTTACCATTCCCTTCGATAACAATGGCAGTGAGCGGGATGTTCGAATGGCCAAGTTAAAGCAGAAAATCTCAGGCTGCTTCAGGAGTGCAGACGGTGGTTCTATGTTTGCACGGATTCGCAGCTATTTGTCGTCTGCCAGAAAACAGGGAATGGACATATATCAATCACTTCATAGAGCTGTTCGGAATTACTGTAATATGCCTTTGCTCAGTGCTGAATAGTTACAAAAAGGGAAGAGTTTTTGCGGCTCTCTGGAATTTCAGGAAATATCAAAACGCACGTACAATCTAATTATGATTGCCTGATGCGTTTTTGGACGAGAACTAGGTAGTAAAGCAATGCAAGCAACCCATGTCAGCTTCATCCCGGCAACCAATCAGGCAATCATCAGACAAGGCACAACCAATGCGGATGCCCAGATAAATAGCGACCATCAGAGTTCACGGTCCCGGTTTTCAAACTGGGTTGTCAGCAATCCAAAAAAAGTGCTGGCATCTACCCTTGGTCTGGCGGCTGCGGGTGTTGGAGGCTATTTCCTGACAAGAGAACTCATGCTCTCCCCAAATGCAGGCAGTTCAGCAATAGCCAATAGCAATATTTCCCCAATCAATCCAGCGTTCAGCCTGTTACCCAGCCAGAGCTTAAGCCCCACAACTATTGAGTTGATGGCAAAATCAGTCTCAGAATTGCCGACATCGGTGACAGAGCCCCCCCCGACTACGCCGGACTGGTATAAGGCATTAACGTCAACAGCGCAACCTTCTTCAGACAGTCTGCAACCGTTAACTCATGATTCTTCCACCAGCCTGCCTGCCCTGCCATCACAGAGCATTACAATGGCAATGGCACCTGACAGCCAGTTACCCACTGAGCGGCCAACTCCGTCAACGATCACCCCATCGACAGTAATGAACAACCATCAAAAATCCACGGTAGCCACGCCTGAAAAGAAAGCAGTAGAACCGATCGTAGAGCGACCTTATGCAGAATTTGAACCAGCGGGCTATCTGGCATTTAGCGACACCGACTTCATAGGCAGGGCTTATGGCGAATCCAGGGCAATCAAGAGAAAGATTGCGCGCAATCTTCCACAGGATGTTCATCTGATTGCTTATACCTCCGGCAACCCTGAACGAACCCGTGAAATATTCCAACCTGCTCTTAACGACACAACGCGTCTTCATATTTTAAAAGTATCCGGCAATTCGGTGACCAGATACTGGGCTCGGGACGGCCTTCCCATACCGGTTTATGGCGAAAATGGGAGTCTTGTCTTGGTTGACGCGAAATACTATAAACGTTTTGAGCCTGATCAGGCAGTTGCCAACTTTTTCAACGCTACCCTGTTGTCTCATCCATATCTATTTGAAGGTGGCAACTTGCTTGCTGACAGTAAGGGCAATTGTTTTACCGTTAACAACAAATTAATGTTAAAGCAGTCAGGCTTCAATGATGCAGTATTCAGAAAATACTATGGCTGTAAACGGCTCACCCGACTGAGAAACAAGACAAAGGTGGGTCATGTAGATGAAGTAATAAAAATCATTGATGACCAGAATATCATCACCGACCGGCCACCTTATCGGCCAATCCTTCGCAGGCTCGGTTATAAGGTTACCATGATGCCCAGGGCAAAAGGTAGACATGCCAGTTACCTCAACAGTGTGATCATTAATGGCAAGGTATTTGTCCCCGTGTATGGGGATAAAAAGGCAGACAAAAGGGCAATGGACATCTACCGGAGTTTTGGCTTGAGGGCTTATAAGTTCAGGAGCAATACGCTCTCTCATTCCTTGATGGGGTCCATTCATTGTTCGATGGTGACGTACCCTAAAATCGGCAACAACAAGCCAGAAACTTCCGGTATGTCGTGAAAGGCTGTGGTAAAAAAATGCCGAACAGCAACTTTCACGTTACCTTCCGGGAGCTTGCCGGAAACAACTCACCGGAAACAACTCACGGTAATTACACCGGAGAATCTATATCAACAAACTCATGCACAATGCCCGTTTCATCATGCAGCCAGCGAGCCAGTGCCTGAACGCCATAACGCTCGGTAGCATGGTGGCCAGCGCTAATATAATGAATGCCATTTTCCCTGGCAAAATGCACCGTTGACTCTGAAATCTCACCACTGACGTAAGCATCTACCCCCAGGTTCAGCGCCTTATCAATCATGTTTTGGGCAGCGCCGGTGCACCAGGCGATGGTTTTGATGGGATGGTCCCCTCCGGCAATGACCAGTGGATCTCTTCCCAGCTTGCTGGAAATGTCCTGACGCAGTTCATCCAGAGACAGCTTTCGCCCTGTGGTACCCCAATTACCAACAGACAATTTGGCGCCCGGTTCCATTCCGCCCACTGCATCCCAATCCATCAGGCGGGCAAGTTCGGCGTTATTGCCAAAGACCGGGTGGGCATCCAATGGCAAGTGATAGGCGACCAGACTGATATTGTTAGCCAGCAGGGTTTCAATGCGCCGACGTTTAATACCCGTAATCACGGCCTCTTCACCACGCCAGAAATAGCCATGATGAACCAGAATGGCATCTGCCTGCAGCTCAACCGCACGATCAATCAGCGCCTGACAGGCGGTAACCCCCGTGACTATCTTCTTTATCGGGGAGTCTGCGGCCCGGCTGGCATCGACTTGAATGCCGTTAGGGCAGTAGTCTTTGAAAAGACCGGGCTGTAATTCCTGATCCAGTAATGCCACCATTTCTTTTAATGTCATATCCTGTGATGTTGGCGCCATCGGTTCTCTCCCCTTATGCATCGCTGTATATTAGATTCTGTTGACTCATTATAATCACATAACTGCATTTCCCATGGGCTCCGAATGAAAAAACTGCTTAAGTCGGTTGGCTTACCCATCCTTATCGGACTGTTCACTGCGTTCACGGTTCTCCTGATCAAGCCAGAGTTAGGTGGTCTTTCAGAAAAATCCCGCAACCGACTTATTGAGCAGTCATCCAGAATTTTCAATTTTACCGGTCAGGTTTCCTACAGCGATGCGGTAAAAAAGGCAGCGCCTGCTGTGGTCAGTATCTCTACCAGCAGCCTGTCACAGCGCGGTGACAGCAATCTGCCGCTGCCCCAGAGAACCCATACCCGTAACACCCCCGAAGGCTCCGGCGTTATTGTCGACCCGGAAGGTTATATCCTGACCAACCACCATGTGATTCAGAATGCAGCCAGGCTGATGATTACCTTGCGCGATGGCCGGGAGGTCAAAGCCACTATTATTGGCACTGACCCGGAAAGCGATCTTGCTGTGTTAAAAATCGACCTGAAAGATTTGCCCTATCTGGACCTGGTGGACTCTGGCAGCGCAGAAATTGGCGATGTGGTTCTGGCCATTGGCAACCCGTTCGGACTGGGACAGACCGTGACCATGGGCATCATCAGTGCTACTGGCCGGAATGACCTGCAACTGAATACCTATGAAGATTTTATTCAGACCGATGCTGCCATCAATATCGGCAACTCCGGTGGTGCCCTGGTGAATGCCTATGGTGATCTGATTGGCATCAGCACGTTGTTATTTTCCCGTGGTGGTGGCAGTGAAGGGGTTGGCTTTGTTATTCCCTCTAATATGGCCCGCTTTGTTATGGATTCCATTATCAAATACGGTCGTGTGATTCGGGGTTGGCTGGGTATTGAATCGCAGCCACTCAGCTCGACACTGGCAGAGGCCTATGGTGTCAGCACAAAAATTGGCATTTTAATTACCGGGGTTTATGAAGATGGCCCGGCGGACAAAGCTGGTTTGAAACGCGGCGATATTCTCACCGGTATTAATGGCCAGAGCACACGGGATGGCCGCAAGGTAATGAATATGGTAGCCCGTATTCCACCGGGGCAGCAGATGACCATGCAGGTGTTAAGAAATGGAGAAGCAATTGAGTTAACAGCACAGGCAACCACACGACCGAAGATTGTTAACTGAAAATATAGAAAACCAGCTTGGAAACCTAATATCAGTATCTAATCGTTAATTCGATATTCTGCTGAACGTGCATGGGCGGTCAGTGACTCACCTCTGGCCAGAACAGAAGCCACTTTCCCCATTTTTGATGCCCCTTTTGCAGAAAACTGAATCACTGAAGAGCGCTTCTGGAAGTCATAAACACCTAATGGCGAAGAGAATCGAGCGGTTCCTGATGTGGGTAGCACATGGTTCGGACCGGCACAGTAATCTCCCAGGGCTTCTGCCGTGTATCTGCCCATAAAAATAGCACCGGCATGGCGTATTTTTGGTAACCAATGCTCAGGTTCTGCGACAGACAACTCAAGATGTTCCGGTGCAATACGGTTCACCAGCTCGCAGGCGGATTGCAGGTCAGGAACGGCAATCAAAGCGCCCCGCTTATTAAGCGATGTTTTGATAATATCCCGCCGCTCCATGGTTGGCAGCAGTCGATTGATACTCTCCTGAACCTGCTCCAGAAAGCCCCGGTCCGGTGAAATCAGAATCGCCTGGGCATCTTCATCATGCTCCGCCTGGGAGAAAAGGTCCATGGCGATCCAGTCAGGGTTGCTTTGACCATCACAAACCACCAGTATTTCTGACGGGCCGGCAATCATATCTAGGACTTACGCATTGACAACAGGCTCTAAAATTTGATAATGCCAAAAAACAGATGTCTTCAGGGATGAAAGTGAGAACTACCACTCGACCGACCACTGCACGATGCACTCTTGCAAAATACATTGGCTTTTTGATTAGTGAGCCAAAATCATCAACATGCACAAGACTGGCCGAGGTTACCGACTTTTCTCACGATAGCGCAAACCGCTTTCTTAAGCGTGAAAACTATCAGCCCAAAGATATGTACGATGAAGCAGTCAAAAGTTTAAACCCTATTGGCGGCACCCTGAGCGTTGATGACAGCGTGCTCGACAAACCTTATAGCTACTCCGTGGCACTGGTTGGCCACTTTTGGTCGGGTAAACATCACCGAGTGGTTAAGGGAGTTAACCTCATCACCCTTTATTACACCGACGTATCCGGGCGCCATATGCCGGTGAATTACAGGATATACGACAAATCGGAAGACAAGACAAAAAACGACTACTTCCGTGAAATGTTGATTGAAGTGCTGGTATGGGGGCTGAAGCCAGCGTTCGTTACCGGTGACTCCTGGTACAGCTGCACGACTAACCTGAAGACGATTAAAAACCATCAGACTGGGTTTATGTTTGCCGTTGAGAAAAACAGGACAGTATCACTGGAAAAAGGTAAATGGCAGCAGGTTCAACACCTCGACATCCCCGACAATGGTCTGGATGTATGGCTCAAAGACTTCGGTAAGATCCGGTTGTTCAGGACGATGCTAAAAGACCAGCGTCGCCACTACGTGGTTTACTTGCCAGAGGAAGTCCCTTTTGAACGCAATGACTTCAAGCAGATCCATGACCAGCACTGGCAGATCGAACAGTTTCACAGGGCGATCAAGCAGGTTTGCCATATTGAGCACTTTCAGGTTCGCAGCGAACGACCCGTCAGAAACCATATATTTGCTGCAATTTTAGCTTTTGTTTATCTCCAGAAAATGCAGATAGAGCAGGAGTTTACGAATATTTATCAGCACCAACGGGGGCTGTTTAAAGAGACAATAGGCGCTTTCATTGAGAGTTTTGCAAAGGGGAAGGATCACCTCCTACCAAAATTTATCGGTGTCATCAATGCGTAAGTCCTAATATCGATGCCAACCTGGCCAAAAACTTCCCGCTTGGCGGTAGCGACATAAATATTGCCGGGACCGACAATTTTATCCACCTGTGGGATCGTTTCCGTACCATAAGCCAAAGCGGCCACTGCCTGTGCACCACCAATGGTAAACACCCGGCTGACTCCGGCAATTGCTGCCGCTGCCAGTACCAGCTCATTCAGCTCTCCTTCTGGCGCGGGAACCACCATCACCACTTCTGGCACACCGGCAACTGCAGCGGGTATGGCGTTCATTAATACTGATGATGGATAGGATGCACGGCCACCGGGAACGTACAGACCAACCCGATCCATCGGCATAACCTGCTGGCCAAGCAACGTGCCATCACTCTCCCGGTAATTCCAGGAGTTCTGCTGCTGATGCTGATGATAATCACGAATTCGGTTAGCGGCGGTTTCCAGCGCTGCCCGCTGCTCAGGCTGAATACAATTGAGCGCCTGTTGCAGGCGATCAGCATCAAGAGTCAGTTCATCCACACTGGTCACATGGCGTTTATCAAAACGACGGGTATATTCCATGACGGCCTGATCTTTCTGCTTGCGCACCTGATCAATAATGGCTTTGACCTGCTCTTGGATGCTGTTGTTTGACACTGAATCCCAGGCCAGTAGGGCGTCCAGCTGAGATGAAAACTCCGGACTGCTGAAGTCCAGCTGAATGGGGGTTGCTATTTCTGATATTGCCGACATTACACCATTTCCTCAACAGCACTGGCTTCTTCTATGGTTCTGGACAGCTGAGCCAGTAACTGACCAATCAGCCTGTACTTCACTTTCATGGATGCCTTGTTGACCACCATTCTGGAACTGATCTGCGCAATCAGCTCCTGAGGCTCCAGACCATTTGCCCGCAGGGTGTTGCCAGTATCCACCACATCAATAATGATGTCTGCCAGACCAACCAGTGGCGCCAGCTCCATGGAGCCATAGAGTTTAATGATATCAGCCTGAATACCCCGGGAGGCGTAGTACTGCTTGGCAATATTGACAAATTTCGTGGCTACCTTAAGTCGGCCGCAGGGTTTTGGTGCCCCAACTTTTCCCGCCGTCATCAATTTGCACCGGGCAATGTTCAGATCCAGAGGCTCATACAGTTCCGAGGAGCCATATTCCATCAGTACATCCTTACCGGCAACGCCCATATCAGCAGCGCCGTACTCCACATAGGTTGGCACATCGCTGGCCCGGACGATCAACAGATTTACATGGGGATGGGTGGTGCCAATCACCAGTTTGCGACTTTTATCCGGGTTTTCAGCAGGCTCAATACCTGCAGCTTGCAACAGCGGAAGAGTTTCTTTCAGGATGCGCCCCTTGGACAGCGCAATGGTGATCTGGCTCGACATACTTCTCTCAGGCTTCCTTACTTATAATGCGTTTTTAAACAATGGCGAAGGTCGAAGAACTGTACAATCAAGAATCTATGAGTCGTTATTTATCGTTTGTCCAGTTATTGGTATTTACCGATAACGCATCCTGCCGCCAAAGAGTATCACCAGTCAGGATGCTCTTGGCGAACAAGACGGGATAATAACATAGATACAGGGAGATGTGCTTAGGAGGGGCAGCAATGTTAATAGAAATTTAACTTGTGTCGTTTAATATTGGCGAGCTCATGCTGTCGCCCGACCAATATCCTTTAAGGCCAAAGCCAACAGTACCTTTCCCCGTTTCCATGCTCCGCGTGGGAATGCGTACCGGAACTCGCCAAATCTGAAAGAGCTTGTGTTTACCCGATATTTAAGCACTGCAAGGTAAGGTTGTTCATTCAAGGTGAGGAGGATAGGGGGCTTGGTAGGGGGTAAAAAAAACCGGGCCGATAAAGCCCGGAAAGAACGCACAGAACAACGATTACAGAGAGGTCTTACTCCTTTAAATGTTTAATAAAGCAAGCTTAGGCTCCATCAGGTAAGAGCCGGATGATTTGGATTAGAACCAGTATTCAACACCAACGGATGCTTCGTTAAAACTGTCATCCTTGTCGGTCTCGGAACGCTCGATATCACGATAACGGGCATATACAACTGCGTTGGTGTCGATGCTGTAGAGAAGCTGAGTGGACCATACTTCTCTGCCGGTATCTGCAGTCATATTGCCCTTTTCCAGATCATCAAGCTTGGCGTGAGCAACCTTGGCCTGCCACTTGTTATCAGCACCAAAGTTATAAGTCATGCCAACGGAGTATCCGGTTTCTTCCTGATCAGCCACACCAGCTTTAGTGCTTTCGGCTTCAGCCACACGGTACTGGCCGAAGTAACCTACCGCACCATGACCACCCTGAACACCGATGAGATAAGTGGTGTTGTCCCAATATTCACCAGTATCATTGCCATCTTCATTCAATTGAGCAGTGTCGTAGTTCATTTCATAAGCGATGTCTAACTGAACCCAGCCACCGTCATATTTGAATTGCTGATGTGCTGCAATGCCGTGATAGTAGTTAGAAGATGCTTCTTCACTTTCGGTATCGCCGTCACGGTCACCACCGGCACCAAACGCCAGATCAAGAGTAAAGCCTGACCAGAACTCTTTAGTATCCCAACGCACAGTATCTGACTGACGGTCATTGAAATCACGGCCTGAAGTTGCACTACCCCAGTCCCAGACATCACCCAGACCCGGATTAGAAGCTGGCCAGTCAACAAGCTCATAAATTGGGCTCAGAACACGACCTACACGAACCAGACCAAACTGCTCACTGTCAATACCAACGAAGGTATCACGATTACCGAGGAAGCCACCATTCTGATTGGAGAACGATGGATCTACATAACCACCTTCTACCTGCCATACAAATTCCTGATTACCACCGACCCTACGTCGTGAGCCAGCTGCTATAATAAACGTCGATAGTCATGTGTTTTGGAGGTAAAACTGATGTGTAAAAACACCATTCAGTTCCAAAAAGGCCTTGGCATTATGCAATTTCTGGCTAATTACGGCAGTGAAGAGCAGTGTGAGAACGCGCTGTCCTCTTGGCGCTGGCCAGATGGCTTCCAATGCCCGAAGTGTGGCTCCCGCAGTTTCTGCAAGCTTCACCGGAAAGCTGAATTCCAGTGCAATTGCTGCCGTTGCCAAACCTCGCTTACCAGTAACACTATCTTTGACTCAACAAAGCTGCCTCTAGCTACCTGGTTTCTGGGTATCTATCTCGTCACCCAGAATAAAGCGGGGATTTCTTGCCTGACGCTTCATCGACAACTTGGCATTTCCTACAATGCCGCATTGCGCATGAAACACAAACTCATGCAGGTCATGATGGAAAGAGATAACAGCTGGCAGTTGAGTGGTTTTGTTCAGATTGATGACGCCTATTGGGGCGGAGAGCGCCACGGAGGCCGCCGGGGCAGAGGCTCAGAGAACAAAGCCCCCTTCGTGGCCGCAGTTCAGACAGATGCTGATAACCACCCTATCTACATGAAGTTCAATGCCGTTGATAACTTCCGGCGAAAAACCATTCAGGAGTGGGCAGAACATGCCCTGAAAAAGGGTGTCCGGGCCGTCAGCGATGGCTTGTCCTGTTTCCGGGGTATTGAAGATGCCGGATGCCAGCACACAGCCATCATTACCGGTGGTGGGCATGCATCCATGGAGAATGAGTTGTTCACCTGGGTAAATACCATGCTGGGAAACGTGAAAACAGCGATTACCGGTACTTACCATAAGCTCGACCCCAAGCATCTGGGCCGTTATCTATCAGAGTTCAACTATCGGTTTAACCGGCGTTTTGATATGCCTTCAATGATCTCAAGGCTAGGTCGGGCTGCAGTCAATACAGCACCGATGCCGGATCGACTTCTCAAACTGCCAGACGTCCAGTGGAAACCGGGTTAGCCATCAACCGATAATTGAAAGTCAGTTGACGTATTAATATCATTATTTCGAATGATGATGTGGGTCTTTGCTTGTTCGGAGCGGTTATGAAACCGAATTTAGTTGATAATCTGGAGAACAAGCCGTCATGATGCCTGCTCCACCGGTAATACTGGAGAGGTTCTATTATTTCTTTACCGGGTTATAGACATAAAGAATGAAAAGCTGCACGTATATTCTTAAATTATCTTTCCCTGTGTCATGACGTACGATCAGTGGTAATCAGGTACAAATTTGGTGCCTTCTGGCAGGCCATCAAAGTTGGCATAGCCACGCCAGCCCAGGCGAGTCTCGTTATTTACCTGAACACCATCGTCATTCGCCATGTTCTCATAACTGCGATGAGCAACTTGAACAGCAATAACACCATAGAAATCGTGGCCATACTTATCGGCCTTAGCTTCTTCCGCAACTGCAGTTGTGGAAGCCAGTGCAGCAAGTACTGAGCTTGCAATGATTGTTTTCTTAAACATCGCCGTAACTATTCAGCACTGAGCAAAGGCATATTACAGTAATTCCGAACAGCTCTATGAAGTGATTGATATATGTCCATTCCCTGTTTTCTGGCAGACGACAAATAGCTGCGAATCCGTGCAAACATAGAACCACCGTCTGCACTCCTGAAGCAGCCTGAGATTTTCTGCTTTAACTTGGCCATTCGAACATCCCGCTCACTGCCATTGTTATCGAAGGGAATGGTAAAATCTGACATGAAGCGCAGTGTCTCAGCCTTGAACTCAGTGAGTCGTTTGAAGAGATTGTAAGCTTTAGTATTCTTGACTTTCTTGCGCTTAAGCTCCTCTCGTTGCTTCTCCATATAGACGACTTCTTTCATTAGAGCCCGCTGAAGCAACCGGTCATAAATCTTCTCGATTCGTTCACAGACAACACTTGGCATCTGTAGCATACCTATGGTCTTAAAGCCCTTGCAGTAATGCCAGGAAAGCCTCAGTAGCTTCATCAATCGCAACGCCAGTTGATTGCTGTCCCTATCAACAACACCCAAAAGCTCCCTCAGGTGATGGGCATTGCAAAGTACGTGAGTTGCCGCATATGCAAAATAGGATTTCCAATGATCATGAACCAGAACGCCTGCAAATGTTAGCAGTATGCCCATCGTGTCCATGGCCTCACGACCTCGCTTTTCAGACAAGTAGTAGAGCGTCCATTGTTCATCCCGCATAACGTGTAGCCAGTGCAAAGAGCCCTCGGCCCGCATACCCGTTTCATCGGCTCCGGCAACAGACGATTCCCGCAAGGCGTCACGAATAACCTCTTCAGTAGAAGCCAGATTTTCATAGGTTCTGGCCACAAAATTGGCGACAGTGCCTGCACTTACACTCATTTTATAGAGAGTATTAAAATACTCTGACACGCGCTTAAAAGGCAGGAAATGGTATTGGTTAAGATAGACGGCCATAGCCTGTGTGGCTGAGCCATATTGTGCGGCAGCGGTAACACCTTCCGGGAATTCAGCCTGATTCCGACAACCACAAGTGCAGATTTTTACTTCAGCTCTATGGGCCGTTACTTCAAATTCACCCGGTCTCCCTGGTTCAAACACCTGTCGTTCAATATATTTGACCGGCTCACTATCAAGAAGAGACGCCTGACATTTATTGCATTCTTTAACCGGAAGGTACTCAATATAGTCAGGGATATCGACCTGTTTAAGACAAGTGCCCTGATGCCCTTTCTTTCCACCGGCTTTATTACCAGAAGACTGTCTCAGACTTTTAGGATTGGGTTTTTCATCCGATGGATCGGTACCTTTATCTGCGGAAAGGTCGTCAGAATGATCTGGAGAATGTAACTGTTCAGCACCCCCACATAAATCTGGAATTTTCTGATTTTTATACCATCCTCTTAAGCACCATTTTTCCACAATATTCGCCAGCATGATTCCAGAACTACCCGCAACTATGTCGGCTGAGATTCTCTTGAAAGAGAATGCAGAGCTGCGGATGAGAGTTGCCTGTCTGGAAGAGCGATGTCGAGAATTGGAAGAAAAGGTTGGCAAGAACAGTCAAAACAGCAGCAAGCCGCCATCGTCTGATGGTTATCAAAAACCTTGTAAAAACAGTAATTCTCCAGATCATTCTGACGACCTTTCCGCAGATAAAGGTACCGATCCATCGGATGAAAAACCCAATCCTAAAAGTCTGAGACAGTCTTCTGGTAATAAAGCCGGTGGAAAGAAAGGGCATCAGGGCACTTGTCTTAAACAGGTCGATATCCCTGACTATATTCTGACTCTTGATCACATCTCTCCAGCGCTGAACTGCCGGGCTATCTGCCAGGTTTTTACCCGATCCTGCAATTTCGCCCAGCCTTCCCATACCACTAACCAGCCGGGCTGCCCTGTATGCTTTGAATCACCCCAACCACCAAGCCGAGCAATCGTTTGAAGCAGCCAAGTGACTGTTGGCGGTTTATCGGGCAACGCTTTTTTTTCATAGGTTAGCCAGAGAACCTGCCATTCATCATCACTGACCACCTCATTCGCGAGTGTTTTTTCACTCCAAAGCTTTCTGTCTTTGTGCTGCCTGTCATTCGGTAACATTAATGCTTCACGGATTTGCATTAGTCTGACAGCGACAAACATTAATATGACCGCAAGTCGTTCAATGTTATCCGGAGATTGCAGACGAAGCCTTTCTACTCCTGCTCCCGATTTCCAAGCCTTATGGAACTCTTCTATTCGCCATCGGAGCTCGTAAAATCGAATGATAGAGCGACAGTCTTCGAATGTTTCAATATCTTCAGTTGTCAATAGTACCCAGTGCAAACGGTCTTCGGAGTCATTGCCAATCTCTTCAGCCGACACAATATTCATAGTTACCGGTTCCGGCCTGCCGCCTGGCCTTTGCGGCGCCTGTATTGTCATCTTCTTTCTTTTGACCTGCAGCGTTGCCTTTCGCTTCTTTCTACCTCCTTTTTGAGGAACCACTATCGTATATTTCCCCAACACTTCAGTCTGAGCTAAGGAATCAAATAATAAGAGTTCGCCATCCACCAGGATTCTGTTTTGTGTAGCTCTTACAACAAACCGCTGTCGGTTATCCAGTTTGTAGTGCATATATTCGTATATATCCGCCTCCCGGTCGCAAACACTGATGATGTCAGGCATTTTACCCCCCATCCTTTGTTCTGTGTTTTCAGAGGCTCTTTGCCACTTAAAGCTTTCCTTTCCCTCGTAAGGTAGCTGACGACGTTGGTTCTTTTTCCCCCGCTGAACGTCCTCTCTAACCCATCGTTCTTGATCAATAAGCCCAATGCTTCGCTCTGTATCCGCATCAACCAAGAAGACAGAGTGGACGTGGAATCCTCTGGTTTTAGAGCCTTCAGGACCTCCAAGATCACCAAGCTCGGATCTGACAGCATGTTTATAACCCAGGGTTGTTGTATCTTCGAGAGCCAGAAGTAGGCGAGACTGTCTCGCTATTTTGGCAGTTGCCTGAAAGCCTGCCTCAGCTATTGCTTCAGGCTTTACGGCCTCATTCTCAATCAGCCGGTAAGCTCCAGTTACCAGTGCGGTATAACCTTCGCATGAAGATGACAAAGAATTACCGGTATGAGCTGAAAGCTCGGCAGCAACTTTGACAAGTCGTTTTGTACGTCGAGTATCGCCCAAATCAGCACATCCAAAAGTTAGTTCTGACCATGGTTTAGGAGAAAGTGGAAGCATGACCTGTTTTATCAGTGAGAAATGATAGAACAAGGTAGCTATTTGTGATCAAGAGACAGGACTATATTGAGTACCTTCCGGTTAAAGAATGCAATAAATGTCAGGCGTCTCTTCTTGATAGTGAGCCGGTCAAATATATTGAACGACAGGTGTTTGAACCAGGGAGACCGGGTGAATTTGAAGTAACGGCCCATAGAGCTGAAGTAAAAATCTGCACTTGTGGTTGTCGGAATCAGGCTGAATTCCCGGAAGGTGTTACCGCTGCCGCACAATATGGCTCAGCCACACAGGCTATGGCCGTCTATCTTAACCAATACCATTTCCTGCCTTTTAAGCGCGTGTCAGAGTATTTTAATACTCTCTATAAAATGAGTGTAAGTGCAGGCACTGTCGCCAATTTTGTGGCCAGAACCTATGAAAATCTGGCTTCTACTGAAGAGGTTATTCGTGACGCCTTGCGGGAATCGTCTGTTGCCGGAGCCGATGAAACGGGTATGCGGGCCGAGGGCTCTTTGCACTGGCTACACGTTATGCGGGATGAACAATGGACGCTCTACTACTTGTCTGAAAAGCGAGGTCGTGAGGCCATGGACACGATGGGCATACTGCTAACATTTGCAGGCGTTCTGGTTCATGATCATTGGAAATCCTATTTTGCATATGCGGCAACTCACGTACTTTGCAATGCCCATCACCTGAGGGAGCTTTTGGGTGTTGTTGATAGGGACAGCAATCAACTGGCGTTGCGATTGATGAAGCTACTGAGGCTTTCCTGGCATTACTGCAAGGGCTTTAAGACCATAGGTATGCTACAGATGCCAAGTGTTGTCTGTGAACGAATCGAGAAGATTTATGACCGGTTGCTTCAGCGGGCTCTAATGAAAGAAGTCGTCTATATGGAGAAGCAACGAGAGGAGCTTAAGCGCAAGAAAGTCAAGAATACTAAAGCTTACAATCTCTTCAAACGACTCACTGAGTTCAAGGCTGAGACACTGCGCTTCATGTCAGATTTTACCATTCCCTTCGATAACAATGGCAGTGAGCGGGATGTTCGAATGGCCAAGTTAAAGCAGAAAATCTCAGGCTGCTTCAGGAGTGCAGACGGTGGTTCTATGTTTGCACGGATTCGCAGCTATTTGTCGTCTGCCAGAAAACAGGGAATGGACATATATCAATCACTTCATAGAGCTGTTCGGAATTACTGTAATATGCCTTTGCTCAGTGCTGAATAGTTACGATTTTTCTATGCTGCAGCGCAGGTATGTCGACCAGCATGCTGGTTAAGAAAATGGAACAGGCCGCAGTAGATCGTGGCCTTGAAGTAAAGATTGATGCCGTTGGCATGGCCAATTTTGAAGAAGCCATCGAGTCTTACGACGTTTGTCTTCTTGGCCCACAGATAAAGTTCAAGCTGGCCGACTTTCAGGCTCATGCGGCAAAACTGAACAAGCGTGTAGAAGCTATTGACCCAATGGCCTACGGCATGATGAAGGGTGAACAGGTTCTCGATCAGGCGCTTGCCCTGCTGGAAGAAACTGCATAACAGCAATCACAACAACAACAACAACAACAACAACGACGGTTGCAACACAGAAAGCGCTCATTCAGGGCTTTTTTTAAGAGAATGGGGATTAACCATGAAATTGTACGACCAACTTATACAATTTGTAGAGCAGAAGCTGGGGCCAATAGCCGGCAAGCTGGGTGCTCAGCGTCATATTACTGCACTGCGTGATGGCTTTCTGGTGGCCATGCCCTTCATTATTGTGGGCAGTTTCATCCTGATTTTTGCCAACCCTCCGTTTGCTGCCGATACTACCAACGCTTTTGGCCGTGCCTGGCTGGACTTCGTCGCTGCCCACCGCCCGACCATCGTCATGCCCTGGACCATGAGCATGGGCATCATGTCCCTGTTCATTACCATGGGTGTCGCTTACTCCCTGGCAAAATCCTATCAGATGGATGCCATTGGTGCCGCCGCCCTGTCGGCCATGTCATTCCTGCTGGTGGCTGCCCCTGAAAAAGGCTGGGCTCTGCCACTGAACCACTTTGCCGGTACCGGTATCTTTACCGCACTGCTGGTTGCCTACTTCTCCGTAGAACTGACCCGCATTCTGAAGAAGTACAACGTTACTATTCGCATGCCTGAGCAGGTACCGCCAGCCATTGCTGCGTCCTTCGCTCTGCTGGTTCCGGTGCTGGCAATTTTCGTAACACTGTACCCACTGAGCCTGTTCGTACAGTCTGGCTTTGATATGCAGATTCCCGATGCGGTAATGACCATCTTCAAGCCACTGGTCAGCGCCTCCAACAGTCTGCCAGCCATCATTGGTGCACTGCTGCTCTGCCAGCTGCTGTGGTTCGCGGGTATTCACGGTGCCAACATTGTTGTAGGCATTCTGTCGCCTATATTCCTGGCTAACATTAGCGCCAATGCTGCTGCCTATGCTGCGGGTGAAACCGTACCTAACCTGTTCACTCAGCCTTTCTGGGATTTCTACATCTTTATCGGTGGTGCCGGTGCAACCCTGTCTCTGGTTATCCTGATGAGCTTTAGTAAAACCGCTCACCTGCGCAGCGTTGGCCGCATGAGCTTCCTGCCTGGAGCATTCCAGATTAACGAACCGGTTATGTTCGGTGCCCCGGTGGTAATGAACCCAACCCTGTTCATTCCATTTGTCCTGGCTCCGGTAGTGAACGCCATCATCGCTTACGTTGCCGTTAACACGGGCATTGTTGACAAAGCCATCGCGGTAACGCCATGGACTGCTCCGGCCCTGATCGGTGCCGCCTGGGGTGCTGGCTGGGCCTTCAAGGCTTCTATCCTGACTGTGGTACTGATGGTGATTGACCTCATGATCTACTACCCGTTCTTCAAGGCTTACGAGAAGCAGGTGATGGCCCAGGAACAGGCCACAGCCACCGGTGCCACCAAGACTGAAACTGCCGGTAACCCTGCCATCGCGTAACACCTTCCCTCCTCACCGGCTGAGCCCGGTGGGTGTAATAGTCCATTGTTTTCTGGAGACTCCCATGAACGTCGATAACGTTGTAATGGAACTGATTGTTAAATCTGGCCTGGCCAAAAGCCAGGCACTCGAAGCCCTGGCACACGCGCGCTGTGGTGAATATGACAAAGCTGAAAAATCACTTGCCGATTCCCGCGAAGCTGGCAGACTGGCCCATAAAATGCAGACTGCCCTGATCGCTGCCGACAATGGCGAAGGCAAAGTACCCGTTAACCTGCTGCTGGTTCATGCCCAGGATCACCTGATGAACTCCATGCTGGCACAGGATATGGTAGAAGAGATGATTCGTCTGTATCAGCGACTGGACAACCAATAATTTTTCAACGACTGAACGCCACCATTTTTCTAAATCGATCTTCTGCATCCAGAATGCCCATAGCGAATGAAAAACACGCTTCAGCGTATTTTCTGGAAAAAGACCGGCGTCATCAGATCGGAATCAGGAGACAACAATGGCGAGCATAAAGGACGTAGCTGAACTGGCAGGGGTTTCCAGGGCAACGGTATCCCGTGTTCTCAACGAGACAGGCCAGATTAGGGAAGCGACCAGAGAGCGCGTACATAAGGCGATGAAAAAGCTGAATTACCGCCCGAACCCGCTGGCTCGCTCATTGGCAACCTCTTCCTCCAACACCGTTGGACTGGTCGTTACCTCCTACCGGGGCTCCTTTTTCTCCGAGCTGATGGCTGAAGTTCAGGAAGCGATGGACCAGCAGGAAAAATTCCTGCTGGTCAGCCGCGGTAAACGCTCACGGGAAAGTGAGCAACTGGCACTCCAGCGATTGAAGGATATGCGCTGTGATGGCCTGATTCTCCATGCCCGTAATCTATACGACGAAGAACTAATTGAGCTGGCCGGGGAAGCAACACCGTTCATCATCCTGGACCGTCAGGTTGAGGGTCTGGAAGACCGCTGCGTTGCCTTTGAACACGCAGAAGCCGGCAAGCTCGCCGTTAATCATCTGATAGAGCATGGCCATCGCAAAATTGCCTGTCTGGCAGGCCCGCGGGAGCGCCTGACTGCACAGTTGCGCTTCCGGGGCTATGAGCAGGCACTGCGTGAACACCACATCGAACTGGATGAAGCACTGGTGGCTGAAGCGGATTATGACCGGGCAGGGGGTTATCGCGCCATGGCTGAAATTCTGGCAAAACATCCGGATATCACTGCCGTGTATTCCTGTAGTGAAGAGATGTGTGTCGGTGCCTTTGACCTGTTCAGAGAACGCAAAATAACCGTTCCCGGCGATATATCCATGGTCAGCTTTGACAGTGTCAGCATCTGCACCATGTTAACGCCTGCAGTAACCACCGTGCACTTTCCCATCAAAGAGATGGCGGCCCGGGCATCAGAAGCACTTTCAGGCCTGATGAATCATCAACCGTTGTCCGCACTGGAAACATTTAAACCGGAATTACAACAGCGAGAGTCCGTCCGCACGCTTACGTAGCGATTCAAGAGCAACGGTTCTCAGGAAAATATCATGAAAAATCTTAAGCTGACGATTATTGGCGGTGGCAGTAGCTACACACCGGAGCTGGTTGATGGCATTATCCGCCGTATCCGTGAGCTGCCCGTTACCGAAATCTGCCTGGTTGACATTGAAGACGGCGAACGCAAAGTGAACATCATCGCTGATCTGACCAGACGCATGATTGAAAAAGCAGGTCTTGATATTCACGTGTGGGCAACGCTGAACCGTCGCGACGGTATCAAGGATGCCCAGTTCGTTATGTCCCAGTTCCGTGTGGGTGGTCTGGCAGCCCGTGCCCGCGATGAGCGTATCCCCCTGCGATACAATGTCATCGGCCAGGAAACCACCGGGCCTGGTGGTTTTGCCAAAGCGCTGCGTACTATCCCTGTTATTCTCGAGATCTGTCGTGATATTGAAGAAGTTGCCCCAAACGCCTGGCTGATCAACTTTACCAACCCGGCCGGCATGGTAACTGAAGCCGTTATCAAGCACACCAGGGTAAAAGTGATGGGTCTGTGTAACGTCCCCATCAATATGCACTATTCCATTGCCCGCATGCTGGGTGTTAAGCCGGAAGAAGCTTCCCTGGATTTTGCCGGCCTGAACCATATGGTGTGGGTTCACAAGGTTTCCGTTGCCGGTGCAGACAAAACCCGGGAAGTCCTCAAACTGCTGGGTGATGGCGCCAGCCTGAACATGAACAACATTACCGAAGAGCCATGGGATCAGTCGTTCCTGAAGGCCCTTGGTGTGGTTCCCTGCCCTTATCACCGCTACTTCTATCTGAAAGAGGCGATGCTGGCTGATGAACTCAAAGCAGCAGAGTCTGGTGGTACCCGAGCAGAACAGGTGATGAAAATCGAAGAAGAGCTGTTTGAACTGTACGCTGATCCTGATCTGGACCATAAACCAAGCCAGCTTGAAAAGCGTGGCGGCGCTTACTATTCAGAAGTTTCCCTGGATCTGGTGGATGCTATCTGGAACAACAAAAAAACGATGAATGTCGTTAATACCCGTAACAATGGCGCCATTAATGGCTTGCCAGAGGATGCTGTGGTGGAAATCAATGCCATGGTGGACGCCGACGGTGCTCATGCCATCTCTTTTGGTACTATGCCTACCCATCTGAACGGCCTGCTCCAGCAGGTCAAGGCTTACGAGACTCTGGCTATTGATGCCGCTGTTTACGGTGATTACGACAAGGCCCTGATGGCCATGGCACTGAACCCGCTGGTTCCGGATCTGGCCACTGGTAAGAAGATTCTTGATGATATCATCGCCGAGAATCGCGATTTCCTGCCACAATTTGCCGACCTCGTTTAATCTGTTTGGGAACCGCAAAGAAAAAACGCTTTCCGTCATCCGAAATAGCCAGGCTTGTGTGCTTTTTCGGGGAGCGGGCGGCGGAAAGCGGGCAGCGCTTCTTTTGCCTTTGTGGTTCAAAACATCCTGCACCACTGTGAGAGGGAGATTTATCTTCAACGCCCTATGAAACTGATCGTCAATGCCGATGATTTCGGCCTGACCCGGGGTGTCAACCTGGGCATCATCGAAGCTTTTCAACAAGGTATTGTCCGCTCCACCACTTTAATGGTGGGCATGCCTGCAGAGCGCCATGGGGCTGAACTGGCCAGACTCAATCCGGGATTGAAAGTGGGTATCCATCTGCGTCTGACCGCTGGTACACCCATGGCTGACCATGTTCCTACCCTGCTTGATCAGGCTGGGCAGTTACAAAATCAGAGCCAGTTCTGGGACAATCAGTTAATGAGCCCGGAAGACATCGAACATGAACTGCGCGCACAGATTGAACATTTCCTGAGCCTTGGTATTGAACTCAGCCATATGGATGGTCACCACCACTGCCATCGCCATGCACTGGTCGCCCCTATCGCCAGAAAGCTGGCTGCAGAGTACAAGGTTGCACTTCGCCCTGAAAATGAAATGACCCAATACCGGGGCAAAAGCCTGGGCTTTTCAGACAAGTTTTACGGTGACAGCCTGACCGGTGAACATCTCCTCAAGATCGTTCGCCAATACCTGGGCAGAGTACAGGTGCTGGAGCTGATGGCACATCCGGCACTGATCGATGAACCTCTGTGGGAAGCCAGCGGTTATGCAACCGCCAGAGCCCGTGAACTGGCCATTCTGACCAATCCATCATTGCCTGAAGCCCTGGGTGGTATGGGTGTTACCATCTCCGATTACAGTTGCCTGCAGGATTAAGCAAATATGCCATCCGCACTCTTAATGAAAAGCCCGGTAAAAAAAACTGACCACAAACAGCCGCTCCTTCTGGGGGTAGACGGCGGTGGTACTTCATGCCGGGCGCGTATCACCGATCTTGACGGTCATATTCTGGGAGAAGGTTTTGCCGGAAGCGCAAACCCCCGCACCGGGCTTGATCCAGCCTGTAACGCCATCATGCAGGCCACCCGTGAAGCGATGGATAAAGCCGGTCTGGAAGAAAACGACTTTGGACGGATTTATGCCGGTCTTGGTCTGGCCGGTGTCAATCAGCAGAAAGAACAGGATCTTGTCCTTGGCTGGGGCTTTCCGTTTGCCGGTATCTTCCTGGAAACCGATGCCTACGCCGCCTGTATGGGCGCCTTTAGTGGCAGGGACGGAGCAATCCTGATACTGGGCACCGGCTCCTGTGGTGCCAGCCTGATTGATGGTGACATGAAAACACTGGGCGGCTGGGGTTTCCCGATCTCGGATCATGGCAGTGGAGCCATTCTGGGTCTCGCCGCAGTCCGTTATGCCCTGCTGGCCCGGGAAGGTATGAAAGAAGAAACCCCTTTAAGCCAGGCAATCATGGCAACGTTTGACAACCGTCCTGAAAATGCCGTTGCCTGGCAGGACAGTGCTCTGCCGAGAGACTACGGTTCTTATGGACCGATGGTGGTTGAGTATTTAAGTAAGGGCGATAAGCTGGCAGAACAGTTAATTCGTGAGTGCGCTGACGATGCAGCCATGATGATCCGGATACTTCATCAGCGCGGCGCTAACCAGTGTGCATTGGTGGGCGGGCTGAGTGAGTTCGTTATGCCCTGGCTGCCAGAAGATGTTAAAGCCATTGCCACCCTGCCACAGGGTGATGCCATGCACGGTGCACTATTGATGGCAATGAAACTCATCTGACAACGCTAATACCCATACAGCCCCCTCGTTCCCACGGTCCCGGGGCTGTCGGGAAAGCCTGAAAAAAACTTCTCTCAGGCTTCCTTGCTTATAATGCGTTTTAAACAATGGCGAACATATTTTATAGGGAGATGTGCTTAGGGGGACAGCAAGGTTAACAGGAATTTAACCATTGTCGTTTAATATTGGCGAGCTCATGCTGTTGCCCGACCAATATCCTTTACACGCTTTACAGGCGGTAAACCCTGCGAATGATAAGGCAGCTGATTTGCCGGAGAATTCACTGGCAAACCTTGCTTTTTTGCTGCCTCTATACCGAACATCTTATTGGCAAAATCAAAGTCCCGGGCCATCATCAACTTGATATCATCTGGAATATTCAGTTCGCGGGCCAGTGTGCGCACCTTCTCTACCACTTTTTCAGTAAACCTTTGAGCGGGCTCTTTTTCACTATCGGGATTGTATATACTGCCATCAGGATTACTCTGGCTATTCTTCCAGAATTCCTGTAAGCGCTTGAATTGATGATTCTGGTAAACCGGCTCCATCACTTTTCCATTCTCAGGGTTAGTCAGCCAGGAGGTGTTGGGTGTGGTAGCGATCAGGTGCAACAGATAGGGCTGCCCCCCTGATTCAGGCGTATATCCGGACCGGTTCACCAGTTGTACCGCTTTTTCTGGCAGCGCTTCAACCAGGTGGGCAACCAGGAATAACAGACGAGACAGATCATTCTGCCCACCTTCATTGCTCTTCACCCGATTAACCAGTAAATGCAGACTTTCTAATGGGATCTCCCTTATCAGAGTGAGGTCTGACGGCGCGTTACCCATCCGGAATTCTGCTATCACTTGATCAATGATGTTGTCAAGCCGGTCAAGATGCTCTTGTGGATGCTCATCTATTGAAATCTCACCAAGCTTCCTCAGCAGGGCTTCATGGGTATCACTGTGCATGGACAAAGGACAGGGATTAAATAACCCATCAATAAACCGTATGATATTGAATGAACCAAGCCCCTTTTCACCTTTTGATGCAGGCTCATATGGAGCACCGCTGAACGACAAAGGTATTTCAATAGGTCTGGTGAAAAATTGTAAGAAGCGATTGGCCGCTTTCGCTAACCAGCGCATTGGGTTTGATCGCTCTTCACAGAAGAGCGATAACTTTAACTTAATGACAGCCTTACCATCATTCAACAGGGTAAAACCGGGATTATTGGCCTTGACCGTATTCTTTAACAGGGCATTATATATCCAACCGAAGCGAGCAGCGTTAACACGGATTGACTCAATATCATCAAGCCTTCCTATGGCATTGTTGATAGAAAATTTTGCATTGACTTTAACCGGTCCGCCAGCCAGCCATCCCGCAAAACGATGCAACCGGGCAGGCTCTAACAGTGCCGTTACATCCGCATAACCATTGCGATGACGGTCAACGTTAATATCAGCCTCTACATAATCAACTACGCCTCGACCGGCCACATTGACCTTTATTGACTCAATGGTTTTGTCTCTATCCTGAGGCCCGACGCTGATATCCATGTATGGTTTTGGATAGTATTTATGTAAGTTAAGAGAGAATTTCAACCTGCTAAGGCCAAAGCCGACAGTATCTTCACCAGAACCATCCAGAACATTACTATGAAATTCACCCGAAATTTGATCAATATTGAAATCAATATGTTCTGGTATAAATGTGTTAAAAAGGTTTCGGGCTAAATCAGCAGGGCGCATCATTGGGGCTGCAGATAATAAAGAGGCTTTGTACAACTGACTCTTTTCCGGCAATTGATATGATATGGATATTCCGGTCATTTCAATATCAATATCGATCTTATCCGCATCCTCGAATACCAGATCCATTTTCCGAACCTGAATAGAGCCGTCCTTCATTTTTATCAGATGGGCCTTGATATTTTTAAACACACGGCCATTGATTACGACACGATCAAATTGGATCGGTTCATTCAGATTTCCGCTCAAACACTCATAGGTTTCAGCCGCCTGCATCAGGAAACATAAAATTTTGGGAAGTTCCTTTGCCACGCTGTGTTTCGGTTCAACCTTCAGGACACCGGACGTCAGCGTATCAGGGTCAAAGCGATCCACAAAAGCCACAGCCAGTTCTGCGGCCAGCTTATTAAAATCGATAGCCTGTGCTTTATTTCGTGCCTGCAGTAAGGCTTTATCCTGAACCGCCTGACGTACGGAAGGCATAACCTCTTGCACCTTTTTATCGATCAAGGGATTCAGCAACGATGATATGTCGGCACCGTGATCCCGGACCCAGCCAGAAAGCCATTTAACCGTGTAAGTGATAGCTTGCGTCAAAGCCTGATCAACGATGGGGGTTATATAAGGGGTAATATTATCAACTGCGCGTGCAAATTCTGACCCGCTATCTTTTCCGGAAATTTGCTTTGCCACAGTAGCAACAACCACCTGGGTCACAGCAACACGTATCTGCCCTGTAAAAGTTGCAACGATGCTATTTACATTCGCTTCATTACCCAACCATAGCGCGACATTTTCAATAATGTCAGCCTGGGCTCTCTTGAGTGTTTCGGTCAGTTCCTTCTGAATAGGTTCTATAACCGCTATTTCAATCCCTTTTTGATGACCAATAATCCATTCACCACCCTTAGCCATAATATGCGTCAATATTTTATCAATGGCTTTGTGCAGCTCGGGTGTCGCTGTTGACGAGCTGGCTTCAATCCATTTTGCAGTTCTTTCCAGAATAATCTGCTTACTTTGATGCAGAGCCTGATCAATAGCACCATTAATATGCGGAGTTAATAATGTGGCAACGTCCATTGGTGGTCCGCTATTGTTCAAAGCCTGCTCAATAGCGTTCTGGATGTCACCGGCATTCTTATTAACAGCATTCGCCATACCTTCAATGGCATCGGCAACCATATGGCCTAAATAGTCGGCAGTAAGGGCTTGCAAATGTATGGTTACTGCTTCAGTCATGCCTGCCATATTGCCATCTGATCGTCCTTTGAACTGATGGATAGCGTATCCAGCCCCGGCACTCACCGCCTCCTTAACCATTCGCTGAACATGGGGTATAACGACCGGGAAAATAGACATCCGGGCGTGATCTTCATCTCTCCCCAGTTTTGACCGCAGGTTATCTGCCCATACTTTACGACGAATAATATCAGTACCTTGCCTGATAACTTCCGCAATGCCTTTGCTCAAGCCCGGTATCAGGGATGACCACATTCCCGTCGCTTCAGGCTGGTTAACGTTTCTGCTTTTCTTAATCGTTGTGTTGATCACTGGGGGGGGGGCGATTTCTTCAGCTGCCCTTCGCAGGGTAGTGACTACATCCCCTTTATTCTGTGGACTCTGCTTCAGCGCAGAACGCAGAAGTGCCAGTCGGTTGTGGAGGATCAATTCCAGCTCCGGTGCTGCTTTTTGCATCATGGCTCGAACATTGACGGCCATATCTTCCTTGATGACCTCTCTATTCTGACGGATCCAGTCTGACAGTTGATCCACACTGTAACCGGCCAGCCGTTCCAGTACCTGCCCCCTATTGAGTTGATCCTGCAGGAACGGAAGCACTGCATCCCTGAGTGCCCGGGACTCTGACCCCGGCGTCACGCTTTGTACTATCTGGCGGGATGAATCAGTCACAACCGGTTCAACCAGGGTATTCATCCTATGCACCAGGATATCAAGCAGTTTCTGCCGGTTTGGCTGCTGTTTTGTCTCTTTATCTTCTGAGCCAAGCCAGTCAAACACACCGTCAACTACCGCCTGCAGGGTCACCACCGCCTGTTGGGTAATGGCATCAATTACTCTGGGTACTACCACCTCATTCTCACAAAAGAGGCCGGTTGCCAGTACGTCCAGCCACCTGGTGCCATCAGCGATTCCTTGCCGGGTCAGGTCACTGACCATCTCTTTCACACTGTCATAAGGCAAGCCTTGCAGGACTGCTTCCAGCTGGTCTGCGCCAGTACCAAGCATTCTGGCCAAGCCTTGTTTCAGCATTTCATCAGCTTCTCGCGCAATAGCCGTACGTTGGTCCGCAGCCACAGGCTGTACAGCTTGCTGATTTCCAGCAGAAGTGACCACATTCTCTTTACCCTGGTTTACCGGGGCCATTACTTTTTCTGCGGCCTTCTTCACTTCACCAACGGTTTGTTTTTGCCAGGCATCAGACAACAGCTTGTTACTGATATTTTCAACAACGGTTGTCGTGAGAAATGGTGATACGACACCGGTCAGTTGAGATATGGCCTCTCCGGGCAGTACTACAGCATGACTCTGTGTGCAGCCATTCTGTGCATCGTTCTGTGCATCGTTCTGTGAATCGTTGTATCTGGCAACAAACTCAGCACCTTCTTTGACAGCAACCTCCATGACCTTGCCAAAACCATCAGACAGAATTGACCTGGCCACTTCCAGCTGTTTTGTTTCATCGATTGTCAACCTGATGGCATCGCCGGCCAAGTTACCCAGCTGGCTGGCAACGGCTTTACGGGCACCACGCCAGTGATCCTGGTGCTTTTTACTGTTCGCTGTCGTTTTCTTCACATCCTTGATGGCTGCATCACCTGGGGTTTCTTCTGGCTCCAATTGCTCAGCTGCCAGCTGTAATGTGGTCACTGCATCGGCCTTGTCTTGTCGGGCTTTTGTCACTGCGGCACGCAAGGTTGCCAGATGCTCTTTAAGGATGGTTTCCAGATCCTTTGTTGCCGCCTTCATCAGGGACCGGACCAGGGTTTCAACATCCTGCCGGATGTCCTCCCGATGTGCCCTGACCCATGCCGTCAGCTGGTCCACGCTGTAGGTGGCCAGCTGGTCAATGACCCGGCTCTGGTCCAGCTGCCCACGCAGGAACGGCTGTATGGCATTCCTGAGCGCTTTTGCCTCCGTCAATCCCGCTGCCGGCTGCGTACGCTGAACCAGTTCCACTGATGCTCCTGCTACGACTGGTTCCACCAGGTTCTCCATTTGGGATGCCAGGAGCCGTAACAGTTTCTCCCGGTTGGTTTTCTGCGCTTTCTCTTCGGTATCGGGATCATGTGCTTCGGCATCCAGCCAGCCCAACACTGCGTCAATCGCTGCCATCTGTGCCGCAACCGCCTGCTCTGTCAGCACCCTTGTGACCCGGGCCAGGGTCGCGTCCTCATCCTCATTAAAGAGATCGGTGACCAGCACATCCAGCCACTCAATGCCATCAGCCATCCCCTTCAGCGGTAGCTCCCTGGCCATCCCTTTCAGGGTCTCATAAGGCTGGGCTTTCAGGAGTGCAGCCAGCTGGTCGGCACCGGTACGGAGCATGCCGGCCAGTTCTTTTCTCAGCAATGAGTCAGCAGCTGATCCTACCACCGAGTGCTTCAGCGCTGGTGGTTCGGCTGACTGGCCTTCTATCGGCTCGTCTACCGCTACTACACCTTTGTCGTTCGGTAACAGTGCTTGACTGACAGACTGTTTTACTTTGCCGACCGCCTGCGCTTTCCATGCAGCAGACAACAGGATTTCACTCAGGTTATTAACGACGTTGGTCGTCAGAAAGGACGGTACGTAACCGGTCAGCCGGGCGAGTCCCTCAGCAGACTGATCGTTGCCGTTGTATTGAGGGGCACTCCGTTGGACAGCATTCCGTTGAACAATAAATTCGGCACTGGCTTCAACCACGCTCCCCATGACCGCACCAATGTGTGCAGTCAGCAGTGACCGGGTTGCCACCAGATCCCGCGATTCCTGTTTGGTCAGCTCAATAGCGTCATCAACCCCATTACCCAGCTGTTCAGCGATGGCCTGACAGAGTTCACGCCAGTGCTCCGGTGTCTGTGGCTCTTCATGGTCTTCACTCCATTCTGCCATGGCATCCAGGGCAGCCAGGCCGATCAGTCCGGAGTCATCATCTGACTCCGGGTGCAGCCGCTTTGCTGCCCGAGCCAGGATCTTATCCGCATCTACCCGGTGTTGCTGGCCGTTTGCCACCGCCGTGCGCAGGGTTGCCAGATGCTCCTTAAGGATTGTTTCCAGATCCTTTGTCGCCGCTTTCATCAGGGCCCTGACCTGTGTTGCCACATCCTGTCGGATATCCTCCCGATGCGCCCTGACCCATGCCGTCAGCTGGTCCACTCCGTAAGCGGCCAGCCGTTTAATGACCTGGCTCTGGTCCAGCTGCCCACGCAGGAACGGCTGTATGGCGTTTCGGAGCTGCTCCACCTCGGTCAACCCAGCTGCTGGCTGTGTACGCTGGAACAGTTCAGCCGATGCACCCGCCACAGCAGGCTCCAGCAGATTATCCAGCCGGGAAACCAGGATTTTCAACAGCGTCTCCCGGTTGGTTTTCTGCGTTGTCCCCCCTGCATCGGGATTCTCCGCTTCGCTATCCAGCCAGCCCAGCACTTCGTCAATTGCCTCCGTCTGGGCTGCTACCGCCTGCTCAGTCAGCGCCTCTGTGATCCTGGCCAGGGTTGCGTCCTCATCGTCGTTAAAGAGGTCGGTGATCAGTACGTTCAGCCACTCAATCCCATCAGCCATCCCCTTCAGCGGCAGCTCTCTGGCCATCCCTTTCACGGTTTCATAAGGCTGGGTTTTCAGGACTGCAGCCAGCTGGCTGGCCCCGGTACGGAGCATGTCGGCCAGTTCTTTTCTCAGCAGTTTGTCGGCAGCCGATCCTGCCACCGAGAGCTTCACCGCTGGTGGTTCGGATGTCTGGCCTTCTGTTGGCGCGTCTGCCGATACTGTGTTGTTGTCGTTTGGTAACAGTACCTGCCTGACAGATTTCTTCACCTTGCCAACCATCTGCTCTTTCCAGGCTGTGGACAGCAGGGTTTCACTCAGATTATTAACGACGGTGGTCGTCAGGAAGGACGGCACGTGATCGGTCAGCTGGGCGAGCCCCGCCACGGACTGATCATTGCCATTGTGAGGAGGGGCACTCCGTTGGGCGGCACTCCGTTGGGCGGCACTCCGTTGGGCGGCATTCCGTTGGGCAATGAATCCAGCACCTTCTTTGATCACTTCACCCATGACCGCACCAATGTGCCGGGTCAAAAGAAATCTACCTGCCGCCAGTTCCGGCGATTTCTGTTCCACCAGGTCGTCAGCGTCGTTGACCATCAGGTCCATTACCTCACCGGTACCATCGCCTAACTGCTCAACAACGGCCCGGCAGAGTTGGTGCCAGTGCTCCGGTGTTTGCTTTTTGCTGTCCGCTACTGCATCGGTTTGCCCGGGACTGCCCTTCGGCGTCTTATTCAGTTCATCGACCACCCCTGCCAGGGTGGTGACCACATCGGTGTTGTCTTGCTGGCTATTTTCCACTGCGGCACGCAGGGTCTTCAATCGTTGGTGAATAGCGGCTTCCAGATCCGGGATCATTTGAACCAGCAATGCTTTCACATAGGCTTTGGCATCCAGGTCTATCTGCTGTTTATTATCCGTTATCCATCTTGCCAACCAGTCCACACCTTGGGTGACTTGTGACGTAGTCGCCCACTCCTTTGTTCGTTGCTTTAACCAGTTGATAGCACTACTGACCAGCAGGTGCTGTAGCTTGACCACCTCTTCAGAAACCGTATCGGTGATCGTCAAGACAATCGATTCATCGTCAATTTTCTCGTTAAACAGATCGGTCACCAATTCATCAAGCCAGACCGTACCGTCCCGCGTACTGTGGAGGATAAAATCAGAGGAAAGTTGCTGTAGAGCCGGAGAGGGCAGCTTATTGAGCGCAGACTGTAACGGTCCGGCCATTTGCCGAAGAAGATCAGCCTGCGCAGACTTCAATGGCTCATCGAAGCAGTTTGCCGACTGCAATGTTCCTTGCGGGTCAGCTGGGGTGCTCAAATTAACAACCGCTTCACGTATCTTCGTTCGAGTCGTTCTTTCCCACTCCGTCGACTCAAGCTTGCCAATGAATATATCAACAACCAGTTTCGTTAAAACCGGCGATATTGCTGCGGTGAATTCGGGGGTTAATCCGGGGGTTGTCTCTGCTGGTTCCTGATTCACCGAGTGCTCTTCTTTGTTTTGCCCGGTGATGAAAGCGGCGCCTTTACTGACCGCCGTTCCCAATACTTTCCCAATACCCGGCTCTACCTTATGGATGACTGTGTCAAGATGTTTTCTGAGTTCTCCGATCAGCAGGCCGATCGCCTCATCTGCCATCTTGCTACTTTCCTGAGCAATCACCTGATCAATTACCCGCATTTGTTTTGTGCGTGGCTCTGTCGTTAAACCAGAAGCATTTAAGTGAGTAGAGCTGGTTGATTGATCACTGGTTACGGCGGGTGCTGTTGAACTGATGTCGTTTGAATCACGCAAACTTGCAACCGCTTCCGGTGACGTTTTCTGACCAGCGGGCTGCTGGTTATTTTTTCTATAATGGGCGGTTATCTGATTAACCAGAGTTTGGCAGTCATCCTGAATATTTTTCTTATTGGCCTTACCGTCATTTATCTCCTGCTTTAGCTTTTCAAGGTTTCTTATAATTATTGGTTTGAGTGTCTTCTCTTTTTCTTTAATGATTTTAGTAATTTCTTTTTCAAACAGGGCTTCGTTTTGAAAAAAACCAAGGTACTCATCCAGCTTTTTATTGATCTCTTTTTTAATTACCCCTTCAGTAAATTTCTCAGGTGCAATCCAGTCGGCTAATCGAAACACACCTTTTGCAGCCCAGTTACCATGATCTTTCACAAATTGTTTAATCAATTCCGCTACACTACTGACCATTCTGTCTCGAAGAACATGGATTTCATCAGGGTTCTGTCGGTTTCTTTCGCTAAACAGACGAACGGTGTCGCTGCGAATACTCATCAGGGTATTAATGATAATTGCCCAAACCCCGGATAGCAGCTCATCAACATTATTTTCAGTCAACTCAATACCTTCAGCCATCATACTGAACAATACGTTGTTGATGATTTTCTTTAACGATTCTGACTTAACGCTGTTTTCCAATTTTTCATTAACCAATTTACTCCCTGCCTGTAGTACAGCAGCAATACTGTCGTTTAAAGCACCATCAACATTTTCCGTATTCTTTTGTGCTGATGGGGACGGTAAGCTCAATATGTCCGATAGGATAACGGCTAACACCTCCGATACTTTCTCTTTCCCTTCACCGGTGTCTGCCCAGGTTATTTTATTGAGAAAAGCCTGATGGGTCAGGTGCACCAGGACTGTGGAGATTGATCGTGAAAAGCCGTTGACCCAGGCATCCTCACCTTCAAAGCCTGAACTGCATTCATCTATTTGATCAGCAGCACTGACCGGTCGAGAGGTTGCCTCTTTAAGTTCTGCCAGGATAAGTTCTGTTATTTTTCCACTCAGTGCTGTCATTGCCCTGGCATTTTTGAGCATTTCTGGCTTTAGACCCAGAACCTGCCCGACAACCCTGTCACCAAGCTCTTTTTTGAGTTTTTTAGCAGCACTGACTTTACGGGCTCCAGTAGCAGTGCATTCATTGCTGATACCCGTTGTTGCCCGCGCTTCCCGGCTAACTCTAACCGCTCTCACGCTTAAATGAACGCCCTGGCGAAAAGCCTCATGAAGTCTTTTCTGTAGTTGAAAATATATTTCATGGTAGATATGGGTAAACTCAGGGGGCCCTTGCAGCGCTTCTCTTGAAGAAGATTCCTGTGGAGTTTCAGCTTGGCATGTATTAGCCCTCGGCTTGTTTTTAAGGGTGCTGGATGTCAGTAAAGGTTGCCCCGGAGTTTGACTGATTGGGCTCCTGTCAACCACAGGTTTCTGTTCAACGGGCGTCAGCTCAGGAACATCGGGTGAAGCGCCATCCTGACGTTGATTTATATTAACCTGATTTGCTGTGCCAGAATCAGGTTGACCAGAAACCAGGCCACCGCTCGCTCTAACCGATGGAGATCCGGATACATTCACTATGCTGGTGGGGTTATTAATAAGTCTCGTTAAGTCCATTCGTTAAGACTCCATTCTATTGCCTGACACATTCTGGTGTTTGTGGCAGCCTTCATCACACCTGGTGAGCCAGCAAAACAAATGTATTGACAAGGCTTTATTCTCTAATGGATTTAAAGGCTTCAGAAATATTCAGATCATCAATCATAAAATTGAAACGATCGTTTTATTAGAATGGTAAAAAAGAGAAAAGTTCCCTGATTTTTGACCCGAGAGCCGAAAATCAGGGCAAGAAGGAGAAAGGAAGTGTCAATCAGGCAGGAACACGACGAATTTTGGCACCCAGTTGCTGAAGCTTTTCTTCAATACACTCGTAGCCGCGGTCAATATGGTAGATACGCTCTACAACGGTATCACCTTCAGCGACCAGACCGGCTATCACCAGACTGGCTGAAGCCCGCAGGTCGGTTGCCATAACAGGAGCTGCCTTGAGCTGATCAACCCCTTTGATGATTACCGTGTTACCTTCTACATCAACGTCTGCGCCCATGCGCTTCATTTCCTGAACATGCATGAAGCGATTTTCAAACACGGTTTCGGTGATCCGACCCGTGCCTTCAGCAATGGCATTCAGTGCGGTGAACTGAGCCTGAATATCGGTCGGCATCGCTGGATAAGGTGCCGTTTTCAGGTCAATTGCCTTGGGACGCTTGCCCTTCATATCCAGTTCAATCCAGTCATCACACCATTCTACCGCAGCACCGGTTTCCAGGAGCTTGAGCAAAATCGTATCAAGAATGTCAGGTTGGGTGTCTTTCAGGCGAACCCGACCACCGGTTGCCGCAGCAGCAATCAGGTAAGTGCCGGTTTCAATACGGTCTGGCAATACCGAGTAGGTGCAGCCATTAAGACGCTCCACCCCCTGCACACGGATCACATCGGTACCGTGGCCTTCGATCTTCGCCCCCATGGTAATAAGACACTCAGCCAGATCGACCACTTCAGGCTCACGGGCTGCATTTTCAATAATGGTTTCACCGTTGGCCAGTGCCGCCGCCATCAGGATATTTTCCGTACCGGTTACCGTTACGGTGTCCATCAATATGTGCGCACCTTTCAGGCGATCTTTGACACTGGCTTTGATATAACCGTCTTCAACCACAATATCCGCACCCATGGCCTGCAAGCCACGGATGTGCAGGTCAACCGGGCGGCTACCAATAGCGCAGCCACCGGGCAGGGAAACTTCAGCATAACCAAATCTGGCCAGCAGAGGACCCAGCACAAGAATAGAGGCGCGCATGGTCTTCACCAGCTCATAGGGCGCTACGAGCTGCTTTATCGTGCTGGCATGAACTTCAACGTTCATCTTTTCATCCACCAGCAACTCAACTCCCATGCAGCCAAACAGCTCACACATGGTGGTGATGTCATGCAAATGCGGCAGATTACATACCGTTACCGGAGAGTCTGCCAGCAGGGTAGCTGCCAGGATCGGCAGGGCAGAGTTTTTGGCGCCGGAGACCCGAATCTCTCCATCAAGACGCACACCGCCGGTGATAATCAGTTTATCCATGGTTTCTCACTTAATGACCGGAAAGGAAATCGAACAAGATGCGTTCATCGGAGGACGCCCGGGGAGACGTGCAATTTTCTATAGCATTGCAGCTGTATACAGTGCAGCTATAAACCAGTATCCACCCTGAGCCAATAGATCATTGCCGGATTAAACCTTTCAAGGGTCCTGTCAGTCCTGATTATCCAGTTGCCTGGCACGCTCGGCGGTAGTCAAAGCTACTATCGTTACAGCGTGAATTGCACCACTGGTAATGAATGGATTCAGGTGAGAATAGATCATCTGCTGACGCTGAACCGGTCGCTTTGCTTCGAACTGGTCACTGATTACGGTCAGACGAAAGTCACACCCCTCGCCCTCAACAATCACTTGTGAGCCCGCAATCTCCGTTTCCAGAAGCGCCTTGACCTCGTCGGCTTGCATGATCCAACCTCTCAGGGAATAACAATCAGGAATTTAAAGGGAACAGTAAAACCGGTCAATGATATCTGAGAGAGGGTTCCATGAATAGCCCCAAAACGTTAAGTCGCTCACCAATTGATATTGAATATTCAGGTTCATTCCTTTTTCAAGCGGGTAATTTTTAGCGATACAGGCCAGTATGAATCCGTCGTTCAAAATAAAACCGGGACCCGAAGGAAAAAAGGGTTTTTTGTTCGGGTAATAATCACACTTAGGGTAGACATTAAGCTCAAAAAAGGTTCGTTTCCGGCGGCAGAACCCACCTTGAACAGCCACAATAAAGCTTCGAAACCATTATCAATGGCTGAACAAGATGAGTACTGCAAATAGTAGATTAGTTGAAAAAAACTGTTGACCTGTTTCGACCGGTCAGAACTCCTAAGTATGGCGGAACAGCTTGGTTTTACTATACGACAGCGAGATATCCGTCCTTTGGATTTTATCCTCTCACTGATCGATGCCCTCGCTGGTGATGGAAACTGCGATACCCAGGCGGATCTACACCGTAAATTTAACGAGTTGACGGGGCTGAATGTCTCTTATCGTTCTTGGGCAAATCAAGCTAAAAAGGACGCGCTGCCTACTCTTATCCTGTGGCTATGGGTGCAGTGTCTGGAAATATTTTCCCGCAAAGTCATGGCGTTTGATGAAGACAGTCCATTTTCAGAGTTTGAGCACATTCTGATTCAGGACGGTTCGTCACAAGCTGTCTATGATGCCCTGAAAGAAGCATTTCCCGGCAGGTTCTCAACGGTCAGTCCTGCTGCCGTCGAGCTTCATACGACAATGGATCTTCTCACCAACAACCTGGTGCGGGTGCAGCTGACTGAAGATACCCGTTCAGAAAGAGACTGTCTGCCACACTGCCAACATCCATGGCCTATATCCTGATGCTAATGGATGCCGGTTATTTTGAGCTGGAACTCTTTGCCGCTATTGATGACAGGGAGGGTTCTTTTATCTGCAAGGCACCTCAGAGTATCAACCGACGATACTCAGCGCGGTACGGGAGGATGGCAAGAATCTCAATCGCTACAAAGGACAAAAACTGAAGGATGTACTGTCTGGCTTCCCCAAAGACCAGTGCCTCGACCTGGATGTAGAATGGCCGGGATTCAAAGCCTGGCCATTCCGCTTGGTTGTCCGCTGGAATGACAAAAAACAGAAGTGGGTTTTCGTTGTGACCAACCTGAACCGGGTGGAGTTCACCTTGAGTGATGTGCTCCAGGCCTATCGTCTACGGTGGCAGATAGAGCTGATTTTCAAAGAGATCAAATCCTATTCAGGGTGGCATCGTTTTAACACCAAATCAGCGACACTGGTGTTTAGCCTGATTCTGATGTCCTTTGTGGTTGTGACGTTGAAAAGGTACCTTGCCCATGCTGCACAGGCGAACCTCTGTGAAAGTGGGAGCATTGAGGAAATCTCGACGCACAAGGTGATGAAAAGTGGGACTCACCTGTTTGGTAATGTGATTTCATCGTTGATGAATGCAGGAAAGTCATTGGTCTCATGCATTAAAAAGCTACTGGACTTCTGGGGAAATAATGCGAAACGAGAACACCCTGCACGGGATGGTTGTTCAGGGCGTACAAGATTAGGCCTTTGTGCGGTGGGTGGGGCTTAATGTCTACCTTAAGAATAATCACATACCGCCCACAAATGGTAGAAAGCAATCCTGCCGATTTTGGAAGAATTTTAAATGCACTCTCAATAGATGATTTTTGATAAGAGTCAGGGTATTTTGTCTATTGCAAGTGACTCCCAAAAGTTTTCATCGAAATCAAAATTCTCTGATGACAGTCGTTCATCAATATATTCTGGTAGTTCCAGATTCTTGAGACCTATAGATTCTATAATTCGTGAAACTAAAATCTCGTTCGGAAAGCCTTTACCATGACAGATGGAAGCAATGGACCTCAGCAGTTGCCGGTCAAGCTGACTATCTTTCTGGAGGCTCGGTAGCTTCAGCAGCGTGTCCACGTCCCCGACTGTGGGAAAGCCCCGGCTACTCATCATGGAAGAAATGGAGCTCAGCAATTGTCGGTCAAGCTGGCCATCCTTCTGGAGGCTCGGTAGCTTCAGCAGCGTGTCCACGTCCCCGGCTTTGGGAAAGCCCCGGCTACTCATCATGGAAGAAATGGAGCTCAGCAGTTGCCGGTCAAGCTGGCCATCCTTCTGGAGGCTCGGTAGCTTCAGCAGCGTGTCCACGTCCCCGGCTTTGGGAAAGCCTTTGCCGTGACAGATGGAAGAAATGGAGCTCAGCAGTTGCTGGTCAAGCAGACCACCCTTCTGGAGGCTCGGTAGCTTGAGCAGCGTGTCCACGTCCCCGGCTTTGGGAAAGCCTTTACCATTACAGATAGAAGAAATGGAGCTCAGCAGTAGCTGGTCAAGCTGGCCATCCTTCTGGAGGCTCGGTAGCTTGAGCAGCGTGTCTACGTCCCTGGCTTTGGGAAAGCCTTTACCATGACAGATGGAAGAAATGGAACTCAGCAGTTGCCGGTCAAGCTGGCCATCCTTCTGGAGGCTCGGTAGCTTCAGCAGCGTGTCCACGCCCCCGGCTTTGGGAAACCCTTTACCATTACAGATGGCAGAAATGGAACTCAGCAGTTGCCGGTCAAGCTGGCCATCCTTCTGGAGGCTCGGTACCTTCAGCAGCGTGCCCACGTCCCCGGCGTTGGGAAAGCCTTTACCATGACAGATGGAAGAAATGGAGCTCAGCAGTTGCCGGTCAAGCTGGCCATCCTTCTGGAGGCCAGGTAACTTCAGCAGCGTGTCCACGTCCCCGGCTTTGGGAAAGCCTTTACCATTACAGATAGAAGAAATGGAACTCAGCAGTTGCCGGTCAAGCTGGCCATCCTTCTGGAGGCCAGGTAGCTTCAGCAGCGTTTCCACGTCCCCGGCTTTGGGAAAGCCCAGGCTTTTCATCATGGAAGAAATGGAGCTCAGCAGTTGCCGGTCAAGCTGGCCATCCTTCTGGAGGCTTGGTAGCTTCAGCAGCGTGTCCACGTCCCCGGCTTTGGGAAAGCCTTTACCATTACAGATAGAAGAAATGGAACTCAGCAGTTGCCGGTCAAGCTGGCCATCCTTCTGGAGGCTCGGTAGCTTCAGCAGCGTGTCCACGTCCCCGGCTTTGGGAAAGCCCCGGCTTTTCATCATGGAAGAAATGGAGCTCAGCAGTTGCCGGTCAAGCTGGCCATCCTTCTGGAGGCTTGGTAGCTTCAGCAGCGTGTCCACGTCCCCGACTTTGGGAAAGCCTTTACCATTACAGATGGCAGAAATGGAGCTCAGCAGTTGCCGGTCAGGCTGGTCATCCTTCTGGAGGCTCGGTAGCTTTAGCAGCGTGTTCACGTCCCCGGCTTTGGGAAAGCCTTTTCTATTACAGATGGAAGAAATGGAGCTCAGCAATTGCCGGTCAAGCTGGCCATCCTTCTGGAGGCACGGTAGCTTCAGCAGCGTGTCCACGTCCCCGGCTTTGGGAAAGCCGCGGCCACCCATCATGGAAGAAATGGATCTCAGCAGTTGCCGGTCAGGCTGGCCATCCTTCCGGAGGCTCGATAGCTTCAGCAGCGTGTTCACGTCCCCGGCTTTGGGAAAGCCTTTACCATTACAGATGGAAGAAATGGAGCTCAGCAGTTGCCGGTCAAGCTGGCCATCCTTCTGGAGGATTGGTAGCTTCAGCAGCGTGTCCACGTCCCCGGCTTTGGGAAAGCCCCGGCCACCCATCATGGAAGAAATGGAGCTCAGCAGTTGCCGGTCAGGCTGGCCATCCTTCTGGAGGCTCGGTAGCTTCAGCAGCGCGTCCACGTCCCCGGCTTTGGGAAAGCCTTTACCATGACAGATGGAAGAAATGGAGCTCAGCAGTTGCCGGTCAAGCTGGCCATCCTTCTGGAGGCTCGGTAGCTTGAGCAGTGTGTCCACGTCCCCGGCTTTGGGAAAGCCCCGGCTACTCATCATGGAAGAAATGGAGCTCAGCAGTTGCCGGTCAAGTTGGCCATCCTTCTGGAGACTCGGTAACTTCAGCAGCGTGTCCACGTCCCCGGCTTTGGGAAAGCCTTTACCATTACAGATGGAAGAAATGGAGCTCAGCAGTTGCCGGTCAAGTTGGCCATCCTTCTGGAGGCTCGGTAGCTTCAGCAGCGTGTCCACGTCCCCGGCTTTGGGAAAGCCTTTACCATTACAGATGGAAGAAATGGAGCTCAGCAGTTGCCGGTCAAGTTGGCCATCCTTCTGGAGGCTCGGTAGCTTCAGCAGCGTGTCCACGTCCCCGGCTTTGGGAAAGCCTATACCATTACAGATGGAAGAAATGGATGTAATACATGGATAACATGCTATTGCTTGTACATCACGGTCTTCAATACTCAGAAACTCATTAATGTTTTTCTTTGTTCTTGAGTTTCTTTCGCCCTTGCAGAGCATGCTGGTAATCGTACCCGTGTTTTTAACAGTTCTTTCCACACTACTAAAATAAATGCCAAGCTTGGATAGCAGTTGGACTTTCGACTCATTCGGGCAAGAATTAATCAGCTTATCTAACGTCGGTTTAACGGTGATTTTACGTTCCTGGCAAAGGCCCTTTAATTGATCTAAAGTCGCTATCAATGAATCTTGTTGATACTCATTTTCGTGAGCCGGTCGTTTTCTTTTTAATTTTTCATCCTGTACTGCATCTTCAATGTGAGAAACATTTCTCTTTAAAGAAACTTTTTTCTTAGGGGGCTCACCATTATCGATGGTTGGGAGGCTGTTTCCAATGGGTTCTTGTCTTGAAACGTGCCGACCTGAATAGAAAGAGCTTGAGGGTCTTGATGGTGTTGTGTGATCACTACCAGAAGGTAACACTGTGGAATTTTCACTCCCCATCGCCAGATTTGATTCATTATAGAGTGGGATCATAATTTATGAATTTTATTCGTAACTATTCAGCACTGAGCAAAGGCATATTACAGTAATTCCGAACAGCTCTATGAAGTGATTGATATATGTCCATTCCCTGTTTTCTGGCAGACGACAAATAGCTGCGAATCCGTGCAAACATAGAACCACCGTCTGCACTCCTGAAGCAGCCTGAGATTTTCTGCTTTAACTTGGCCATTCGAACATCCCGCTCACTGCCATTGTTATCGAAGGGAATGGTAAAATCTGACATGAAGCGCAGTGTCTCAGCCTTGAACTCAGTGAGTCGTTTGAAGAGATTGTAAGCTTTAGTATTCTTGACTTTCTTGCGCTTAAGCTCCTCTCGTTGCTTCTCCATATAGACGACTTCTTTCATTAGAGCCCGCTGAAGCAACCGGTCATAAATCTTCTCGATTCGTTCACAGACAACACTTGGCATCTGTAGCATACCTATGGTCTTAAAGCCCTTGCAGTAATGCCAGGAAAGCCTCAGTAGCTTCATCAATCGCAACGCCAGTTGATTGCTGTCCCTATCAACAACACCCAAAAGCTCCCTCAGGTGATGGGCATTGCAAAGTACGTGAGTTGCCGCATATGCAAAATAGGATTTCCAATGATCATGAACCAGAACGCCTGCAAATGTTAGCAGTATGCCCATCGTGTCCATGGCCTCACGACCTCGCTTTTCAGACAAGTAGTAGAGCGTCCATTGTTCATCCCGCATAACGTGTAGCCAGTGCAAAGAGCCCTCGGCCCGCATACCCGTTTCATCGGCTCCGGCAACAGACGATTCCCGCAAGGCGTCACGAATAACCTCTTCAGTAGAAGCCAGATTTTCATAGGTTCTGGCCACAAAATTGGCGACAGTGCCTGCACTTACACTCATTTTATAGAGAGTATTAAAATACTCTGACACGCGCTTAAAAGGCAGGAAATGGTATTGGTTAAGATAGACGGCCATAGCCTGTGTGGCTGAGCCATATTGTGCGGCAGCGGTAACACCTTCCGGGAATTCAGCCTGATTCCGACAACCACAAGTGCAGATTTTTACTTCAGCTCTATGGGCCGTTACTTCAAATTCACCCGGTCTCCCTGGTTCAAACACCTGTCGTTCAATATATTTGACCGGCTCACTATCAAGAAGAGACGCCTGACATTTATTGCATTCTTTAACCGGAAGGTACTCAATATAGTCAGGGATATCGACCTGTTTAAGACAAGTGCCCTGATGCCCTTTCTTTCCACCGGCTTTATTACCAGAAGACTGTCTCAGACTTTTAGGATTGGGTTTTTCATCCGATGGATCGGTACCTTTATCTGCGGAAAGGTCGTCAGAATGATCTGGAGAATTACTGTTTTTACAAGGTTTTTGATAACCATCAGACGATGGCGGCTTGCTGCTGTTTTGACTGTTCTTGCCAACCTTTTCTTCCAATTCTCGACATCGCTCTTCCAGACAGGCAACTCTCATCCGCAGCTCTGCATTCTCTTTCAAGAGAATCTCAGCCGACATAGTTGCGGGTAGTTCTGGAATCATGCTGGCGAATATTGTGGAAAAATGGTGCTTAAGAGGATGGTATAAAAATCAGAAAATTCCAGATTTATGTGGGGGTGCTGAACAGTTACTTTTATTCATTAAGTCGTGCCAGCTCAGACACAGGAAATAGCCTTTTAGTTCATTAATGATCGAATTGCCGTCACTTCTCAATCTCCGAGTGATTGGCAAAGCGGTGTTCGGTCTGCTGGCTGGCTCTGCCCATGGAGCGTAACCGGGCAGTGACTTTGGTCAGGGCGCCTTTGGCTAAATCCGAGCCCGGATAACGATATTGGGTACACTGTTATTGCTGGTCATGGTGTGGGTTCCTTTATGGGCACCCGGTCAGCATGATGATTTTTTTTGATTTGAAGCAGGCAGGAAAATTCCGAAGAGGGAACTTTTTCCCAAGCTATGGTTCAAAAGAAAAGAGAAAGGACAAATTAAAGAAAATAAAAGGACTAATTTATGCTGCCCAATACTGCAATTAATCAAACATCAATATTGCCCAGAGTTCAACCGCAATCTGTAGAATCACTACCAAGCCAACAGCTAGAACCTGGCTATTTCAACTATTTACCGGTTGTAGTGATTGAAGAAATCGCAAAGAGACGTAATTTCTCAAAAAGTGCTGGAAGCAGGATAATTTCGGTCAGTCGTCTATCCTCTCACCATGGCTTTTCTAGAACACCAGCAGTTACAACCTGAAGATCTACTGAGATTCATCACTCAGCAGCAAGAGCAGATCATTCAGCTCAAAGAGCAGATAGAATTGCTTGAAGCAGAGATTCGTCGTCTAAAAAAACTGCCCGCAAAGCCTGACATCAAACCAAACACCAAACCTCCCGATGATGACACCGGCAGCCCTGATGGAGATCCATCCGCTCCTGAGGGTAACGATGGAGCCAGCCCAGACACCTCGTCAAAGCAGAAGGTTAAGAAGCCCAACGAGAAAACCAGAAAGCAGCGTAAACAGCCCCGAAAGCCATCGGCGGAAAAATCCATACCCATTGCTGCCACTGATGTTCCGGAGGGATCAATCAGGAATGGAACCACCCCTTTTCATGTTCAGGAACTGACAATACAAACATCCAGTATTGAATATCTTTTAGAGCAATGGGTGACACCCGATGGACAAACCATTACGGCCAAACCGCCAGCCAGCCTTCATGGACATCATTACGGGCCAATGCTGCAGGCCTACGTTCTGCACCAGTATCATGGTTGCTCCGTTACCCAGCCAGAACTGCTGGACTGGCTATGGGACATTGGAATCTCTATTTCCAGCGGGGAACTCAGCCAGCTTCTGACGAAAGGACACGAGCAGTTCCATGCTGAGAAAGATGAGCTGTTGACTACAGGTATTCGCTGTTCAAGTTATATCCAGACAGACGACACGGGAACAAGGCATAAGGGGAAGAACGGTTACTGCACCATCATCAATAACGAGTCCTTTGCCTGGTTCGAGAGCACAGACAGCAAAAGCCGGGAAAATTTCGTAAGCCTACTGCACCGCCCATGGTCAACTTACACGTTCACCGACGATGCCTTGATCTATCTGGAAAAACTGGATTACCCCAAAAAGTGGCTACGCGTTCTTAATCCATACAGAGGCGTCACCTTCCTGAGCCATGAAGCCTGGGAAGAATGTATGAAAGACCTGAGACTAACTGGTAGACGGCGCCAGCAGGCCAGTGAAGCCATGATTTATGGCAGCCTGATACAGCATGGAGCAGGACATCTTACCACCTTCAGTGATGGGGCAAGGCAGTTCGACGTTTTCAAACACAGCCAGTGCTGGATACATGCAGAGCGAGGGCTGGCAAAAGTTCATCCGGTCAATGATCAGCAGGCCATGGCTCAGAAATGGCTTCGGACATGGTTCTGGGCCATTTACGATGACCTTAAAGACTTCAAGACAGAGCCAACTGAAAAAAAGGCAATAAAAGTACGACAGGGGTTCCAGGCGCTGATCCAAACCCAAACGTGCAGTGGGCTTCTTCAGGATGCTCTGTCAGGGTTGGCTGTAATCAAGGAAGAGCTATTACTGGTTCTGGATGACCCGAGCTTACCGCTGCACAACAACCTGAGCGAGAGTCAGATACGAGAATATGTTAAACGACGAAAGATCAGTAGTGGGACGCGAAGCGATTTGGGGCGGCAATGTCGCGACACCTTTGCCAGCCTGAAAAAAACGTGTCGCCTGTATGGTCTCTCTTTTTGGGATTATCTGAAAAGCCGACTAATGGGCGATGGGTTATTTCCGAGATTGAGTAACCTGATTGAGGAGGCTTCACGTCATCTTCCGTGTGGTGCTGCCAGCAGTTTTTGAGAAATTACAAAGAGACTTACTCTGCCAGATGTTATTCGCTTAAAGCAAGTTTGTAAGCATACAGATAATTCTATTAACGACTACATAATCGATAAAGCAAAAACGAGATACTTTCAAAATATAACACCAGAAGAAATTGATAGTGAACAATGGGAGTATGATGCCGCCTATACTTCATATCTTCAAAATTTCGGTGATTGGGAGACAAGAGGTACTCCACAGCCCGGAATGAAAGAATACTCAACTGATTGTCGAGACATTGTTAAGGTTTTCTCATACCAGGAGGGTAAGAATCAAGTGAAGGACTGGATTATGTTTGGAGAATTAAATGATGGTAGTGTATTCAGCTTTTCAGGAGGTTGCAGCTATACAGGCTTTGAATATGAAGGAGGAGGTATGATGATGGTCGCTCCGAACTGGGGAAATTTATTTGATCATTCAAGTGATTGCGAGTTGAGAGATTTTGTTAATAATATGAATAAAGATAATTTAACTGAGTTGACAAAAAAGTTACTTGCTGAAGAAGAAGTTTTAAGAAGCACATTGAAAAATATGTTTCAAAAAAGGGCAGCTTAAGCAAAATCAGCTCTGCCGGCAGCTGACACTCTCCAGCAATGGCTGAATGCCACAAACCTGAGCCAGTGCTTCCAGCTCATCAGGCATACCGGTAAAACCTATGGATTTTTGATTTTTTTCCGCCAACCGGATCCAGGAGAGGAAGACGGATAAGGCAGAACTGTCGGCATGGGAAATACCGCTCAGGTCAATTTCCCAACAGTTATCCCCGGCATTCAGTAGCAAACTGGCACCCTGCTCTTCAATCGCTGCTGAGGTTGCGAAATTAACCAGGCCATCGAGTTTAAACCGGCCAGCTGCCACAGCTTGCAATGTCATGACTTGTTGCTCACAGCATTTTTCTCTGCCGCCACACCCTTCATGATTTCCGGCCAGTGATCCACAACATACTGGATGTCGTTATACTTACTCATGGCTTCTGCAAACTGGTTACGGAACTGAATGCCAATGTTGATGCCATCAACAATGATATTTCTGAGCTTCCAGTGCCCATCCTGGTGAACCATGGAATAAGAGATAGCCACTGTGCCTGAAGACGTTTTGACCGTCATATTCACCGGAACCAGCCGTGCTTTGCCTGACCGGTAGTCATTTAATACGGTATCAGGCACCGCATCGACTTTTTCGATAATCAATCGGGTGTCATCGAGTTTCAGCAAGGCCTTGCCGTAGAAGCTGAGCAAACTGTCTTTAAATGTCTTCGAAAACTGTTCAATTTGTCCGGCTTTAGCACGGCGGGAGTATTTACCCATCACTCCCCGGGCAATGGAGTCAAAGGCAACGGCAGGGGACAACTGGCGATCAACCTCGGCAATAAAGGCTGCATTATTGTTTTTATAGTGGTTAATGTTTTTTTCAAAGGTGGTGAGAAGCTCCCGGGTAATCTTCTCGACTTCTCCCTGAGGTGATTCAATGGCCTGCTCTGCGGCTATGACGGCTGAGGGCCATCGGAAAAACAGTGCCATCAGGAAAAACACCAGGAAAGCCGCCACATTGTTATTGCCTTTCATCATCCATTCCATCCATTAGCCAGAGCTAGGAATTACTCGCTTTTATTTACCGTACCCAGAAGAAATTTCCCGATCAACTCCTCGAGAATAAGCGCTGACTGGGTGTCTTCAAAGCGCTCGCCATGGCGCAAAAATGACTCATCACCACCAATGCTGATGCTGATATATTGTTCTCCCAGTAATCCTGCCGTCACAATCGATGCTGTACTGTCGATGGGTATATTATCGATCCGCTGATCAATATCCATCACTACTTTGGCCATGTAAATCGTTTTATCCAGCTCGATTTTTTTGACCTTGCCAACCGTCACGCCTGCCATCGATATTTTTGATCGAGGCTTCAGTGCGCCTGCGTTATCAAAATAAGCATGGAGTTCATAAGTTTCACCGCTGCTCTGGAGGGAAAGCCCACTGACCTTAACCGCCATAGCGACCAGGGCCAGCATTCCCATCAGCATAAAGGCGCCAACACTGATTTCTACCGTTCGCATCCGCATTCTATGCGCTCTCCCTCTCTCCATAGCCATAGGTTCTGTTGACACAAGTTTACTGGCCCGGGTCAAACCGGAACCTACAGTTCACCAAACATTACTGCGGTCAGAATGAAATCCAATCCAAGGACAGCAAGGGAAGAATAAACGACTGTCCTTGTTGTTGCACGACTAATGCCTTCTGATGTCGGGACTGCGTCATACCCCTGAAAGACGGCGATCCAGGTCACCACGACACCAAACACCAGGCTTTTCACCATGCCATTGCCAACATCTTGCACAAAATCAACCGACTGCTGCATGCCACTCCAGAACGAACCTTCATAAATGCCCAGCCAGTCAACACCCACCATGACACCACCAAGAATCCCCACCAGGTTGAAGATGGCGGTCAGCAGGGGCATGGAGATGACACCCGCCCAGAAACGAGGCGCAATCACCCGTTTCAAAGGGTCGACACCAATCATTTCCATACTGGATAGCTGTTCGGTGGCTTTCATCAGCCCAATCTCGGCGGTCAGGGCAGAGCCTGCACGCCCGGCAAATAACAGAGCTGTCACCACCGGCCCCAGTTCACGAACCAGACTTAGCGCTACCAGCTGTCCAACAGAACCTTCTGAGCCGTAGCGCACCAGAATACTGTAGCCCTGCAACCCCAGGACCATACCAATAAAAAGGCCGGAAACCGTGACAATTATTAACGACAGAACACCTACATTATAGAGTTGCTGAATCAGCAGAGCGCCGCCCCCACTAAAGCCAGTTTTGGAAAAAATTGATTGAAACAGAAAAATCCCTGACCGTCCCAGGGACTGGATATGACCAAGTCCAAACTGGCCGAGTCGGGACAAACGACCCAGAACGTCAAGCTTCATGTTGCCTCTCCCGGAGCCAGTAAGTCGTTTTGATAATCATCTGCCGGATAGTGAAAGGGAACCGGACCATCTGGCAATCCCTGCATAAACTGGCGTACCCTGGCATCACTTGAGTTCAACATTTCATCCGGTGTTCCTGAGCCAATCACTTCTCCATCAGCCATCAGATACAGCAAATCAGCAATACTGGCCGTCTCATGAAGATCGTGGGACACAATGATACTGGTGATGCCCAGCGCTTGATTCAGCTTTCGAATCAGCTCCACCAGCACCCCCATGGCAATCGGATCCTGCCCGACAAAGGGTTCATCATACATTACCATTTCAGGGTCAAGTGCAATCGCTCTTGCCAGGGCGACGCGTCGGCTCATCCCTCCGGACAGTTCACCGGGCATCAGTGACCAGGCGCCGCGAAGCCCGACAGCGTGCAGCTTCATCAGCACGATATCACGTATCATTCTGTCACAGAGCTGACTATGAATGCGCAGGGGAAAGGCGACGTTCTCAAATACGGTCAAATCAGTAAACAGTGCCCCGCTCTGGAAAAGCATGCCCATTTTACGACGCTGAACAAATAACTGGTCCCTTGACAGATCAGCCAGATCCTGCCCATCAACCAGGATAGAACCCTGATCGGGGCGAAGCTGACGGCCAATCAGCCGAAGCAGTGTGGTCTTTCCGGTTCCTGAAGGCCCCATGATACCCACCACTTTTCCACGGGGTATATCCATATCGATATTCTTGAAGATAGCCCGGGCACCTCGATAAAAGGTCAAACCACGAATTTCAACAAAATTATTGGTGCGGCTTTCGTTGCTGTGTTCTTCGCTGTTTTTTTCAACAGCAGATACGGAATTCATCATTAAGCTCGCAGATCCCTGCAATAGACAGAATTTAGCAGTCTCCCAGATAAGACATTATGACCTGTTTCATGCGGTTATTGCACCCTATCGATAACAACTTGATCGATAGCAACGCTTAAATTCTTTCGGATAGTGCTTACCTGCATGTAGCCAATTCAGGCTGTAATGCAGTTGCATTGCCCGCCTGCTTTTCCATAAACTCCCTATCTTTATATACGAAACCTTGAGAACCCTCCCGGAATGATTTATGCCATAGCCGCCATTATTGTTGGCTTCATCCTCCTTACCTGGAGTGCAGACCGTTTTGTCGGCGGAGCTGCCGCTACCGCAAGAAACTGGGGGATATCCCCCATGCTTATCGGCTTGACGGTGGTATCCATAGGTACGTCTGCACCAGAAATTCTGGTGTCACTGATGTCGGCTATCCAGGGGCACACAGATATCGCTGTTGGCAATGCCATTGGTTCCAATATTGCCAATATTGGACTGGTTCTGGGTATAACTGCGCTGATTGCGCCACTACCGGTAAAAACGGCACTAGCCAAACGGGAAATACCCTGGCTGTTATTCGTCACCGTGATTGCCGGTGCCTGCCTTGCCAATAACTACCTCGGGCTGATAGAAAGCCTGGTGCTGCTCAGTGGACTTTTCATTACGCTCTATCTGATGGTGACCTGGCAAAAAGCGCACCCTGAAGAACCGCTGGCAGAGGTTGAAGAAATTGAAGCGCTGCCTTCCGGCAAAGCTTACCTTGAATTGTTTGGCGGGTTGATACTGCTGCTGATCAGTGCCCAGATCCTGGTGTGGGGTGCCACTAAAATTGCCACGCTGCTGGGGGTCAGTGAGCTGATCGTTGGTTTGACCGTTGTCGCCATTGGTACCAGCCTGCCTGAGCTTGCTGCATCGGTTGCCAGCGCCATACGGGGTCACCATGATATTGCCCTTGGCAACGTTGTCGGCTCAAACATCTTCAATTTGCTGGCGGTACTGTCCATGCCCGGCCTGGTTGCCCCCGGCCCGCTGAAGGAATCGGTTTTCTCCAGAGATTACACCGTCATGCTGGCATTTACTGTGCTTCTGGCGGCCATGGCCATGCTCGGTAAAAAACCCAAAACGCTTGGACGTTTTGCAGGTATTATCCTTTTGGCAGGGTATGCCTGTTATGGAACATGGTTATACGTGCAAACGGTTTAGGCATTGATCAAAACTGGCAGCGGGGCTGAATACTCCCCCCTTCCACTGCACTGAACTATTTTATACCGGAGTCTTAAAGGCTATGCTTGGCCATAAAATCCCTGTCAGCTCCATGAAAGGCGTTACCTCACAAACAGGCTTGACTGAAATGACCCTTGACCAGAATTTTATTGAAATTGGTCGTCGTACCATCCAGATCGAAAAGGATGCCATTGACGCGTTGCTGCCACGTGTTGGTGAAGACTTCAGCAATGCCTGCCGGTTAATGTTGGAGTGCCGTGGCCGGGTTGTCGTGGTGGGTATGGGGAAGTCAGGACATATTGCCCGTAAAATCAGTGCAACTCTGGCCAGTACCGGTACACCGGCATTTTATGTACATCCCGGTGAAGCCAGCCATGGTGACATGGGCATGATCACCGCAGACGATGTGGTGCTGGCTATATCCAACTCGGGTGAAACGGCCGAAGTGATTACCCTGCTCCCCCTGTTTAAGCGTATGGGAGCGGCTGTGATCAGTATGACCGGCAAACCTGCTTCCACGCTGGCCCAGGCCGCTGAAGTTAACCTGAACACCGGGGTTGATAAAGAAGCCTGCCCGCTTGATCTGGCACCAACCTCCAGTACCACCACTCAGCTGGTTATGGGTGACGCTCTGGCTATTGCGCTATTGGAAGCTCGGGGCTTCACTGCGGAAGACTTTGCGTTTTCACACCCTGGCGGTGCGTTGGGTCGCAGACTGCTGTTGAAAGTACAGGACATCATGCATGACGGCAATCGAATCCCTGCTGTAAAAAAAGGCACACGCCTGGGCGAAGCGCTGCTGGAAATGACCCGGAAAGGTCTCGGCATGACATCCATTATTGATGAGAACAATGTCGTTGTGGGTATCTTTACCGACGGCGATCTTCGTCGCGCCCTGGATCACGGGGTTGACCCGCACAACACTACCATTGACGATGTCATGACCATCAAGTGCACCACCATTACACCGGACATTCTTGCTGCTGAAGCGCTGAGAATCATGGATGACCGCAAAATCAATGCACTCATCTGTGTTGACCATGACCGGCGTGCTGTCGGTGCCATCAATATGCATGACTTGCTGAAAGCGGGTGTGGTTTAAACACTTTGTATTAGCCCAAGGCTGTTTACTGGCTCAAGGCTGTTCACTGGCTCAAGGCTGTTTACCCGCTCAAGGCTGTTTACCCGCTCAAGGCTGATAGTTACGGAACCCGGATGACCTACCGCAACCATCTGATTATCTCTGCAATCCTTACGCTAATGCTGGTTGTCGGCTATTGGGCCTATGATGGCTCAATAGTGACGGTCAGTGCCAGCCGATCGGAAATCATCCGCCAGGATGCTGACTACTTTCTGGTCGATGCCCGGATTAAGGAATATGACGTTTACGGAAAGCTGCAATATCAGCTAGAGTCTGAGAGCATTTCCCATTACCCCCATAATGACAACACTCTCCTCCAGTACCCCATATTGACTAACTTCAGTGATAATGGGCAACTCACGGTCTCCAGGTCAGAGAACGGAAAGTTGCTGTCCGGTGGCAAAGATATTGAACTGTGGGATAATGTCGTGGTCGTCCAAAGCAGCCCGTCAGTTCAGCAACAGGCCTATGAGCAAAAGCTCACAATGGAAACGGACTTCCTCACCATATCACCGGATGAGGAAATTGCCGATACCAACCGGCCGGTTCTTATTACCAGTGATACCGGTGAAACACGAGCCCTTGGGATGACCGCTTGGTACCAGCAGGGAAAGATTCAATTGAAGTCCAGAGTACGGGGAGTCTATGAACCTGAGTAAGCCACTTGTTGTCAGAATCAACGATAGATACCTGTCAGGGAAGCGACAGTCTATGAAGCGTCAGTTGGCCCGGTTAACCGCTCTCCTGACCAGAAAGTGGCTCACTGGACTGCTGTTGGTTCCCATGGTGGCCATGGCGTTGCCTGACGATCGGCAACAGCCGATCAACATCAATTCCGACTCTGCTGACATAGATAACCGCAAAGGGGTCTCTGTTTATCGTGGGGATGTCGTGATGACCCAGGGGACTACCCGCATCACCGGTGACACTATCACCATCTACACCAGCGATCGTGAGGTGACCAAAGTCATTGCCCGGGGCGACAAGACCAGAGCTTATTATGAAGAGCTGCAACCTGCTGGGCAGGGAACCGTTCAGGCCTGGGGCAACACAATTCGTTATGATGTCAACAGTGACCAGATTGAACTGATCAACAATGCTCAGCTCTCCCAAAAGGGGGACACCTTTAAGGGTGAAAAGATTCACTACAACGTTACATTGCAGACCGTCAATGCCAAGGGCACGCCCAGCCAGGGAGAAAGTGGCCGGGTACAGATGGTTATTCAGCCCCGTCAGGAAAAAGCGGCCAGCAACAAACCCTGACAGTCCCTTTGTTTTTTATTCAGGTTAACAGACAACCGGATGGCAATCCTCAAGGCAGAACATCTTAGCAAAAGCTACAAAGGCAGAGAGGTGGTTAAAGATGTCTCTCTGCAGGTTAACAGTGGCCAGATCGTTGGTCTTCTCGGTCCCAATGGCGCAGGAAAGACCACCTGTTTTTACATGATTGTCGGGCTGGTTAAAGCGGATGGCGGTCAAGTCAGCATTGACCAGCAGGACCTGACTTTTCGGGCAATGCACCACCGGGCCCGTGCCGGTATCGGTTACCTCCCCCAGGAAGCCTCTATATTCCGCCGCCTCACCGTGCGAGACAATATTCTGGCCATTCTGGAAACCAGGAAAGACCTTAATAAAAAGCAGCGAATTGAGAAAATGGAGTCGCTGCTCAATGAATTCAATATAGGCCATATTCGGGACAGTGCCGGCATGGCTCTGTCCGGCGGGGAAAGACGGCGGGCAGAAATTGCCAGGGCACTGGCCACCGATCCGACCTTTATCCTTCTGGACGAACCCTTTGCCGGCGTTGACCCGATATCCGTTGGTGATATCAAGTCCATTATCCGGCATCTGCAGAATCGCGGCATCGGTGTGTTGATCACCGACCATAATGTCCGTGAAACGCTGGATATCTGTGAGAAGGCTTACATTGTCAGTGAAGGGCATATCATTGCTGAAGGCGACAGCCATACGGTACTGTCAAATCAGAAGGTCCGTGACGTTTATCTTGGGCATCAGTTCAGCCTGTGACCTATGAGACCATCAACACTATGCTCCGGGAAAATGGTCTTTAAACACCCGCAACATTGCCGGATCAGTAACAGGAAATGTGACGGACACAAACCTCTCTTTAAAGTCATCCTCAGCCAAAAGATCAGCAAACAGCCTGGCAATATCAGCTGCGTCATGGGCGAAAATACCACAGCCCCAGGCCCCCAGGATCAAATGTTTCACGCCATTGTTGGCAGCGACAGACAGGATCTTTCTGGCACGAACATACATTGTCTGCTGGATGGTCTCTTGGGGTATGCCATTGCAGAACGGTCTGTCCACTGCCGCAGCAGTGATGAAAGAGACCAGGTAAGGTGTTTCCGGATTGCCGTTATCGTCTTTAAAAACAGGCACGTCAGGCGAATACAGGATCGTGTCCGAGTAAAGCCCCCGATGGGTTGCGTGATGTTGCCGGTTATAAACGTACATCTGCTTTCCGGTATCACTGTTCAGCGAAGCAAAAAGTGCAGAGGCCCTTGCCAGGCTGTCTTCCTGGGTGTTGGTGCCATCCCGGAACATCCCGCCGGGATCAACTGCAGAGGCAAAATTCAGGCAGGCCACGTGTTCCTTGCCATTCACTCTGGCAATCCGGTGACAGGCTTCCAGAGAGGTCTCCTGCATAATCTGAATATCAGTAAGTGGGTAGAAGTAATCTGAAGGGGGCTGAAGAGAAATGGTGTCGTTTGCAGCATAAAACAGGGTATTGGCAATACACCGTTCAATCGTTGCTTTCAGGTCTATTGTTGTGCCATTGAAGCTGAATGCTTTGTTGTTCAGAATCTCCACAGTGTCCAGTGCGATGGCTCTGAACTTTGCCTGCCCCGGACTCATACCGAGTCGTTTAGCCGATGATGCCACTGTTCTGGTACTAATGGATTTTCCTGAACGATCTGAAAGCTCATGGCTGACTGCCGACAAACCGGCAGCCCTGACTTTCTGCTTCTTCTTGCTGTAGGTTTGAGGCACTTTTACCGCAGGTTGTCTGGCCACCGGATCCATTATCTATGCCCTCAATCGTTTTGCTATTGGTGCAGGTACTGGCATGTCAGTATGGCCTATGTTTTCGGCCAGGTAGATTTGATGAATAAAAATAATCGATATCAACAGCTGTTGACCGATTTCAAATCGGTAAGCAGATATAAGTGCAGGCTAATCTAATACGCTCGCAATCGTGACTGTTTATTTTTTAATTGAGGTCTATGGCATTACAGGTGGGCTGACTATGCCATTTTGATGCAAGGGTTATACAGTCAACAGCCCGATCACAAAGTACACTTTTAATGGGCACGGAACCAGTTAGATCTTATTAGTCCTCAGTTCTCTTCAAAATATTCAAATGATTGATGGAGTGAAATGAGGTTTCCCTGCCTGTCTTATAACGCGCTCACAATAATAGGGTCACTATCATGGAACCTGGAAGATTTTCTTCGTCGTACCGATATACTGAATCAACCAAAATCACTGTTCAGCCCCGTTCCAGTAGTAAACCTGCAGCTGCAAGGTGTGCTCCAAGACCAAAATCGTCATTTGGCTCATTTTCTGTGTGGGGTGGTGATAATGGAAAGGAGTCACTGTCCCGGCCGGAAAAGGTTACAGAGAGGCAGATTGATGGAGGAAAGGTATATACAGTTGCCGGTTTATCTAAACTCGGCGATAGAAGTATTGATATCTATGTTACGCAAAGTGGCAAGGTGCATCACTCATCACCCGGAAACAGATTGGTGCATTATGGAACCGGCGATGAAATCAAAGAGCTCAAGCCCGGGGAGGATAGAATCGAGAGGAGTGAAGTTGATAAAGAGTTTTATTACCTCAGTAAGGGACAAAGCAAGCTGTTGCAGAGAGGCAAGGTTTATGGGGCTGCAGGTAGTATTCCGGACTGTTATGTTTCTCCACAAGGTAAATTAATTAAAGCAGGCACTGGTGCCAGGTTATTTCAAATAGGGGCAGAAAAGGAGCTTATAGAGTATAAGCCCGACTCAAAAGGCTATCAGCATATTATTTCAAAAAAGAAAGAACATTTTATTGTGACTCCAAAAGGTGCGTTCCCTCTGAAACCAGGTACTGTTCAGCCGGGTGCAGTGAACAGCCCTGCCGTGTACCTATCAGAAAACGGAGAGCTGACGGTTGCTTCTGACATCCGTTCCCGACTGTTCAAGTTGGGCGCTGAAGATGAGGCGGTAGAGTTCAATTCAAGTGAAGCGGCCTTTAAATATGTAGTATCAAAGCGACAGACTCCTTTTCTTATTACGTCTAAAGGCGTCTGTACCTTAAAGCCAGAATCATTTTACAGGGCTCAGGATGGCAGGCCTGATATGTATATTTCTGCAGATTGCGTACTGACAAGAGCTTCAGACACTACATCCCGATTAGTTAGTTCTCGTCCAAAAACTCTGCAGCCTATGCGTGCCAAGGCTTAGAGGGAAAAAATCAAGTTTTGTTTTGACGCCTTTTTCAACCAGTTTTCGGGGGCTACAGCGGAGTTGATGTGATTTTCCTGTAAATTCAGAGCACGTCAAATCTCTGTAGGCTACGTGGCCCAAGGGCTATAGTTTTTGGATGGGAACTAGTTAAATTATGTGATGAAGATGAGGCCGTGGAATATGAACCAAACTTATCAAACTTTAATGTTAAGATTTCACAGAGTGGGCGTCCATACTGTGTCACTTCTTCAGGCGCGACGCCTTTAAAGCCGGGTTCGCTTTATCCGGCTCAGGGAATCAAGCCTGCCTTCTATATTTCCAGGGCATGTGAGTTGACAACCGCTTCCAGTAAAGATGCCAGGCTCTTTAAACTAGGCGGGGAAGACCAGGCTGTAGAATATAAAAAAGATGCCAAAGGCTTTAATTATGTTGTTTCAAAGCAGAAGAGTCCTTTTCTGGTTACTACTGAGAGTGTTCGCCCGTTAACCTATGACCAAACAGTCACTTTGAAACTGCCTACTGGTCGACAACTGGAGATTACTGCTAAAAGGGGAAAGGAGCTGCAACACAAGTTTATTAATTAGATGTCGTGAACCTGATTTCTGGTCCGGAGGCGCAAGCATTGTTCTATTGAGCAAACGTCTCCGGCTTGCAGAGGAGAAAACAATCAGACAAACAGAATCCAGTGCCGAGCCATACCAGCAATAAATAGATACCCCAATCACAGGCAGCAGCGCACAAAAACGCAGGGGCAGGCTCTTTCTTATTTTCGTCAGAACGTCGGTTTCATCACTGACCTGCTCTGCAGCAAGACAGCCAACAAAAAAACACAACTAAACTCATTCTGAGTAATCTCTGCACATTTTTTACTGAAGCTATGGTTTCATAAATGACTATGGGTTTATAATCAGCCGCACATGGAGAGAAGTCGTAACAACATCCGTGCCAACACTGAACCGCCTGCGGTTGATCCCTCTGTAGACACTCATGAGTTTCACCTGCAGTCTCAACGGACAACGAAGTAAAGGTATACGGTCGCCTATGAAGCCTTCCTTACAGCTCAAGATGGGCCAGCAGTTGACCATGACGCCTCAGCTGCAGCAAGCCATCCGGCTGCTACAGTTATCGACACTGGATCTTCAGCAAGAGATTCAGGAGGCTCTCGAATCCAACCCCATGCTTGAGTCCGAAGATAGCGAGACAGAGGACACAGCCACCAGCAGTGAAGGCAAGGAAGAACTCGTTGATCTGAGTGAGGCGATACCGGAACCTGAGCCACAGGAGATGGCGGAATGGGCAGACAGTATCCCGAATGAACTGCCCGTCGACTCAGCATGGGACGATGTGTATTCCAGCCTGCCCGCCAACGGTAGTGATGAGGATTACGACCCCCTGGCGAAGTCATCTTCAGTAGAGTCGCTTCAGGATCATCTGGAGTGGCAACTGGATATGGTGCCCATGAGCGATCGGGACCGGCTGATTGGCCTTGCAATTATTGAAGCGGTTAATCCGAATGGTTATTTGACCTGCTCACTGGATGATCTTTATGTTTCACTGCAATCCCAGCTGGAAGAGCTGGAGATCGACGAGATAAAAGTGCTGCAGCACCGGGTTCAACAATTCGACCCTGTCGGTTGTGGCAGTATAGACCTGAAAGAGTGCCTGCTGGTCCAGCTGCGTCAGCTTCCCCCATCAACACCTCATTTCAACAATGCGGAAAAACTGATCACCCTTTACCTGGATTTACTTGGCACCCGTGATTACGCACGCATCATGCGCAGGGCCAAACTGAAGGAAGATCAGTTGCGAAAAGCCCTCAGCCTCATTCAAAGTTTCCATCCAAAACCCGGCAGCACCATTGACCAGACAGAAGCTGAATACGTGGTTCCAGATATATCGGTCCGAAAAATCAAGGAGCGATGGTCTGTCGAACTGAATTCCGATGCGCTGCCCAAACTGCGCATCAACAATAATTATGCGTCGATGGTCCAGAGGGCCAACAACAGCCGCGACAATGTGTTCATGAAAAATCATCTGCAGGAAGCCCGCTGGTTTTTGAAAAACCTGCAAAGTCGAAATGAAACACTGATGAAAGTCGCGAGTCAGATTATTGCTTATCAGCAGGATTTTTTTGAAAAAGGCGATGAAGCCATGAAGCCCCTGGTGCTGGCGGATATTGCCGAGGCTGTTGGTATGCATGAATCGACTATTTCCCGGGTAACCACCCAGAAGTATATGCATACCCCTCGTGGCGTCTATGAACTCAAGTACTTTTTCTCCAGCCATGTCAGCACAGCAGAAGGTGGCGAATGTTCATCCACGGCGATTAGAGCCCATATTCGCAAGCTCATTGCACAAGAGACACCACGCAAACCGCTCAGTGATAATAAAATTGCGGCCATATTGGCAGAACAGGGCATCAAGGTTGCCCGGCGAACCATTGCCAAATACCGGGAGTCCATGAATATTCCCCCGTCCAATGAGCGGAAGCAGTTAGTACCCTGATGAATATCAAGCTGATGTAAGCTGATATAAGTTGATATAAAAAGCCGAGTTATGAGCCGGGCAAAAAACAGTTTTTTTTGCTTCAGGGCATTCCAAGCTGCATCGACAGTGTTAGAATCGAAGTCAGCCGGTACGAAAAATCCCGCGTACTGGTAATTATCTGGATAATGGGATCAGGAGAGCGTTACATGCAAGTCAACATCAGTGGACATCATGTCGAGGTAACAGAAGCTCTGCACGACTATGTGATCAAGAAACTGGAACGTCTTGCTTCACATTTTGATCATATCACCAATGTACAGGTGACCCTGAGTGTAGAAAAGCTGGTGCAGAAAGTAGAAGCTATTCTGCATACCCGCGGAGCCGAGATTAATGCGACCGCCGAGCACGAAGACATGTACGCAGCCATTGACCTGCTCTCGGACAAGTTGGATCGGCAGCTGGTTAAACAAAAAGAGAAAGCCTTAAACAGGCAACAGGGCGCCAGTGGCCATGCCCTTTGATTTTTCCGGCGGCCATTCTTGTTTAGCATGATAATTCATCGCATCCTAACCCCCGAGCGCACCCTGGACGGTGTGCACGGGGTCAGCAAAAAGAAAATTCTGGAATTTATCGCTGAACGTATCAGTAGCGACGTTCCCGAAATCAATACCAATGAACTCTTTGAAGCCCTGGTTGCCCGGGAGCGTCTCGGCACAACCGGACTGGGTGAAGGCGTGGCTATTCCTCACTGTCGCTGTAAAGCCTGCCCAGCCCCCATCGGTCTCTTTATACGACTGGCGGAGCCTGTTGATTTTGATTCTGTAGACCGAAAGCCCGTTGATCTGATATTTGCGTTGATCGTGCCTGAAGGTGAAAACCAGGAGCATCTGGAAATTTTAAGAGCACTGGCGGAAAGGTTTCATTCAGCCTTGACTCTTCAGAAAATACGTTCGGCTACTAATACGACAATGCTCTATCGTACTATGAGCGAATAGAGAATAAGGTCACAATAAAAAAAGGCCATCATATACAACGATGGCCAAAAAATTTTCAACTTATAGCTCTCAGTCTCAAGGCCTTGATCAGTTACATCCGAAATTTCGTACGAAGCTGCTTATGTAACATGTGATGTAAAACTCTGAGTTTTGAATTCAAGGCTTTGAGAATCCAAGGTTTACGACGTTATGCTCTGGCTGCCATTCTGGCTGCCATTCTGGCTGCCATTCTGGCTGCCATTCTGGCTGCCATTCTGGCGTCCATAGCAGCTTTATTAGCAGCAATATCCTTACGATTTTTTACAGGATCTGCACCAAGGAGGTATTTAGTCTTACCCTGCAGCTTAACGACAACCCTCTGGTTATTCTCTTGATTCGCTTTGTAACGTTCTTTATCTTCCCCGGTTCCTTCTTCTACCAAAGCTTTAAGCTGTTGATTATTCTTCAGTGCCAGCTTAGCCTCCAGCTCTTCAATAGCCGTCATTTTCGGTGGCGTAGCTTGAGCGGCAATAGCCGCATCAAGAGCAGCGTCATCACCAAAACTAAAGGCTGCTCCAGTTAAAGGTCTGTTTTCAGCTCGCTCGTAGGGAGTTCTGCCTTCCACGCCTTCTGAAGCATGAAGCTTTGCTGCCCGCTCACAAATCTTGCTGTAAAGCTCCTCCATAAAAGGGGTTCGATCTTCCAGAGCTTTCTTTGCAGCTTTCAAATCATTTGCAGCGGCTCTGTTTTTAATCAGGTTGTGATCCGATGCGGTAATTTTATCAGCGAATTTTCTGAATGCTATGCCGGTTCTGAGAGGTGTAACTTTAACAAATACCCTCTTAAATGTTGACACTGCGCGCGCCGTCAGGCTCTTACAACCGGCTTTAAACTGATCCCAATGGGATACTGTTTCTGTATTAAACTTCTTGCGATTCAAATAACCGGTCTGACTGAGTGCTAATTTGTACTCTGGGTTTTCTTCTCCTTGGGCAATTGCTTCTTCTGAAACATTTACATCAGGATGAATCGCAGCAGCTCTGGTCATACGTCCAAATACCAGGCCGTGATCATCTCCAATTTCTGTAGGGCCACCTATGGGCGACACTTTAGCAGCATGGGCTCGCGCATCAGACTCTGCTACATGGCGATAATAACTAAGTCTTTGATCAAAGTAATGGCCGTAAAGCATAGAGTCTATTGTTTGTGGTAGTGGTTGCATGGAGTTACTCCTTTAACTGGTCGAAGTCATTTCATGTAAGTGAGGCGTCTGATTAGTCTTTCCAATCAAGCTCTTTCCTTACTATCCGACACCAATAGTAGGATTACATTCCCATTTAATGTATGACATCGTTGTCAGTAAAGCTGACAAAACAGCCTACACTGATTTGCTCAGCCAAAAACGTTCATTAATATCAAATAAAAATAAATAGCCAGAAACAACACCTCACTAAGCTTTTCATAATGTGGCAGGACTCCACAATCGAATACTTCCAGTCCTTAAACACGCTTTGAATCACAAGATTTCTGGCTCATTTTCTATCCATGCCAGATTTTCCAGATTCCTTTAGCATCAGTTTGCTGTTTAAATCGGATGTCAACATTACCTGGTAGGCTTCCTGATAAAAAGTTGCTTTAATAGGATGAGGGTCAACTTAGAAGGCTTGCAGAGCACCAGTAGACCACCCAATAGCACCTAACTAAGGCGAAGCCCGGGAAGCACAAAGGAACAGTTATGAAACTTATCATCATTAGCGGGCGATCCGGTTCTGGAAAAAGTTCAGCCCTGCACACCCTTGAAGATGAGGGTTTTTATTGCGTCGACAACCTTCCGGCCAGCATGCTGAGCCAATTACCCGATACGTTAAAAGGCCATCATTCAAAGCCTCCGAGGATGGCCGTCAGTATTGATGTCCGAAACCTGCCCGGAGCCCTGAATAACTTTCCTGACCTGTTGGCATCCCTCAGGCAAAAAGGTATCGATTGTCAGGTTCTGTACCTGGACACCGACAGTGAAAAACTGGTCAGCCGATACAGTGCTACCCGCAGAAAGCATCCGCTCAGTAATGAGCAGACATCGCTCAGGGAAGCCATAGCGCTGGAAAAAAATCTGCTCATACCTGTGGTGATCGAGGCAGACCTGAAAATCGATACCACCTCGCTCTCCGTCCATCAGATGAGGGACATGATCAGGCAGGCGTTCTGCGATGATCAAAAACGTGAGATGACCGTTCTTTTTCAATCCTTCGGCTTTAAGAACGGCATCCCTTCAGACGCCGACTTTATCTTTGATGTTCGCTGCCTGCCCAACCCTTTCTGGGATGAATCCCTGAGAGGATACACAGGCCTGGAGCAGCCGGTTATCGATTTTCTGAAAGATGAGCCTCAGGTTATCGAAATGATTGAGGATATCCGTGTCTTTATCGAAAAATGGCTCCCACGCTTTGAGTCAGCCCAACGCAGTTATATGACGATTGCCATTGGTTGTACTGGAGGGCAGCACCGCTCAGTCTATATTGGTAAGACACTGGGCACACTGTTTACCAGTAAACTGGAACGGGTTCAGGTCAGACACAGAGAGCTTCACGAATAATGATTACCTATCGGAAAAAAATTATTAACAAGCTGGGCTTGCACGCCCGGGCGGCATCCAGGTTTGTTTCCACATCATCGGCTTTTGCCAGTGAGATTGAAATCGGGTTCAATGGGCGCAAGGTCGATGGCAAGAGTATCATGGCGGTCATGATGCTCGCTGCAGGACAGGGCTCGGAGCTTGAGCTTCATTGTGATGGTCACGATGAAGAGGCCGCTTGTCTTGCCCTGTGCGAATTGATTGATGACCGCTTTGGCGAAGAAGAGTAACTGGCTCCCCCTTACCGGGGAGTAGCCACTGCATTTACAATAAGAGACTATTCTCCATTTTCTCTGGTCATCTGGCATTATGCCGGATACCTGAAATCTATCCAGGCAGATCATCATGGCGCAGCAGCTGCAATTGAGCATCGGTGAAGCCGAGCTGAAAAAACTTAATGATGCGCTTGAACACGGTGTTTCTGCAGAATTGCGCACCATGTTGAACACCTTGCCACCTGCTGACACAGCACACTTACTGGAGTCCTCCCCACCGAAATTACGCAGCCTTTTGTGGCGCTTGATTGACCGTGAACAGGAGGGTGATGTTCTTCAGGAGCTGAGCGAAGACGTCCGCCAGTTCTTTCTTGACCGAATGAACATTGCCGAACTGAAAGCGATTACTGAAGGTCAGGATGTGGATGATATCGCAGACCTTCTGCAGCAACTGCCGGATACCATCACCCGACAGGTTCTGGACTCCATGAACAGTCAGGACCGGCAACGGGTGGAAGCGGTTCTGGCTTACCCGGAAGACTCCGCCGGTGGCTTGATGAACACCGACACGATTACCGTGCGCCCCAACAACACCGTGGATGTTGTGCTTCGCTACCTTCGCCGCCACGAAGGTATTCCGGATACCACTGATAGTCTGTTGGTCGTTAACCGCCGCGATGAATACATTGGTCGCCTGCCCCTGACCTTACTGCTGACAACCGAGCCGGGTGCCACCGTCAGAGAGGTTATGCTAACGGACCTGTCCCCCATTCCTGCCAATATGGAAGACACACAGGTTGCCCAGCTATTTGAGCGACAGGACCTTATTTCTGCTCCCGTGGTCAATGAAAATGGCAAACTGCTCGGACGGATCACCATTGATGATGTGGTTGACGTTATCCGCGAAGAGGCCGAGCACTCGATGATGAGCATGGCCGGCCTGGATGATGACGAAGATACGTTTGCCCCGGCATTGCGAACAGCCCGGCGCCGGGCTGTCTGGCTGGGTTTTAACCTGATTACGGCATTTATTGCCGCATCGGTGATTGGTCTTTTCCAGCACACTATCGATAAAGTGGTGGCTCTGGCAGTATTGATGCCAATTGTCGCGGGGATGGGAGGCAATGCTGGCAGTCAGGCCCTGACCCTGGTGATTCGGGGGATGGCCCTGGGACAAATAAGCAAGACCAATCTCAAGTGGCTATTAAGCCGTGAGCTGGTCGCCGGTTTTCTGAACGGGCTGTTATGGGCAACCCTGGTGGCCATTATTGCCTGGCTCTGGTTTGATGACCCGATTATCTCGCTGGTGATTGCCTGTGCCATGGTGATCAATTTAAGCGTCGCTGTTATCACCGGCGCAATGTTGCCGGTATTGCTGAAATCATTGCATATTGATCCGGCTCTGGCCGGCAGTATTATTCTGACCACCATTTCCGATGTGGTGGGATTCTTATCATTCCTTGGTCTGGCAACTATTTTCTATGGCTGATTCTATGACTGATTCTATGGCTGAAATTGCTTCATTGTCACAAAGACACGAGGGCACAATGTTTCATCAATAGTGTGATCTCGTGCCTTTGTTGTTTGATTATTCGCCAGCCAGTTTCATACGGCTGATCAGAACTGAACCGGTCTGGATATTCCCACGGGTATCCACATCATTACCCACGGCAACAATGTTCCGGTAGATGTCCTTCAGATTCCCGGCAACGGTCACTTCTGAAACCGGAAACTGAATGTGACCATTTTCTACCCAGAAGCCACCAGCACCCCGGGAATAGTCTCCGGTCACCGTATTAACCCCTTGTCCCATAAGCTCAGTAACCAGTAACCCGGTGCCCATCTGTTTCAGCAACGCATCAAAGTCTCCTGCATTGCTTTGCACAAACAGGTTGTTAACACCCCCGGCGTTGGCAGTACTGTCCATCCCCAGCTTTCGTGCAGAGTAGGTACTTAAAATATAATGCTGCAGCACGCCGTCAGTAATAAAGTCCTTGGCGTAGGTCGCCAGACCATCATTGTCAAAACTGGCGGAACCCATCCTGCTTTTCAACAACGGTTGTTCATAAATACGCATCCATTCAGGGAACACCGGTTTACCCAGGTGATCCAGCAGGAAAGAAGCCTGGCGATAAAGGCTGCCACCACTGATCGCCCCCAGGAAATGAGCAATAAGACCGGCAGCCACCTCCGGTGCAAACAGTACGGGTACTTCGGCAGTGCCTACTTTCCGGGCTCCCAGTCTGCAGACCGTGCGCTCGGCGGCTTTCTTGCCAACAGCAACGGCTTTTTCCAGCTCGTTGGCATTACGGTTTACTGTGTACCAGTAATCCCGCTGCATCTCGTCACCCTGCGCGCCAATCAACACCGCGCTCAGACTGTGGCGACTGGAAACATAACTGCCAATAAACCCGTTGCTGTTGCCATACACACGACAACCCTGATGGCTAGAGACACTGGCACCATCGGAATTCACAATTTTAGGACTGAAAGCGCGGCCGGCATCTTCACATTGCATGGCCAGATCAATCGCCTGCTGGGCATCAATTCCCCATGGGTGGTACAGGTCAAGATCAGGCAACGCATCACCATCAGCCATTAACGCTTTATCAGCCAGCCCTGCATAAGGGTCTTCGGAAGCGTAGCGGGCAATATCGCAGGCGGCTTTTACCGTTTCACGGATTGCCTTTGCGCTGCTGTCAGAGGTAGTGGCAGAGCCTTTTCGCTTGCCCAGATAGACGGTGATACCCAGCCCCTGGTCACGGTTAAACTCAACTGTTTCAACATCGCCCATGCGAACGCTGGCCGACAGGCCGGCATCCATACTGATGCCGACTTCACAGGCATCCGCTCCCTGTCTGGCGGCCTCAGCCAGAATATCACTGGCCAGTGTTTTCAGTCTGGTCTCTTCACTGTGTGGGTCCAGTACTGCATTGGAAGATTCGCCCATGATTCCACCTGATCTGTTTTGTTATGGCTGTAGGGGTTTATGACTGTAAGGTTTTATGACTATTGTGCCGCTGTAAAGTTAAGAATGCATCAGTTAGATGCTTAATTAAACACACTTTGATTTGCCGGGGAAAAACATCCCAATTGAGCTGCATTCTGAAGTAAGATAGTAAAAACTGTGTCTATTTTTCCATCCATGGAACTGCTTTATCAGCAACGTCATGTAATCTGCAGATTCCCATCTATGGCCATTCTCTATGAGTAAAAAGAACCGTCGTATCCAGGAAGCCTGGGACGATGAAGAAACCGAAGAAATCATCTATGTCAGCAAATCTGAGCTGAAGCGGGACATGGAAGAACTGAAGCATATGGGTGCCCGTCTGATGGAACTTAAACCGGCATTGCTGGATAAGTTGCCTCTGAACGATCGCCTGCGTGAAGCATTGAATGAGAGCAAGCGCATCAAAAGCAACAATGCCAGAAAGCGCCATCTGGGCTTTATTGGTAAGCTGATGGCGGATCAGGACATTGAGCCAATAATGGAGCTTCTGAACCAGTTGGACTCTTCCAGTGAGGAGTACAACCGCCGGTTCCATCAATTGGAAAGATGGCGTGATCAGCTTATCCGGGACGATGATGGCCACAGCACATTAACTGAATACCTGGAGCATTACCCGGAAGCGGACCACCAGCATATCCGCCAACTGGTTCGCAATGCCCAGAAAGAAGCCGCTCAGGACAAGCTACCAGCAGCGGCAAGGAAACTGTTCAAATACCTGAGGGAAGTGGACGAGCTATAGCGGTTACCTGAACAGGCCATACGCTCTGACCTGTTCATTTATCTGCTTTTTTCACCCGTCAAATGACCAAAATTGATTACTTCCGCCCACCGGAAGACGCAGAACCCAGCTTCTCCTGCATTTCAGGGGTCACTGACTCAAAAAGGTCAAGGTAGTGTTCGGCAAAGGCCTCGACCTCTGGTTCACACAACGCCTCCAGTGATGGTGCAACACCTTCTTTCCAGCCGGGCAGGGATATACCATGATAGCGGCATAACCCATGAACCAACATCTCGGCAATCCCGCCAGAGCCTCTGCCTGTTACCGATGAATGCACCAATGCCCAATGCAGATGAGGTATCAGATTAAGCTCACCGGCGATAATTTTTGTCCCCAGCTGCATACAGTGTTCCATCCATACCGGTAACTTTTTGAAATCGGTATGGATCATGAGGGTACCGTTTGGCTTTTTTTTACTTTTAGGAAAAATACCGTCAATCTCAAAGCGATGTGTTGCTTCCGAGCTTAGGTCAGCGCAGACAAACAGGGTGAGCGGAATCATCTGGCCATCATTATTTTTCCCTTTGACGAGACGAAAACTTGAATGTTCAACAATAGTTTCATGATGATGATCACCAAAAACGTCTTTACACATCGTGGTGATTTGAGCCAAATCTTTTTGGTTATGCTTATGGCACTGCCGATCCCGGCAAAGTGATACAACCTGGTCTTGCTTGTAGGCATAGGCCGTTTGATCTGATACGCCGGTGAAGGCAATCGGCCAAATTTTCCGCTTCCATTTTCGCCCCCAAATCTCGGTTTGTATTTCTATTGGACCTGCACTTCGATTGTACCCAAACCTGAAATTTCCGTTATCGTGCGGGTTTCTTTGATCTTCGATCTTTTTTCGAAAACGTACCGTATCTTCAAAAATTGTTGCCATATCGCTGCCTGAGTTTATTAACTCAGGGATGCGTGCAACCTGTTCTTCAAAACATTGATTCCAGATTTTTTCTCCCTTTTCAACATCTTCAGAATATTGTATCCACTCACTCTGAGGCCTTCTGGCAAGATGATTGGGTGGATCACAGGCAACAACACGTTTCCCCTCCAACCCGGACTGTCCTCCTGATGTACCGGGTTGTGAAGTCAGTAGCCCCGCCCGATCCGTGTGCTTATTGACTTCTGTCCACCTGTCACCTGACTCACTGGCATCACCACTCAATCCGGCACGATTCGGATCATTTGCGGTAGATGATGATTTTTCGCAAACCAATCGATTACCGCCAGGATTGCTTCGCCAAATACCCCTATTGTCATTCTTCTCAATTTTCTCAGAACTTTTATTGGCAGTGGCAACAACTCCATATGGATTAACCTGATCTCGAGATACGGGTTCCACATTTATTTCCTCATATAAAATTTTACAGGACTGATATGTACCTTCGTTTTAGTTAAAGCATCTGTAACACGGATCATTAATTCGGAATTACAGGCCGGACGAAGTAACATAGCGCCCTGAATCATTCGACAGGTCATGTCCAGAATCACTAACCAATATGTTATTGCGTTTCAGAAATCCCTCGTAATCATCAGGTTGTGAGTAAAATTCTTCAGTGCAGTAAAGGGAAATCCGAAAAGACACCATCAACACCATAGCCGGTAAGCTGCCTGGCAAACGTCAGAGAATTAACTGTATAACAATAAAGCTCATAACCCCGGGACTTCACTTGTGAAATCTGTCTCTTGGTAGTCCTCTTACCATGGAGGTGAATGGATACGGCATTGACCCGCAGTGCTTTTTTGTGCCAGTTCAGTGGCAACCGTTCAAATAAACAGCCAACCTGAATATCGGAACGATCTGAAAAATGAACAAGTGCCCGGTAATTAAAGCTGGAAACCAGAAGCCGATCCGTTGGAAATTCAACCTCAGCAACGGTCTTTAATACCGCTTCTACCAGCCTCGGCTCTGAACAGCCATTGGTTTTCAGCTCAAGGTTCAGACCAAGCCCAAGTTTTTTTATGAGCTTAAGAGCCGCTCCAAGTTGAGGAATCCGCTCACCCGAAAATTGCTCAGAAAACCAGCTGCCCACATCTATTGTTTCCAGCTCGGAGCAGGTTAACGACGTCACCCGACCTTTTTTATTGGTTGTACGGTTCAGTCGACGGTCATGAAAAAGTACAGGGGTTCCATCACCAAGCAGAGTGACATCCACCTCTATCCATTTCAGCCCCTGCTCAGCAGCCAGCCTAATGCCAGCCTCGGTATTTTCCGGGGCTTTTCCTGCCAGACCTCGATGTCCGATTATCCTGCTCATGCGCATGAATTATCCCACCTTACTAATGAACCAGAACCCGACCAAATGCAGGAACAGGGTTATTCTTATCCAAGACCCTGTTGTAAGGACATTAACACAGATGCGACCTGGCCACCTGTTTGGCAGAGAGGGTATGATTTTTATCAGGCAGAATACGACACACTTACGAAGTGTGCAGGTGTGACGATAGTTGTGGGAATGTTAAAATCTGAAAATATAGCAAGAAAGGAAAAAGATGGGGTGGGCGAAGGGGCTCGAACCCTCGACCGCCGGAATCACAATCCGGAGCTCTGCCAACTGAGCTACGCCCACCATCAAAATCGTGATAAGGAAGAAGAGCTTCATCCCTCACCAGACGCGCTGATTATAAGGAAAGCAGTTCAGCATGCAAGCATGATCCGATGTTTTTGTCTGCGGGTTACCACTATATCAGACACTATGCCAGCAATATTACGGACCAGAAATGTTCTGGCCCGGGTTCATGACCAGAAACTGCATGCCGGGATTCAATACAATCTGAATCAACATGCAGTGTTTTCTTTCGTTTGGACAGATAAAAGCCGGAACCTATTTGGCGGGTAACATGCCCTCTGCGGACACCCTTTCTGACACCCTTTCTGACACCCTTTCTGACACCCTTTCTGATGCACTGCCGGTGGCAGACTTGCCGGAAAATATCTGATTAAAGGCCACAGCCATCATAATGGTGGCAAGGGCTGCCCAGATATGAACTGACAAGGCTTCACCATTGATGGTCGCGCCCAGTAAAACGCCAATCATGGGGACCAGGTAGTTATTCAGTGAAGCAAACACCGGCCCGGCATCACGAATCAGCAACATATACAGGAAATACACCAGACCAGCGCACAGCGTACCCAGATAAGTGACGGCCATCAGGCTGGAGGCGGTTGGTGTCATTTCGGTTACCGGGGCCACAATCATGGCAAAGAGAATGATTTGTACTGAAGCACTACCGAGAATATTTCTGGCAACGATCAGTGGATGCTCGTTCTCCACCCCCTTCAGTAACAAAAGCGCAACGGCAAAACAGGCTGAAGCAAGGATAATAGCGCCCGCCGCCATCAGATTGGTCGTACTGCTGCCAGACATCAACTCAGGATAAAACAGCATTACCAGGCCGGAAAAACCTAACAGTACACTGCCAATACCGGCAAAAGTGATCCGTTCCCCTTTGATAAGCAGAGGAGCCAGAATGACCGTAAAGAAGGGTATAGTGCCCATCAAAATGGCAGCAATGGCTGTATCGAGGTATTGCTGCCCCCAGGCCACCAAAATAAAAGGAATCGTCGCTTCCAGCAGGCCAATCAGGCTGAACTTAAACCATTGGCCACCGTTGCTTTTGACCTTCATCAACTGGCAAATGATGACCAGAGACAGGAAGCCAATCAGTGAACGACCGGCACCGACCCACACCGGAGAAAGGTCAGCGACTGCCATTTGCTGAAAAATAAACTGGGATCCCCAGATAACCCCGATACCGAGGAGAAAGAGATAATTTCTTAACATCCGAATATCTCGCACAAGCGCCTGAAACCAAAATTGCGCGGATTTTATGCAACGACAATCTATTGATACAATGAAACCTCATCATCCGGCCATGCACTGTATCGATACTTTATGCCAAGCCAATTCTTCCATCCATTTTGTACCTGCCATGAGTGACCTGAACCGCATTGATCTGAATTTATTGAGAGTTTTCGACCTGTTGATGATAGAAGGCAGTGTCAGCCGGGTTGCACAGAAGCTGCATCTCTCACAGTCGACGATCAGTCATGCCCTTTCCCGACTTAGACGACAATTTAATGATGATCTTTTCGTGCCGGTTTATGGGGGCATGGCGCCAACTGAGCAAGCCAAACTGATCTCGCCACTGGTTCGACAGGCAATGCTCCTGCTGGAACAAAGTATTAACAGCAAGCCGGTGTTCGAACCGGCCCGGAGCAAAGCCAGGTTTCGCCTTGCCGGTGGCGACTATGTCGAACTGGTCTTGTTGCCGGTTCTCATGGAGCGAATAGCCCGGCTGGCCCCTGAGATTACCATTGAGATAGAAGGCCTTAAAGCAACGGATTACGCAAGGGAGCTGGATTCTGGCACGATTGATCTGGTTATTGGTTTTGAAACATTGGGGCGACTGGCAAAATCATTAAAAACCGCCAGTATCATGACCGAACAGCTGGTGGTGATTGCGCCTGAGCCCATAGATAGTTCTCGTCCAAAAACGCATCAGGCAATCATAATTAGATTGTACGTTCGTTTTGATATTTCCTGAAATTCCAGAGAGCCGCAAAAACTCTTCCCTTTTTTTCTCTAATCTGGGACGGATATTGGAGAAAAACGCGAAAAGCAGGCAGAAAACATCCTCCCACCATGCTGGAAAGGTACTTTCATGTAGCGTGGAGGTGGCTATCAGGATGGTGCCGGGTGTCTGGCCAGAATCACCAGGTTGTAACAGACCACCGATAACCAGCAATGAGAATCAAAACGCTCAGAACCCTTGCAGTGGCAACGTGATAGCCCAAAACATCTCTTTAGCCACGAAATTCCCGCTTCAATACCTGCCCGGAAGCGAAAGAGCGTTTTATACACATACTGACTTTTAGTCATCTCTTCGACTTCAAGTCCGCGCTTCTTATTAAAAGCTACATCGCTGATTCCCATGGCCTTGGCTTTTTCCAAATTAGCGCGACACGCGTATCCGCCGTCACCGCTTGTCTGGCGAGGTACACGACCATAAATTTCTTTTTGTCTTTCCATCATCGGAATGAATTGGTCCGAATCCGCTGGGTTACCTTCCTCAATAACCAGGTCCAGGATCAATCGACTTTTTCCCTGAACCAGGTTCAGTTTATGGCCATACTGTACTTGCCGCCTGTCTTTTACGATGATATCCGTATGGGGTTCATACAGGCTAACCACTTTTTCCTGGGCTGGCACCTTTTCACCCTTAAAGACCCTGCGCTCTGTCTGGGAGACTATTGCATCCACCAGGGGTAACAGGTGATCCACATCGGCCTGCCACTTGTCGGCATCATCAGCCAGGAGACACTGCCCCTGCTGACGGGCGTTTGCTAGCGTGACAGTAGCTTCGATAAGTACCTTCCGGGATTTTCGGGTCAACTGCAGCAGTTTTTTATAATGCTGATGCCGCTCTTCTTTGCCAGCGTAGATGCATTTTCTGGCCGCATCTTTTACGGCTCGGTTGTGATGGGTATATTCATAAAGCGGTGTCGCTGTCAGTGTTTGTCCCCGTTCCAGCAGCCGACAAATTTCTTTAACGGAACTGGCTAAAAGATCACTGTCGCAAGGAGGTTTGATATCCGATTCGGTGACTGTGCTGTCAATAGCCACAGTGCGCCCTTTTTCAATACCCTGATCTTTAGCGGTCATTAGCTGACAGTTATTAATCCGTTCCCATGTAGATGCAGTAAGAAGGCTGATGAGCCCATGCAAACTGGAGCGACTGGGGCGCTGGTTTGGTTCGAGGCGACAAAAGTCTCGAAAGAGCATGGAGTCCATCAAAACAAACGACAAGTAGTCATAATCACAATTCAAATACTGTTTCAGGAGTGCCGCACGAAGAACGGATTCTGCTGATAGTCCGTTCCGCCCAGTGTTCTGTTTATCACCAGAACTTAAGTCCTCATAAATCCAGTCATTGAACTGTGGATGGGCGTCAAGCCATTGCGAGATACCGGAAAGCTGGGAGCAGATTTCATGAGGTACGTAATGGAGTTCCATACTACACTGCGGGTTGCGTTTTTTGCGCATTTGGAGTCCTCTGTTTTTGGCAATCCCTTATGTTTCTTGCTCTTGGGAAGTTTAGTCGCCAGATAGCAGTAGGGCTCCACTTAATTTTTCAGGATAAAATCTACAGTTTTCAATTGGTTGTGTTTTTGGACGAGAACTAGATAATAGTCAGGGTGTCATCACTGTTGATTCGATTGAATCCTTAAAGTTTATCTACCCATCCAGTTGGGGACATTCACAGGCGCTTTTGGATGCGTGGTGTCTGCGGCAGGGAATTGAACGAAATATTGCTATTAGAACATCCGGTTTTGTTGCGGTTCCTGTGCTGATGAAAAAGCTTGGCCTGGTAACCGCCTTGCCTTCCGCCATTGCCCGATATTATCAACAACAATTCGGCTTTATTTACTACCCGATCGCCAGCAATGAACTGACGTATCGCCACCTGCTGGCCTGGCATCCACTCAGGGATAAAGACCCCGGTCTGGCATGGCTAAAGCAGCAGATAATGAAAGCAGTTGAAAGCATCGAATCTCATGATGCCATATCACCGGCAGCGTTATAGATCCTGTTGACGTGTATTCACGCAATGGGCTGCTCAAGAAAGAAAAGAGACGGTAATAGAAGAACCTGAATAAAGCAGAGGCTGTCCCGGACAGCGCCATGATGATGGAGCCAGGTGGTGCCAGGTTACAGCAGAAATCAACTCACCCCAGTTGCCCGATGATTTCCACCTGGAGGTCATCAGGGATCTCCTGAAAGGTCAGTATGGTTAATGAGCGGTGTTGTGCAATCCGACGATACCGGGAGAGCAGAGGCCAGAGTTGCGGTGCGACCAGCAACACTGGTTCCACCTGTTTGTTATGAGCCTGTCGAATCAACTCTGGAATATTGTTTTGCAGTTGCATCGACAGGCTGGGCTCGATAACGAAAGATGCTTCTGAAAACTGCGGATCCCGTTTGGCCTGTTCCCTGGCCAGCAACAGCATTTTTTCCAGTTCGTGGGACAGGGTAAACACCGCAAGCTGTTCCGGTATGGACTGATGATTGATCAGTGGTTCGATAATTTGTCGTCGTAACGTGATACGAACCTGGCGCACCAGCGCCAGAATATCCTGTTGTGGCTCTGTCGTCGCCAGTAAGGTGGCAGCAATACGCGGACTGTCAGCAATCGAGATATTATCAGTCAGTAGTCGTTTCAGAACCTGCATCAGCATTCCCGGAGGGAGTTTATCGGGAACCAGTTCGTCGCATAACTTCGGTGAGATTTGTCGGAGATGAGCCAGCCACCCTTGAGTCTCTTCGAACCCGAACAGTTCATCAACATGATTTTCTATCACCTTGCCAACATGGGTGGTAATCACGGTGGAGCAATCAACCACGGTATAGCCTGCCTGTATTGATGCCTCCCGTTCTGTCAGTGGAATCCAGTAAGCTGTCAGGCCATAACTGGGGTCTTTGACCGGAGGACCAAACGGCAGGGGCCGGGCATTCTCCATAGCAATGGCCAGTAGATGGTCTATGTGCAGTGTAAAATGATCGACGGCAACATTATGAAGCTGAATAGAATAACTGTCAGGGTCGAGGTTCAGGTTGTCACGTAGATGGATCATCGGGATCAGAAAACCGTATTGTTCTGACACTTCCCGTCGCAGGTGCCTGATCTGCATAGCTAATTCACCATTCGCCCCGGGGTTGTCCGGGCTCAACAGTGAGATCACCCGATAGCCAATATTCAGACCAATGGGATCAATGACTGATATATCTTGCCAGGTAAGCCGTTCCCTTGAAGTGATACTGCTCTCATCGTCTTTGCTATCAAGTACCTTATCCCGTTCAATCCTTCTTTCAACAGATATACGTCGATAGATAAACAACACCATCAATAAGCCGGGTATGACAAAGGCTACATGAGGCATTCCCGGTACCAAACCAATAACCACCAGTACAGCGGCAGCGACCATCAACGCCTTGGGTTGTCCTATGATTTCCTGTCGAACCTGCTGATTCATGTCCACCGCCCCGGATATCCGGGTAACCATAATGGCAGCCGCCGTGGACAGCAGCAGGGAAGGAATCTGGGCGACCAGCCCATCACCAATGGTCATCAACCCATAAAGCTGTGTGGCTTCGGTAAGGCTCATGTCATATTGCCAGATGCCAATGGTCACTCCCCCCAGAATATTGATCAGTAAAATCATCAACCCGGCAATGGCATCACCACGGACAAATTTGCTGGCACCGTCCATGGCGCCATAAAAATCAGCTTCACGGGTAATATCTTCCCGTTTCAACCTGGCCTCATTGTGATCAATCACGCCGGAGTTCAGATCAGCATCAATGGCCATCTGCTTGCCCGGCATCGAATCCAGAACAAAGCGGGCAGTGACTTCCGATATGCGACTGCCACCTTTGGTAATCACCACAAAGTTGACGATCACCAGAATCAGGAAAACCAGCAAACCAACAAAATAATTACCGGCAATCACCACATTGCCAAATGCTTCAATAACCTTGCCGGCAGCGTAAGGGCCATCATGCCCATAGATCAGCACCACGCGTGTCGAAGCAATATTCAGGGCCAGCCGCAACAGAGTTGCGACCAACAACAATGTCGGGAACAGTGAAAAGTCCAGAGGGCGATTTATGTAAATGGTAAGGATCAGCAGAATCAACGACAAGGTAATATTAAAACTGAACAGGAAGTCCAGTAGAAATGGGGGAATGGGCAACATTAGCATGGCCAGAACCACCAGCAATAATAGCGGTGTCGCCAATAAGGAAGGTTTGGGAGAGGTCGGCAGGAGCAAGCCGGTATTGCTGCTCATGAATGAGTTCCTGTGCTGGATGAATGCTGATATTTTTCAGGTATCTGTATATTGGGTGAGCTGGGGCAGAAGGTACTTTGATGAGTGCGATAACGGTCAAGTTGATAAAGGTAGACCATGATTTTTGCCACCGCCTGATACAAATCCGGGGCAATTTCCTGATCAATTTCCGTATGGTAATACAGGGCCCGGGTCAACATGGGCTGAATTAATACCGGCTTGCCCGCCGAACGCCCGATACTGATAATCAGTTCTGCCATATGATCAATACCCCGGGCCACCACCACTGGTGCCTGATGGCTGCCCGGCTGGTATTTCAATACCACGGCAAAATGGCTGGGGTTGGTCAGAACAACATCGGCATCGGGAATGGCATCCAGCATCTTCTTGCGAACCACTGAAGCCAGTTTTTGCCGGGTCTGTTGAATCCGCTGCCGGGTTTGTGGCGATCCATCTTCGTTCTTTAGATTGTCTTTGACCTGCTGTCGTGTCAGCAGCTGCTGTTTGCGAAAGCGGTGTTTTTGCCACACAACATCAACAGCGGCAATGATCATCAGCACACCAGAGAGCGCCAGCCCGGTGGATAATAGCAACTGTAATGCCCGGGTTGCAGCTATCGGCAGATAGTAGCTACGCAGTGCCATGATTTCTGGCTGTTGGTAGCGAAGAATCAAAAAAAGCGCCACCGCCAATAACAGGGTTTTTAATAATGCCCGTATCACCTCTGCCAGCCCCTGAGCAGAACAAATCCGTTGCAATCCTGATACCGGATTTATCCGCCGGGCCCTGGGGGCCAGAACCTTGACGCTGAAGATAAAGGGGCCGGAAATCAGGGCGCCAGCGATGACACTGAGTGCAATAACCAGAAACAGAGGGATCATGACACCCGGAAATAGGGCAAACGCCACCTGCAGACTGTCCATGATCGATGCGTTAGCACCAGCAGTATCGTTTAATGGTGTATTCACCTGAGTCAGCATGGATACAACGGTTTCGACCTGATCAAAGTAACGGGAAAAACCCAGCAGTGAAAAAACAGCCACAGTTTGCATGGCGATCATCAGATCCCTTGACCGGGAGACCTGTCCTTCTTGCAGAGCTTTCTGTTTCTGCCGTTCACTGGGTTGTTCGGTGGGTTCACTGCTCTGCTCTTGCTGTTCAGTATTCATCACTGCCCCTTATGGCACTAATCAGACAAGAGATACCCAAGAGTCTTCAGTGCATAGTGGATATGTTGTTCGACAACATAAGGCACCTGCAGAATATTAAGGCTCAACAGTGCTATTCCGACCAGCACGATCATGGGAAAGCCGAGGGTTAACAGATTCATTTGGGGGGCAGATCGTGTCATGAAACCAAAGGTGAGGTTGACAATCAGTAGACAGACAATAGCGGGCAGCGCAATGAGCAAACCGGCCCCGAACATCCAGCCAGTCATTGTGAGCAGCACAGTCGTTCTATCAATCACCGTCAGAAAATGCCCGATGGGTAGGGCATGGAAGCTTTCAATGACCACCACAAAGAACAGCAGATGGCCATTAATCAGAACAAAAAGCAGCTGGGCCATCACCTGGTAGATACGGGCAACCACAGTGACACTGATGCCATTGGCAGGATCACTCAGTTCGGCAAAACCAAGGGCCATCTGCAGGCCGGTCAAATGGCCTGCCAGGGTAAACACGCCGAAATAAATCAGTAATACCGCACCAAATAACAGCCCGATAAAAAACTCGGAACAGGCGATAAAGACAAGGCTCAGCGACAGGTCCGTGGTGATTTCAGTTGACAGTTGAAACATGGCAGCCACGGACAGTGACAAAGCAAGCAGGAAGCGTGCGGTGAGTGGCAACCAGTCACGGGTCAGTGGACAGGTCATGATGAACCCGGAAACACGACAGAATACCAGAAAACAAAGTATGGTGTGGTGAGACAGCTCAGAAGAGGCCAGTGAGTGAGCCATAGGAATTACTGGCTATTCACAATGGCAACAAAAAAGTCAATAAAGATGACACTCAACTCCTGAACCAGCCAGTGCAGTAACAGTGACAGCATTAATAAAGTGATGAGTAGCCGGGGCAGAAAGCTCAGAGTTTGTTCAGTGACCTGGGTTGCCGCCTGGATAATGCTGATTATCAACCCTACCAGAAGACCGGGAGCAATCAGCACCAGGGCCATCCAGGAAACGCTCTGCAATGCATTGGCAAACATGTAGACCGCATCGTCAGGTGACATTGATGTATCTCACATCGAAAGGCTGTGTTGTTAAGTGGAACTATATTGCAAAGCTCCTGATGGTACCCGCCATAATCAGGCTCCAGCCATCCACCAGAACGAACAGCAACAGTTTAAAGGGCAGAGAGATCAGCATGGGTGAGAGCATAATCATGCCAAGCGCCATAAGAATACTGGCGACCAGCAGATCAATGACCAGAAATGGCATCAGTATCATCAGCCCCATCTGCAGACTGGTTTTAATTTCACTGCTCAAAAAAGCAGGCATCAGTACCGAAAACGGAATATTCTCTGGTAGCACATCCAACTTATCGCCACTGTCGTCGACCACAGGAATTTCACCAGACAACACTAAAAATTGCTCCATCTCGGCCTTTCGGGTTTGCTTCAGCATAAACTGACGCAGTGGCAGGCTCGCAACGTCTATCGCTTCCCTGAATGGCATTCGCTCTTCCAGATAAGGTTCGACAGCCTGCTCCCGGATCTCGTCAAATACCGGCTTCATAATGAATCCGGTCAGAATCAATGCCGAGGCAATCAGAACCCGGGTAGGCGGTGTCTGTTGCAATCCAAGCCCCTGGCGAAGTATGGCCAGCACGATCAATACCCGGGTAAAACTGGTGGTTACCATCAGCAGGCCGGGAAGAAAGGCCAGTGCCGTTAATAGTAAAAATATTTGCAGGTTAACGGTGTAATCCTGCTGGTTATCACCGGACGTGACGGATAACAGAGGCAGCTGAAGTGATGCCTCAGAGAGCGGGGACACGATCAGCATCAAGCCTGCAATTATTCCGAAACGACGGACATAAACGGGGATATATGAAGTACCTGGCAAGAGATCAATATCAGAGGATTTCCAGAATACGCAGGCCATAATATTCCCCTGTCCGAACCACTTCGCCACGAGCAAATAATACCCCATTAATCATCACATCCAGTGGGTCATGTTCCCGACGGTTCAGACTGACGACAGCCCCTTCGCGCAGGTTGAGAATATCGGCAATGGCCATGCGTTTGCTGCCGACATTCAGCGTCATAGTGACTTCTACTGATCCGACAAGCCCCAGGTTTGGTGAAGTAAATCCAGCTGAAGGCTCTTTATCAGCTGAAGGCTCTTTATCCGCTGAATCCGCTGAATCCGCTGAGGGCTTTTTATCAGCTGAGGGCTCTTTCTCTGCTGAGGGCTTCTCATACGAACCGGACTCTGCATCGTCTGCAGCCGCTGATTCCAACGATCCCGAACTTCCATCGTCTATAGATTCTGAGGTCTTTTGGTTTGCATCATTATTAACAGGTTCCTCAGGAACGTCTGCTGACTGGTCGCTCTCCTGACCATTGACAGGCTGTGCAGCAGACTGAACATCGGAGCCCTTCAATTCGGATTGCCCGGAGGCGCCAGGCTCAGTGTCTCCCTTGGTAACATCGGTAACATCCGATGAATCCGGATTAATAACCGTTGAAGACTCATTATCAACCGAAGGGTCATCACTGGATAGAGGCTCTTTATCAGTAGACGATGCTTTCTCAGCCGATGGTTCATGATCAGCGGGTGCTCCGGAGTTGATCACTGGCTCTCCCCTTGTTTTAAACACTTATTGATTCGCACGGTAAGGTGACCTCCGTGCTGACCTGTAACGCCTTGAAACAAGAGGGCGTTCTCCACACTCATCTGTGATCTCCCCGGATGAGGTATTGGTAAAACGTCACCTGCTTTCAGCCCAGATAATTGGCTCATTGGCAAAGTCAGAGGCTCAAGATCAACGGTAATGTCAACTTCGATGTTAGCAAGGAACCGCGCTATATGATCTCTGCATGACTGCCTCGGGTACGTTTCCCTGCCCATCAATGCCCCTTGCTCAATCATGGCACTGGTAAAAGCATTGACCGGTGTGAAGAAGAGCACAGGGATTAACCACGGCGAATCGGCAAATGCCGGATCATGAAATTCAAGATCAAACTGATTAAGCAGGCAGTCGTCCGTGAACGAAGCAGCCGTTAACAGTGGGCCTCCCATCCATTGAGCCAAAGCAGAGATGCCGGTGCCCGATACGGTGCAATAGGACGTACACAGTTCCTGCCAGGCCTTTGCCAGCGCATTGGCAACCTGGTCCAGAAGCTGTTTGCCAATTCTTGTAAACTCACCTCTTGTGGTTTCTCCGGTAAAGTTCGGGGTAGAGTCTTTAGTTGACGGGTCTTTGGCTGATGAGTCTTTTGCAGGTTTTTTTTTTTGCAGAGTCTTCTTTTGCAGAGTCTTCAGGGCTATCAGCCGCAGAAGCGCTAGCTCCTATAGCCGATAAAGACGAAGACAAGCGACCACCAAAACAGAGTGCCGTCAGAATGTCAGGTAGTCGTTGATCTAACAGTAAAAATGCAAAGCTGATTTCACTGCAGATTGCTGAGGAAAAATGCTGATGGCTAAACGGGAGCTGAAAACGGTAGAGCGTCTGTCTGGGCAGCTTCTGTAATTGATTAATCGTCGTGTAAATATCGTTATTGAAATGATAACGGGCACCAACCATCGGGCTCTCAATGATTTTCGCCAGAGTCTTCAACATCTGATCAGGAAATGACAAAGAGAGGATCTCCAACTGCTTTGTCATTTGTAATACCGAAGGGGACATCTGATGCAGATAGCCACGCGGTAAAGGCCCTGAATCACTGTCAGTACTGATATTCACCACATTAACCACATTATGCATCGAACGACACTGTACTTCGAACGACACTGTACTTCGAACGACATTGCACTCCGAATGACATTGTGCTTCGCACCGCGATTCGAAGAGCTAAACTCTGTAGAAAGCATTCGATACTTCCCATGAACAGACTCCTGAAAAAGGTAGCCCATACAATTTTTTTTTCCATTCTGCCGGACAGAATGCGTGCATAATGAATATCGCTATGAAACAGATCGGGTTTTTACTGTCAGAACTGCTTGCTAATCCTGTTATCCTGATAACTCAGATATTATTAATACTGTTTTATTCACCAGTTTATTCACCAGTCTCTGCCAGCCTCTATAACTATGACGTCGCTATGGATGATGTTGACTGGCAGCTACATGAAGACAAATACTTCAAATGCCGTTTATATCAGAAGGTACCTTTATTTGGCGGTGTTGCCATTGTTGCTGAAGCAGGGCACCAGCAGTTTATTGAATTGGAATCCTCACTCTTCCCGACACGCCCGGAATCCGTACAGGTCTGGATCAAACCTCAGCCATGGGGGCAAGCTTATATTTCAGAATCCCCGGGCTCATCTGACGAAAATGCTGCCAAAACCGCCTCCGACCTATCCGGTCAACAACTCCAGGTCATATATTATCAATTGTCCGATAATTTTCAGGTGGAAGGACTTGAACTAAAACTGAAGCTGCCCGTCAGGCTGTTGCTTGATCGGCTTGATAGTCGCAGTTATTTGTCTGTTTATATTGTTAACCGTCTTGCCAGTAATGATATCGAGGTCAGAATTCCAACGGTGGGTATGCTACCAGCAATGGAAAAAATGTCAGACTGCATCATCAGTCTCCTGCCCAGAAACTTTCAGCAATTGCATCAATACAATCTTCATTATGCCCTGGGAAAATATTTATTAAATAATAACCAGCGACAGTGGTTATTAGACACTGCACGCTATGTAGCGGTTGATAAAAGCATCAACGAAATCACCATCGACGGTAATAGTGATAATACCCCCTTCAGGGACAGCGATGAGACCATTGACCGGTTACAAAATCTGGAACTGTCAAAAAAACGGGCTGATGTTGTGCGCAACCAGTTGCAACAATACCTGAAGGAAGCCAGTATTGCCCGACCGGTTAACATCGTTACCCGCTATCATGGTGAACGTTATCCTATTGCCAGTAATGCAACGGCTGCCGGACGTTATGAAAACAGGCGGGTTGAGGTTACGTTGCTGAGAGATGTCACCAGCAGCCAGGCAGAGGAACCTGAAGGTTCTTCATCTTATTGAGTCTTTGCATCATTAATCATGGCAAGTACCTGTAAACAATCTATCTTTAAGAGGGTTCTAAACTGCACCGTCCATCAAACTATCTATCTTATTAATCAATTTGTCGTAATCAATCTGTCGTGATCTATTTTCCGTAATCAAAATCTGGCCATCAAAATATTTCGCTTGGTGTTTAAAGTAATAAACGACTATTTAAGTATGTGAGTAAGTTATCAATGCCCATTCCCGCAATATTGCCTGCTAACAGTGCATTTCAGACAGAGTTCTTGCCAAACCCCTTCACTCCCATTAATCCCGTTATGGCTGGCACTGAGCAACCAGACCCTTTTCATCGTGTCTTTGCAACCCTGCTGAACCATACCAACCATACTCTACTGCAAGCTGAACAACACATGACTGAGCTGGAAGCGGGACAGGATAATTTGATTGAAACCGTGATGTCGGTTCAGAAGGCAAGTCAGACCATGAATATGCTGATACAGGTCAGAAATCGTATTGTTGAGGGGTATCATGAAACATTTAATCAGCAGGTTTAACAAAGTAGTCGTTTATATCCAAAAGCTCTGAACCAAAAAACCTGAAATGGTGGACAAAAACGGTGGGCAAAAACGGTGGATAAAAACACCTCCCTGCAATCGTCAGTCGGTGTCAGTGCGGCGTTGCAAAAATACTGGCACCAGCTGCAGGGCTGGCTTGTTGCAGTATTAAAAGGAACGCCCGGAAGCTCTGGAACCAATCAGAGGCTGCTGATACTGATGCTGGTCAGTGCCTTGCTGATAGCGGCACTGATTAATATTACCCTCTGGTGGTATGATCGTGATTTCCGCCCTTTGTATGGCTATGGCGAGCATTACAATATGGCAGTGATCATCGATATTCTGGATAAACAGGGGATTGGCTACCGAATCAATCCGGATGATGGGCAACTGATGGTCCGTGCCAACCAGCTTTCAGGGGCTCGCATGGCCATGGCCGCCGGCGGCATCATTGCCACTGGCTCAAAGCCGTGGATGCCGGAGCAATCAGGCCTTGGCAGCAGTCACTTTGTCGAGCAAATGCAGTATCTGGGTGCGCTGGAAACGTCGTTATCAGAAACAATCAGCGGTATCGATGCCGTTCGCTATGCCCGTGTCCATTTATCAATACCTGAGCAGAGCGTCTTTTTCAGGAGCAGCCCACCCGCCAAAGCATCGGTGTACCTGGAACTCTACAGTGGCATGCGGCTTCAGCCGGATCAGGTGGAAGGTATCATGCGTCTGGTCAGTGGCAGTGTGGCCACGCTCAATGAACAGGAGGTTACTGTCGTCGATCAATATGGCAATCTGCTCAGCCAGGCCATTGCCACTGCGCTGATCACCGGCAGTGACGGCATGGGAAATAGTTATCTCACCGCCAGAACCCGTATTGAAAGCCATCTTGAACTGCAGATAGCAAAAATTCTCGATGCGGTGGTCGGCCCTGGCTACTATCGGGTCGATGTCGCTGTTGATCTGACCTACGACAAAATAGAACAAAATTCCGAGCAGTTTGACCCCAATATTGTCTTAAGAAGCGAGTCGATTGAGTCCGGTACACCTTTTTTGATGGATAAGCCTGCTCCCATTACCAAGGCACCGCAGGTTCCTGCCCCCGGAACAAAAGCACCTGAATCCGGACAAGAAGACGTCGGTGAGCAGAAAGTGATTCGTAATTATGAGGTGAGCCGGCAGATCAGCAATGAAACCCGTTATCCCGGTCAACTAAAGCGATTAACCATTGCCGTAGTCATTGACTATGGCAGCCTGAAAGCAGAAAAAATACCTGACTCAATATCCGGCACAACATCTGGTAGCACAACATCTGACACAACATTGCAAGACAGCGAGGCAAGGTTAACAGCACTGATCAAACAGGCGGCAGGGTTTGATGCTTCCAGGGGCGACGTTGTGAGCCTCGCCATTCTGCCTTTTGCCAGCGTCCCGCCGCCACTGCCCACTACTGACCAGAAAAGTTTCTATCGCTGGCTTGACCTCGGTATCAAAGTGATTCAATTGCTGTTACTGATCGCACTCCTTTTGCTCATTGTGTTGGGCTGTCGACGAGTTTTACGGGGGAGCACCTTCTTGACATCGGGGTATTCATCAGAGATGTCATCGAGACCAGCAGGAAGTAACAGTGCAACTGCCTACGGTACAACAGGTCCTTTCAGGTCAGCAGTGGCTGATGGTGAAATCCCTCCTGATAAGATGACTCCCGTCACTCTGGAGGATCAGGTCGCTCACTACCAGAGGCTGGCCCGGAATGAGCCGGAAAAAGTTGCCGCAGTGTTAAAAGAGTGGATCAACAGGAATCATTCAGATGGTTGAGGCGCCAACCGGACAGCCTGTCCGCTCCACACAGAGCCTGTCTGCAGCCAACTGCTCTGAGGAGGAAGCGGCAATCTTTCTGTTGTTGCTCGGTGAGCAGGCAGCTGCCAACGTAATAAAACACTTCACAGCTGGTGAAATAAGAGTCATCAGCCAGTACTCGGAAAAAATGCAGGTAAAGGATCGTGACCAGCTGGTGATGATACTGAGTCAGTTTGAGCTGTCATTTGCCAATGTCAGTTTATTGCTGGGTGATTATCAGGTCCAGATGCGGCAGGTCCTGCAAAAAGCATTGGGTAAAGAACAGGCTCGCTGTCTGGTAAACCCGCCGGGCAGTCACCGGGAACCACTGACCGGCCTGCAATTAATGAAGCCAGAGCTTCTGGCGACCATGATCCGGGATGAGCCGGAGCAGTTTCAGGCGGCGGTGCTGGCCTGTCTGCAATCGGACCAGGCATCAGATGTCATCAACCTGCTTCCCCCGGAGCGGGTGCAGGGCATTCTGGAAAGAATTGCCCAGCTTGGTAGCTTGTCCCAGGCATCCCTGCAGGCCATTGTGACCTTTTTGCAGTCATTTCTTGATGAACAGGCAATTGATCACTTTTTGCCTGTCAACGGTGAACAACATGTTGCTAATATTCTGAATCTTTCTGACACTGAGTTAAGAGACCAGACTCTCCTGAACCTGAAGCAATCGGACAGTGCCATGGCCGGGCGAATAGAAGAAAAAATGCTGGTATTTACCCAGGTCATCAACCTTTCAGTGGATAACGTGGCCAAACTGCTTGCCAGTGTTGAATCATCGGATTTAACCATGGCGCTTAAAGGGGAAGCGGAGAATGTCCGCCAGCACATTTACCAGGCCATGAGTAAAAGAGCGGCTAACTACCTGCGGGAAGAAATGGAGGCATTGGGTGCCGTTCCACAGAGTAAAGTGAAAGAGGCGAGGCAAAAAATCGTCAAGGTGATGGACGACCTGTTGAAAAGTGGAGAGATTGACATGCCCCGTGGTAATGAAGTCATGCTGGAGTAACCCGATGATAAAAACTGCAGGATTATGCCCGGTCACCGGAATCAATAACGCTGACCCGAATGGTACCCGTGACGCTGGTGCCGTGCCAGCGCTATCAGGCTCCGGGCTGCCGGGAGATGAGCCCCCGGAGCCTGAGCAGCCCTTCGTCCTCCGCTACCAGTTCCCTCCGTCGAATGATGGCCAGGAGCAGTCCATTGGTCACGGAGCCTCTGCTCAAATTAATTTTCACATGTTGCGGGAGGTCATTCGCCGAGTCCGAAAACGACACCTTGACCACCGTCGCAGGGCAGAAGACGCAGGGTATGCTGAAGGCCGTCAGCGTGGTTATCAGGATGGTTATCAAGATGGTTATCAAGATGGTTTTCAGGCCGGACAGCTGGCGGGATTGAATGAGTCACAGCAACAGCAGAAAGAGCGCTCGGAGCAGTGGCTGGCTCTGATGAACAATCTCTGGAATGAACTGTCCAACCTGCATCAATCGACCTTGCTGCATTTAGGCCAGCCGCTGATCGAACTGATCAGCAAGGTGGTCAGGCAGGTAGTCAACCATGAACTTGCGATTTCGCGAGAGTCATTACAACAACTGGTTACCGATTCTCTGTCCATGCTTCCGGATATTAAAGAGGTGCATCTGCTGATCAATCCGGTGGATCGTCACCTGATAGATCCCATTGTCAAACAGCTACCCGAAGGCTGGTCTATTCGGGAGGATAATCGTCTGACAGCGGGCGGATGTCGTCTGATTACCGAGCATGGCGAAGTTGATGCAACGGTGGAAAGTCGTGTGATGGCCTGCATTGATACCGTGCATGAACAGTTAATTAATGAACAGTTGATGCCAGCGTGACCCATTCCACACTTCCTTTCCCTCCGGTTGCAATAACCGACAGTACCAGAACCGATCTCTGGAACAGGTTAATCCGACAATTGATGTCTGCCGGAGAACAGGTCACCATGCTCACACCTCAGCGATCGTCCGGTCAACTGATCAAGGCATCAGGGCTGATTATGGAGGTGGCGGGCTGCAGAATGCAGACCGGTCAACGTTGCCTGGTTCAGGGAAGCGATGGGCTTACGGTAGAAGCAGAAGTTGTTGGCTTTAACAGAAACACGCTGCTCCTGATGCCGATGGAATACCATGACGGATTATCCCCTGGTGCCAGAGTGACAGCCATGGGGGATAACTCATCCGTTTCTGTGGGTGACGCCTTGCTGGGACGGGTGATTGATGGCGCAGGCCGGCCACTGGATAGCAAGGCAAAGATTAAAGGCAGCACGACTATCCGTCTTCATAGCCATCCTATTAACCCACTGCAACGATGCCCGGTTTGTACACCATTAGACGTCGGTATACGTTCTGTTAATGGATTACTGACCATTGGCAGAGGTCAACGTATTGGTCTGTTTGCCGGGAGTGGCTCAGGCAAAAGTACCCTGCTCGGTATGATTGCCAGAAATACCAGTGCCGATATTGTGGTGCTGGCCATCATTGGTGAAAGGGGGCGGGAAGTTGGTGATTTTATCCGGCAGAATATCAATGACCATTGTCTTCAGCGCTCAGTGATTGTTGCCGCCCCTGCCGATCATTCACCGGTCATGCGGTTGCGAGCGGCGCTCGTGGCACACCGTATTGCGGAGTACTATCGGGATACCGGGCATCATACCCTGTTGTTAATGGACTCCCTGACCCGCTACGCCCAGGCACGGCGGGAAGTCGGTCTGGCTACGGGTGAACCACCTGCAGCCAGAGGATACCCACCTTCCGTTTTTAATATGATTGCCCGGTTAGTTGAGAGGGCCGGTAATGGCTATGAAGCAAGTGGCTCATTAACCGCTTGTTACACTGTTCTGACGGAGGGGGACCAAAATACCGATCCCATCGGTGAGTCCGCCCGGGCGATTCTGGACGGCCATCTGGTACTCAGCCATGAGTTGGCCATCTCCGGACACTATCCCGCCATTGACGTGGTAACCTCTGTTAGCCGGACCATGCCGCAATCAGTACCCGATGAACATCTCAAGATGTCGTTAACCTTCCGACGTCTATTAGAAAAAGCCCGGGAAGGGAATGAATTAAAATTACTGGGGGTCTATCAACCGGGTAATGACGAGGATATGGATATGGCCATGGCAGCAGAGTCGGGCATGCTTGGCTATTTGCAGCAAAGTATCGAAGAAAGAGAGACGCTGGAAGACAGTGTTCAGCAGCTAAAAGTGCTGATTTCGGGACTTCATCATGGCCATCAGTAAAAAGCTGGTTAAACGTTTAATCAATCTTGAATCACTGCAACATCAACAGCGACTGAGTGATATCAGTCGCCAGCTCAAAGTGTTGGAAAAACATAACCGATTAATCGAAACACTCGATGCTGCAGGCAGTTCAACAGTGGCTTATCCTACTCAAACCGGGTCACACTGTACCGGCATACAAGTCATCAACCGGGCGATGTTTCACTGGCAATTGTTGAATAGCTGGCAGCTGTGCATCCAGGCGCGTGCACAACAGATCGACTCAATTAGGGCTATTTCGCAAGAAACAACCGTGAAATTGCATCGACTTGAACGATTGCGCCAGCGGTACAAACAATATCAATAACCCCGGAGTCTGCAGAATTTTTTCATGCTTTTGACAGGCTCCGTTCATCCTGGCGAAGTCGAAGGATGGAGACATCTTACATCGACTCTGCTTGTGCGAACGGGGTTTGAAACATCAATTTTATTGAGCCAGGAAGGAACGTCAGTGGTTCCTGTTTTACAGTTTATGCTTTACAGTTTACACAATGTTTTACCACTGGACGGGTAGGTGACAGTGGCATTTTTACCGTAGGACAAGGGCGGTCCACGAAGCAACTCGATAAATGTATTGCAATAACTGGCGAGTCTTGCCAGTGCATGGCTATTGTGCTGTTGCAGCGCCTGGCAGGACCGGATTAATCGATCTATTTCAATCGCCTCAATAGTAACATCACTTGTTATTTCATCCTGACGAGAAGTGGTTAAGATGGGGTTCAACTGTCGGCAAATATCAACACATTCGCTTGATAATTGAACGACAGACTCAATATTCTTTCTGGCTATTTCCTGAGCCTGAAGACTCAACAGCCTCTCCAGATTGTGCAGTAACCGCTGAAGTTGTGAGCGCTCTTTTTGCTTTGTGCCATCATTTTGTGACTCCTTTTGTGACTCATCTTGTGACTTATCATCGAGCATCATGACCGCCTCTCACCCCCAACAGGACGTACCTCATCTTCATTGATTACCCGGCATTTGACCGGTCTGCCATTTTCTTTCTGAACCAGAATAATATCGCCCACATATCCGTTTTCCATTGCGACACCAGTGGTGGTTAATTCGATATTTTTTAATTGCACGGCAATAGTTACCTGTTGTCCGCGACGGATAGCACTGGCTTTTTTTACCATATCCGTGGTAATGACAGATCCAGCGCTGATTTTTCGGGTAGTGATGTATCCGGAAACATTATCCTGAAAAACATTGGGTTTCATGGCACTGAAAGGAACTTTTGATTTTTTCAGCCCCGGCGATTTTGTTGGCCCCGGCAGTCCTGTTCCCGACAACGCCTCACCCCGGCTGATATCCCTGTCGGCAAGCAGTACCGCTACATCAAAATCAACACCGATTGCCAGCCGTTGTTTCCAGCGTTGTTCCGGGGTGCCGTCATGTTCAGAACAACTGATCAGTAATGGCACCTTGCCGTTCTGGGCCATGGCAGAGAAGCGAATATCGAGTGCTACCGGACAGTATGGCAGTTGCTGCCAGCGCTCTTTATGCCGCAAAACCACCCGGGGATTACTGCCTTTAAAACGTTTGGCCAATGAGATCGAATGTTGGCAAAGCTGATCGAGGATCTCCCCTTGAACGCGCTGATCAGATGGCGGACTGGTCTGTGTGCATGTCACTGAATAGTCGTCAGCAATACACTCAATGTTGAGTAAGCCGAGTAACAGGGAAAGCACGAAGCAATCCCTGATTAAAAGCCTGATTAAGCGCCTTATTGATAGTTTTCTGCCGGGAATAAAATATTTTACTGATAAATACATTTTCTACGACAACGGACTATGCTTTATACACGACTTAATATAGACGAATAGATAGCACGTATGTTGATTTCATTTGAGTCTGCCATGGGTATACACCCGAGAGTAGCGCAACTCAGAAGTTCCCAGATTGCTATTCAGTCAGGCAATATTTTCAATATTGAAACACCGCAATACCGGACACTCGAAGCTAGCCTGAACTTCTACTCTTCGAAGTATGGTTTATCTCAGGATATGTCTGTCTCAGATAAACGACATATCACTCCGAATCGAACAACTGATGTTGAGTTGTCCATTGCCTTTAAAAATTCAGGGGATATTGCCTCGGAAAATGGCAACGATGTATCCCTGGCACTGGAGCAGGCAAGACTCGCACAGTCGATGGCCGGTTACCATATCAGCCTGTCGTTAATGCGGGAGCGGTTGAGCATGCTGGATAAGGTGATTAGCGGCCGTTAGTTCGGGGCCAGGCGTCATAACTGTTAATTTGATGAAGCGAGCAAGTACCCCATGAGTCTGCAACTGGTTCAGGCTATGTCTGGTTATGCCATGGTCGCCCAGGCAACCCGAATGACGATGGTGGCCGAGGCACTCTCTTACAGTGAGATACCAGCCGCTTCGGCGGCAGAGGTCTTGCAGCCCGGGCGAGTGCTGCTTCAGGCCAGAACCGTGGATGCGGGCTCCGCTGCCAGAGCGAATATTCCGGCGTTTACCGTTGAGGTAGCCAGTATCATCAACGATAAATCCCCGCCCCAGGTGCGTTATCAGCCGGGCCACCCCCTGGCCAACACAAGCGGTGAGGTGTTTTACCCGGATATCAGTACAGTGGAAGAGATGTCGACCATGATTTCAGCCGCCCGGTCTTTTGAAGCGGCGGTTTCGGTGTTTACCAGTGCCCGTCAAATGCAGGGTCAGGCACTGGAACTGATTAGTGTTCATAACTAGTACGTGGTTTCAATGAGTTTATTACTCGTTCCCACGCACAGAGGGTGTCGCAAAACCTTCCGGACACCTCGTTCCCACGCTCCGCGTGGGAATGCATACGGATCTGGCAGCATGAGAAAGAGCCACTGTCTGGTTGGGTTTTCGGGGGCTCCATGCGAGTATGGTATTTGTGGCGGGATCGGTATGCATTCCCACGCAGAGCATGGGAACGAGATGTCCAGAGTGTCCGCAGGGTTTTGCGACAACCTCGGGACCGTGGGAACAAGTCCTGTAACATTTGGTCATCACTATGATTTCATCCATTCAACATGAAACACCTGTCAACGGAGGCAATATTTCATCGTCGCCTTCTTCTGGTATTACCAGTGCCTTAAGCAAAAACTTCATGACGTTATTGATTACCCAGCTCAAAAACCAGAACCCACTGGAACCGATGGAAAGTGGTGAACTGCTGAATCAGCTGGCGGCCATGACATCTGTCTCAGAATTAAGGGATATCAACGTCGGTATCAGCCAGCTGAGCGATCAGTTCAATGCCGCCCATCTGTCCAATGCTACGGCACTGCTGGGGCAGGATGTCGCTATTGATGCCGGGCAATTTTCATTCAATGGGGATGGCAATAAATTATCCCTGTCGTTTCCTTCGCCCGGTGCCGGGCACGTGCTGCGCTTTTTGCTCACGGATCACAATGGCGTCGCGGTAAAAGAAGCCCATTACCAGGGGCGTCGCAATGAGCCACCGGGTACCCCGATCAGGAAAAAACTGGATCAACTGTTTGGCTCACTGCCCCATGGCCATTACTGGCTGAAAAGTATCATCGATGGTCGTGATGACAGTGAATCCGGTGTACTTCCTGTACAACTGATCAGTAAAGCCAACAGTATTGTTTTCAACAGCACTGATCAGACACCACAGATCAGGCTTGAGGCCATGGAGCCAGTCGCACTGTCCAGAATTCGTTCCGTGACCCGACCAGAAGGTTGATTGTTTTTGCCTAATCGCTGAGGTAAACGTCGATGTCAATCAGTATTACGGGCATGAATACAGCCCAGAGTCAGCTGGAGATAGCCAGCCAGAACCTGACTAATTCGGAAACCAATGGTTATAAGTCGTTCCGGGCGGTTCTTGGTGATGTCTATGCCCAGGCGGGAACTTCATCGGTGGATATGGCCGGGGTCAGGCTGCTGGCGACCCAGCAGCAGTTTGCCCAGGGACAGTTGACCCAATCGGGTAATGCTTATGATCTGGGTATTGATGGTAAAGGCTTTTTTATTCTCAGTAATAATGGTGAGCAGCTCTACAGCCGGGCAGGTATGTTTAATCAGGATCAGGAGTATTATCTGGTGAACCCCAGCGGTTATCGTCTCCGGGGCTATGGGGTAAACAGTGAGGGTACGGTTGATACCTCCAAACTGGTTGACTTGCAGATCAGTCAGGCCGATCGGCCGGGCCAGGCGACCACCAATGCCTCAGCGACCATTAACCTCGATGCCAGTGAACCGGTGATTAACCGTACAACGATTGCCCTTAACCCCTCCGACACGAATACCTTCAGCTGGTACGGAGCACTGAATATTTTCGATAGCCTGGGCGGACAACATACCCTGGGCACCTATTTCACCAAAACCGCAACCAGTCAGTGGCTGCTTGAATTTCAAGTGGATGGGCAGTCCCTCAAACAAACAGAAGAGATGACATTCAACAGCTCAGGCCTGTTGACGACACCTGCCGATGCACTGTTCTCACTGACACCACCAGCACTGACCTCAAGTGCCGTTTTCCAGCCCGTAGCCATGGACTTTTCCGGTATCACCCAGTTTGCCATTGACTCGTCATTTCGTCCCCTGGTGGTTGACGGGCAAATGGCGGGCAGTCTTAACCAGGTCAGTTTTGGCGAAAACGGCTTTCTACAGGGTAGCTACAGCAATGGTGAGCAATACGTTCTTGGACAGGTAGCACTGGCTACCTTTCCAAATGACAACGGGTTAGTGGTGCAAGGGAATAATACCTGGATGTCGTCTATGGTTTCCGGTACTCCGCTGTTCAGTACACCGGGCCTTAATGGTACGGGCGCTGTTAATGCGGGATTCGTTGAACAGTCCAATGTGGATCTGGCCACCGGGTTGTCGGATGTCATTCTTGCCCAGCGCAACTTTCAGGTAAGTGCCAAGGCATTCCAGGCAGAAGATGTCCTGACACAAACGCTGATCAATCTCACCTGACGGGAACCTGTCCATGTTTTCCGGAATGCAGATGACCACCGCCAGTGCCGAACGAATCTGGCAAAGCCTGTCGGTATTTGCCGGTAATTTATCCGGCCAGTCGGTACCCGGCTATCGCGGCGACTCGGTATTTGCCCAGAAACTGAAACAGACTGCCATGGCCGAACATCGGGTTCCCGCCTTTTCCCTTCAGGCTGCCACTAATTTTACCAGCGGCTTTCTGAAACCCACCGGACGCCAGCTGGATATAGCCATTGACGGTGCCGGATGGTTGGTGGTGGAAGATGCCAGGGGGCAGGCAGGGCTGACCCGCAACGGTTTACTCAGTCTGACCGCAACCGGTGAGGTGTTGACCGGCAATGGTGCCCGCGTCATGGGACAGGCGGGGCCGTTGACGATTCCTGCCTTCAGTCAGCTGACCATTGGCAATGACGGTTCTGTCAGTATCATCCCTGCTGGTGGTCAGGAGGTTGAAGAGGTAGGGCGTATCCGCTTTGCCAATCCTCCCGTGAAAAACCTGGTTCGGGGTCCTGATGGCCTGTTCAGGCTGGCGGATGGCAGGGCACCAGTACCGGATCAACAGGTTCAGATGGTCAGCGGGGCGCTTGAAGAGAGCAATGTTGACCTGATGACAGAGTACCTGAATGTAGTGGAATCTGGAAAAACCATGGATCTCCATGTCCGGATGTTATCGGCTTTTGATCAGATGGCAGGACGCGGTAATGAATTGTTGAACCTGTCCGCGAGGCGGTAGCGCCAGTACATGGTTTCAATGAGTTTGACGGGTTGACGTGCCTCCGCACTCCGTTCGTCCTGAGCCTGACGAAGGGCGGAAACTCCGGACTCTGATAGATCGTGCCAAGCACCCTTCGTCCGTGCATCCTGAGCCAAGCCGAAGGGCGCTCAGGGTGAACGGAGATTGTACACGTCAAACTCATTGAAACCATGTACCAGGAGGCCTCCTGGGCCTTGAGAAGAAGGGAACCACAAAGACACGAAGGCACAAAGGAAGCCTTTTCTTTGCAGAACGTAGCCCGGACAACTGAAAAAACGTTGTGTCTTCGTGCCTTTGTGGTTCAAGGCTTTATCAGTTAAGTAAGAGAGTCCCCATGAACAGTCTGTGGATAAACCAGGGCGGCCTGACCCTGCAGGATGCCAGAATGATGGCCGCTTCCCAGAACCTCAGCAATATCAGCACCTATGGCTATAAAAAAGAACGGGTGGTGGCTGCGGATCAGTTTTATACCACCCTGAAGCAGGCCGGAGCGATGGCCAACAGTGTGGATGAGCTACCCAGCGGCTTGCAGGTGGGTACTGGCGCCAGAATCACCGCCACCCAGAAAATATTCACCACTGGCAATATTCAGAATACCGGGAATGCGCTGGATATGGCTATTGTGGGCGATGGTTTCCTGCAGGTGCAATTAGCTTCCGGAGAGGCGGCTTATACTCGCAACGGACAGTTGCAGCTCAACGCCGACGGCTCTATCGTCACGACCACCGGCCAGCCGATAGAGCCGGTAATCGCCATCCCGATGGAAGCCCAGAACATCACTATCGGCCAGGATGGTACGGTATCCGTGGCCATGCCCGGTACCCCGGACCCCCAGGTGCTGGGACAGATTTCCCTGGTTAACTTCATTAATCCCATGGGGCTGCAGGCCATAGGCGATAACTTCTATGTGGAAACCGCTGCCAGCGGCACCCCCGTGGAGGGCATTCCCGGTACCGATGGCCTGGGCGAAATCCGCCAGTTTTCCCTGGAAGCCTCTAACGTGGATGTGGTGGAGGAGCTGGTCAATCTGATCATGATTCAGCGGGCTTATGAAATGCAGGCCAGGGCCATCGATGTGGCCAGTAATTCCCAGGAATATCTGGTGAAAAGCAGTTAACCGGACTGACCCATGAGTAAAACTGTCACCTTGACCACATTGACGTTTTACGGACTGGCTGCCGTGCTGGTGGTCGGGTTGCCGGGCTGTCAGGTGGTATTGCCACAGAACCAGCCCCTGACCGATTCCGGTGATGACAATGAACCATTGCTTACCCGTGCCCTGGAGGCTCCCCCGGCCCCGGCACCGGGCAGTCTTTATACCTATGCCAGCAGTATGCGCCTTTTTGATGATCTGAAAGCCTATCGCCCGGGGGATATTCTGACCGTTGTCCTGCAGGAGATGACCAGCTCCAGTAAAAAAGCCAATACCAGTCTGGGCAAAGATAGCGCTGCTAACATCGCGCCGCCCACGGTCTTCGGGAAAACTTACTCGAAACTGGACATGCAAATCAGCGGCAACCGAAGCTTTGACGGTAAAGGGTCCACTTCCCAGCAAAATCAGTTAACCGGCTCGGTGACCGTGGTCGTGCAAAAAGTGCTGCCCAGCGGCGCATTGGTGGTCAAGGGCAGTAAAATGCTCCGGCTTAATCAGGGGGACGAAGTCGTCTTTGTCAGTGGTGTGGTTCGTCCTGAAGACATTTCCCAGGATAACCAGGTCTCCTCGCTGCGTCTGGCCCAGGCAAAAATCAGTTATACCGGCCGGGGTGATCTGGCGGAAACCAACACCCAGGGCTGGTTCTCCCGTATTCTGAACAGCAGCTGGTTTCCATTTTGAGCAGGTCAGGGGGCTGTCCGGGAATGCACTGCGCCACTGGTGTGGTTGCCAATGGGGTGGGCGCCAACGGGTCTGAAAAAATCGGTTTTGTCTGGCAAATCCCGTTACGGTTGACCTTACAAAACCGGTTATTGATCCTCAATGTTCTGTCGTCCACGTTACAGGCGCTACGCTCGGACAGACTCCCGATCTGGTTGTTACTGGCGGCGTTGGTATTGCCTGCACCCACTCAGGCCGTCCGTTTGGTAGACCTGGTGGATATAGAAGGTGTACGCAAGAACCAGCTGATTGGCTATGGTCTGGTGGTTGGTTTGCAGGGTACCGGCGATCAGACCCGGCAAACCATTTTCACCAGTCAGTCCATGATCAATATGCTGCGCCAGTTTGGTATTCAGCTACCCCAGGGAAGTGATCCACGGATGAAAAATGTCGCGGCTGTGAGTGTCAGTGCCAACCTGCCCACCTTTGCCCGGGCGGGAACCACCCTCGATGTGGTCGTTTCCTCCATTGGTGACGCAAAAAGTCTCCGTGGTGGTGTGCTGCTGGCATCCCCGTTACGGGGTATTGATGGCCAGGTGTATGCCCCTGGCCCAGGGTTCAGTGATTGTCGGCGGCATTTCTGCCCAGGGTGCCACCGGGACACAGGTTAATATCAATACAACGACGGTCGGACGTATTCCCGGAGGTGCCACCATTGAGCAGTCGATCATTCCTCCAGAAGTCACACCGGGTGTGGTACGACTGAATCTCAGGGAACAGAATTACAGCCAAAGCCGCTTGCTGGTCAAGGCCATCAATGATCGCTTTGGCAGTGATATTGCCCGGGGAGTGGATGGCAGCCAGATTGAAGTCACGGTCCCCGGGGGGCGCAATAACCGGGTGACGTTTCTGTCCATGCTGGAGACTCTGGATGTCCCGCAGGGCGTCATGCCGGCCCGCGTAGTGATCAATTCCCGTACCGGAACCATCGTTATCGGGGCCGATGTGCGCATTCGGCCGGTGGCCGTGAGCAATGGTTCCACCACGGTGAAGGTTCTGGAACGTCCCAGCGTCATCCAGCCCAACCCGTTTACCCTTGGGTCCCCGCAAATCGAGGAGCAAAGCACCGTCGACATCACGCAAAAAACCGGTGGCATGTTTATTATCCCTGCCACCACCAGCCTGTCCGATATTGTTAATGTGGTGAACAGTGCCGGATTGACGCCCAATGAACTGATCTCAATTCTTCAGGCTATCCATGAAGCCGGGGCCATGGAGGGAGAGTTGGTCATCATGTAACCGGAGATTGTCCATGCTTATCACGCCACTCACTGCTCCCTCACTGATCCCTGATGTGGGAGACAGCAGGCCGGTCAACGGCAGCAACAGTAATGCCGAAACCTCATCCAGCGACGTTATGCGGGTGTTGCTGGGGGAAGTGACCCGTCATATCCAGAAAAACTCAGGGCTTTTCACGGGCTCAGGGCTGTTATCGGGCTCAGGGCAGTTCTCAAGCAAGGAGAACGGCACAGCATCGCTGTTTCACAACGAACTGGCCGGGGCGTTGCTGGCCCAGTGCCTGGCAGAGCGGCTGGCAGAAAAACTGTCCGGTGACCCATCATGACCGTCAACCATATCGGGCTGAGCGGGGTGAATGCAGCGGATATTCTGTTAAATAATACCGCCCATAACATCGCCAATGCCGAAACCCCCTGGTTCAGTCGACGCCTGCCCGTATTGATTGCCCAACAGAGCCACTGGAGCGGTTTACAGAACCAGCTGGGTGGCGTCAGGGTACTCTATCTGATGCGGGTCTCGAATGACTATCTTAATGACCAGGTGTTTCGCGCCAGTGCCAGCCAGGCAATGGCAGACAGCTTCTCAATACCCATGGTTCAGCTGGATCAATTGCTCGGCGGGGATGATACCGGGTTAACCAATGTGCTCAATGGCTTTATCGGTAACCTGCAACGGCTGGAAACGCGCCCGGAGTCGCTGCCCCTCAGACAGCAATGGCTGGGCAGTGCCGGACAACTGGTGGACCGGTTTAATACCCTGGGCCAGCAGCTGCAGGTTATCTCGCAACAACAGACCAGTCAGATCAGCAATGTCATTACCGAGGCCAATCGACTGGGTGCCGCCATTGCCGAGCTGAATAAACAGATCATCGAACTGTCCGGCCTGCAAGTCAGTAACACCAATACCGGGACCAATACCAATAATCAAAGCAGCAATAGCAACTGTGCCGACCTTATGGACCAGCGGGACGACCTGATTAATCAGCTGTCGGCCCAGGTATCGGTGGAGGTTTATCGCAACAGCAATAACACTGTCAACCTGGTGATTCCCTCCAGCCAGGGGGATATTCCTCTGATCATGGGCCAGCAGTATTTTGATCTCAGCATCAACCCGAAAGCTACCGACCCGATGATACCCGGTGTCATGGTCAATACCCCCGGCGTCTCTGTGCCGGTAACACCACAGCAGGGCCAGTTGGCCGGGTTGCAAACGCTCCAGCGGGATGGGCTGATGCCGGTGATCAATCAGCTGGGGCTGATGGCGGTGGTGCTGGCCTCGGAAGTGAACTCACAGCTGGAGCTGGGTGTTGACCCGGCCGGTAATCAAGGCACGCCGCTGTTTCAGGAGGTCAACTCGACATCGGCCATGCAGCAGCGGGTCCTGCCGGAAACGGTTGCCGGGACCGAGGCATTGACCGTTGCAATCAGTGATCTTGCACAGCTGATCCCAACAGAATACCAACTGGTTTTCACTGCTGCTGATCAATGTCGGGTAACCCGACTGTCAGACGGACAATCATTCAGCGGTGACCTGACGGCAGAAACACCTTTTGCCATTGATGGCCTGACCATTCACCTGACCGGAACACCAGCCATTAATGATCAGTTCCTGCTGACCCCCTGGCGTAATGAAGCCACACAACTGAGTATTGTCCTTGACGCCCCGGATCAGCTGGCGTTGGCGGCACAGGGCTCAGGCCCCGGCGACAACCGGAATCTGCTGGCACTGCTGGACTGTTTGAACGGTGACTCTACCAATTGTCCCGACCTACTGCAGGCTAATATATTGCTTCAGTCGTCTGTTGCCAACCAGACGGCTGCCGCTACACGACAACAGAAAACCAGCCAGAGTTTATTTGAGGCGGCTGTTGCCGAAAGGGAGAATCTCAGTGGGGTCAATCTGGATGAAGAAGCGGCTAATCTGCTGCGCTTCCAGCAGTTCTACCAGGCCAATGCCCGGCTGTTACGAACCAGCCAGATGATTATTGATGAATTGCTGGCCGCCTATCGGTGAGACCGATGCGCCTACCTTCAGCCACCCCTCGTTCCCACGCTCCGGAGGGGAGCGAAAACCCTCCGGACACCTCGTTCCCACGCTCCGCGTGGGAATGCATAGTGCGCTGGGATAAGCGGCGTATATCTTGCGGGTGAAAGTCCCGTTGCGGAAGGAGAACCAGCTCCACCGTATAGCGAGTCTTGCGTTGCTGAAGGTAACGAAAGTGATGAAGCGTAGACAGCGAAATATCCGAGCCGAAACCAAATGGTGAACGTGACAGCTCCGAAATACCACTTGTTGTGGGTGCCGATGCTCTTATGCAGGCAGCAGGCCCAAGAGTGCTGTGTAAGGTCAATCTGGGAATCCGAACAGCACTACCCTCCGGAGTCGCAGGCGTCGGCGAGTTTATAGAGATATACGACTGAACCCAGGAGATCCATAGGGCTCTCAAAGGATTGAGTATGTTAAGTACAAGTGCAAAACACGAGGCTTTACAGATGGCTCTATGGAAGTCGGAGTCAGTCATAGTAGTGATGAAGCGGGTAACGACCGTGGAGCGAAGGGCTGGCAGATAGATCGAGCGTGAGAGAGAAACAATGACCGTACTCAGCAACGACGGACAATCATGGTTAACGAAACTTGAGCGCATAGGTGAGAAATCGGCATACGACAGACAAATGGTGTTCAATAACCTTGGTCACCTGCTAAATGTTGACATGCTGAAGGAGCAATTCCATCGGTTGAACGGGAATAAAGCCGTAGGTATTGACCGTGAGACAAAGGAGACTTACGGCGTAAAACTGGATGAAAATCTGAAACACCTTCTCCAGCGCATTCGCCGTGGGACTTACAGGCCAAAACCCGCGAGGGTCACTGAAATCCCGAAAGAGGATGGGAGCAAACGGCCACTGGTCATATCCTGCTTTGAAGACAAACTGGTGCAACTTGCAGCCAGTCAAATCCTTGGCAAGATATACGAACCGCTGTTTCTACCGTGCTCATACGGATTCAGGCCCGGCTTGAGTTGTCACGATGCTTTGAGGACTTTGCTGCAGTCCAGTTCCCGAATTCGGGATGGTGCTGTGGTAGAAATTGATATCTGCAAGTACTTCAACAGAATTCCTCACAGGGAGCTGATGAAGATTTTGCGAATGAAGATATCAGACCAGCGTTTTCTCAGGCTGATAGAAGTCCTGATTACAGCACCTGTGATGGAACAAGCAAGTATCCGACAATCGGGAAGGATGTCCGCAAGGGGCTATCCTGTCGCCAGTGCTGGCCAATATCTATCTGCACTACGTGATAGATGAATGGTTTGCCGAGGTAAGCCGTTCTCACATCAAAGGGCGGGCGGAAATGGTGAGGTACGCTGACGATATGGTATTCCTTTTTGGGGATGCCAGTGAAGCAGAGCGCTTTTATAAAGTGTTGCCAAAACGGTTAGAGAAGTTTGGTCTGGAGTTGCATAGAGAGAAATCGCAGATAATTCCTGCAGGATGGATTGCAGCTCAGAGGGCCAATCAATCAGGTAAGCGTCTTTCGACGTTTAACTTCCTGGGGTTCACCTGTTACTGGGGTAAGATGCGAAAAGGTGGTTGGCGACTGAAGTTCACCAGCCGTAAAGATCGTTTTGCATCGAAGCTCAAAGGGTTAAGGGAGTTCCTCTGGAAGCGCCTGAGTTCTGACCGTGTGCAAACGCTGAAGAGAGCGATTCGGGGGATGTAACTATTCAGCACTGAGCAAAGGCCTGTCTCTTGATCACAAATAGCTACCTTGTTCTATCATTTCTCACTGATAAAACAGGTCATGCTTCCACTTTCTCCTAAACCATGGTCAGAACTAACTTTTGGATGTGCTGATTTGGGTGATACTCGACGTACAAAACGACTTGTCAAAGTTGCTGCCGAGCTTTCAGCTCATACCGGTAATTCTTTGTCATCTTCATGCGAAGGTTATACCGCACTGGTAACTGGAGCTTACCGGCTGATTGAGAATGAGGCCGTAAAGCCTGAAGCAATAGCTGAGGCAGGCTTTCAGGCAACTGCCAAAATAGCGAGACAGTCTCGCCTACTTCTGGCTCTCGAAGATACAACAACCCTGGGTTATAAACATGCTGTCAGATCCGAGCTTGGTGATCTTGGAGGTCCTGAAGGCTCTAAAACCAGAGGATTCCACGTCCACTCTGTCTTCTTGGTTGATGCGGATACAGAGCGAAGCATTGGGCTTATTGATCAAGAACGATGGGTTAGAGAGGACGTTCAGCGGGGGAAAAAGAACCAACGTCGTCAGCTACCTTACGAGGGAAAGGAAAGCTTTAAGTGGCAAAGAGCCTCTGAAAACACAGAACAAAGGATGGGGGGTAAAATGCCTGACATCATCAGTGTTTGCGACCGGGAGGCGGATATATACGAATATATGCACTACAAACTGGATAACCGACAGCGGTTTGTTGTAAGAGCTACACAAAACAGAATCCTGGTGGATGGCGAACTCTTATTATTTGATTCCTTAGCTCAGACTGAAGTGTTGGGGAAATATACGATAGTGGTTCCTCAAAAAGGAGGTAGAAAGAAGCGAAAGGCAACGCTGCAGGTCAAAAGAAAGAAGATGACAATACAGGCGCCGCAAAGGCCAGGCGGCAGGCCGGAACCGGTAACTATGAATATTGTGTCGGCTGAAGAGATTGGCAATGACTCCGAAGACCGTTTGCACTGGGTACTATTGACAACTGAAGATATTGAAACATTCGAAGACTGTCGCTCTATCATTCGATTTTACGAGCTCCGATGGCGAATAGAAGAGTTCCATAAGGCTTGGAAATCGGGAGCAGGAGTAGAAAGGCTTCGTCTGCAATCTCCGGATAACATTGAACGACTTGCGGTCATATTAATGTTTGTCGCTGTCAGACTAATGCAAATCCGTGAAGCATTAATGTTACCGAATGACAGGCAGCACAAAGACAGAAAGCTTTGGAGTGAAAAAACACTCGCGAATGAGGTGGTCAGTGATGATGAATGGCAGGTTCTCTGGCTAACCTATGAAAAAAAAGCGTTGCCCGATAAGCCGCCAACAGTCACTTGGCTGCTTCAAACGATTGCTCGGCTTGGTGGTTGGGGTGATTCAAAGCATACAGGGCAGCCCGGCTGGTTAGTGGTATGGGAAGGCTGGGCGAAATTGCAGGATCGGGTAAAAACCTGGCAGATAGCCCGGCAGTTCAGCGCTGGAGAGATGTGATCAAGAGTCAGATTTATGTGGGGGTGCTGAACAGTTACCGGGGGATCAAGGGATGGATCAACTATCATGGGATCACAGACAATCAAGGACGGGTCAGGCAGTTCATTCTGCAAGGCAAACGAACGATCCACAGATGGCTTAATCGTCAGGGAGGAAAAGGATACTTGAGCTGGGGAAAGCTGGTGAAAATTCTTAAAGTGTTGGCGTATCCAGAGAGCTGGAAAACGGTGTCAATGTTCCGGTCTCACCGAACATGTGTGGGGACACGGGTCTATCGGGAGCCGGATGCGGTAATTCCGCAAGTCCGGTTCTGAGGAGGGGCTTGCCCGGGTGACCGGGCAGGTCTACTCACCCCGGATCTGGCAGCATGAGAAAGAGCCACTGCCTGGTAGGGTTTTCGGGGGCTCCATGCGAGTAGGTTATGTGTGGCGGGATCGGTATGCATTCCCACGGGGGACCGTGGGAACGAGGCCATCGGGTTGACTGCCCCGGGAGAACACACCTCGTTCCCACGCTCCGCGTGGGAATGCATACCGGATCTGGCAGCATGAGAAAGAGCCACTGCCTGGTAGGGTTTTCGGGGGCTCCATGCGAGTAGGGTATGTGTGGCGGGATCGGTATGCATTCCCACGGGGGACCGTGGGAACGAGTCCAGACACCACTTGTTCCCACGCTCTGGAGGGGAGCGAAAACCCTCCGGACACCTCGTTCCCACGCTCCGCGTGGGAATGCATACCGGATCTGGCAGCATGAGAAAGAGCCACTACCTGTTAGGGTTTTCGGGGGCTCCATACGAGTAGGGTATGTGTGGCGGGATCGGTATGCATTCCCACGGGGGACCGTGGGAACGAGTCCAGACACCACTTGTTCCCACGCTCCGGAGGGGAGCGAAAACCCTCCGGACACCTCGTTCCCACGCTCCGCGTGGGAATGCATACCGGATCTGGCAGCATGCGAAAAGAGCCACTGCCTGGTAGGGTTTTCGGGGGCTCCATGCGAGTAGGGTATGTGTGGCGGGATCGGTATGCATTCCCACGGGGGACCGTGGGAACGAGGCCATCGGGTTGACTGCCCCGGGAGAACATCAACATGCGGGTAAGTACAGCACAACAGCAGGCCATGATTTTGCAGGATGTGCAGAACATCAGTCAGCGCCAGCTGGAAGGCTGGAACCAGGTCGCTACCGGCAAACAGATTACCCAACCGGCACAGGCACCGGGCAACTGGACGCAACTGCAGAGTGTCAACAGGGAGATCAGCCAGACGAACCACTATCTGAATACCATTACTGCCCTGACGTCCCAGTTGCAACTGGAAGATACCCTGTTGCAGAGTTACACCGGCTATCTGCAGGATATCCGCTCACTGGTGCTGCAGGCCAACAACCCCGCGCTGGCTGCGGTGGACCTCGCTACCCTCGGGCAGGAGGTGATGCAGTGGCGCAACGCCATAATCGGGCTGTTAAACACCCGTGATGCCGAAGGTTATTACCTGTTTGCCGGTTCCCAGACCAGCACGCCGCCGGTGACGGTCACTACCGCCAGTGATGGCAGTGAATCGTTTGTTTTTAATACCAATAACGACATTCGGCAAATAACAGTTGCCTCTGATATAACAATGTCGTCTACGGACAGTGCGGATGCTTTGTGCTTTACTGTGAACGACGGTGAATCAGGTTTTAATGCAATCCTCATGCTGAGTCAGATAGAGCAGACACTTCAGGCTCCACCCACCAACCTGTCAACGCTGATTGCCGGTTACCTGGAACAGCTTGACCAGGCACAAAATCAGGCTGACAGCGTTCATGCCGCGCTGGGAACCCGGATGAAAGCACTGGAAGGCATTCGCAGTGATCATCAAGAGGCCGGGTTGTACTTTCAGGAACAGGTGGCTCAGTTGGACGATCTGGATTACGCCAACGCGATCAGCAATCTGACCCGGCAGAAAGTACAGTATGAGGCCGCCCTCAAAGGGCTTTCTGAGGTAGAGAATCTGTCGTTGTTTAAATATCTCTAGGAGCGTTTTATGGCCATCACTATCAACACCAATATTCCATCACTGCAAGCCCAGATGAGCCTGGAGCGGGCTCAAAACGGTCTTGATACGGCGATGCAAAGGCTCTCGACCGGTTATCGCATCAACAGTGCCGCTGATGACGCTGCCGGCTTACAAATCAGCAACCGGATGACCTCCCAGATCAACGGCCTGACGGTGGCGGCACGCAACGCCAACGACGGCATTTCCATCGCCCAGACCGCCGAAGGCGCCATGAGTGAAACCACCTCGCTGCTTCAGCGCATGCGGGATCTGGCAGTGCAGTCCGCCAGCGACAGTAATAGTCCCGAAGACCGGCTTTCGCTTAATGAAGAGGTGGTGCAGCTGGTTGCCGAGCTGAATCGTATAGCCCAGACCACCACGTTTGCCGGGCAAAGCCTGCTGAACGGAACCTTCGTGACCAAAAATATTCAGGTGGGTGCCTATGCCAATGAAGTAATCCCCGTTTCAGTTAACAGCGCTATTGGCAGCGATCTGGGGCTGGTAGGCACTGAGCTGACCTTCACTGGTTTCTCCCTTGGCGTACCGGCTGCTGCAGATGCAGGGGTTGCTGCACAAAACCTGACTGTCGGCGTTAATGGCAAGGAGACAATCGTACCTATTCTGGCCGGGGCCAGCGCCAGCGATATTGTTACTGCCGTATCAGAAGATGTACCCGAACTTTCCGGTCTGTCAAAAACAACAGCGGTTGTCGATTTTACCGACACTAAAGTTGAAGCAGGGGACACCATCAGCCTGACGGTAAACGACACGACAGTGACTTCGGTTAACACTGCAGCAGAGATTGCAGACGCAGTGACTAGTCTCGCCACACAATTGCAGGCGAACAATATCGAAGCCACCGCCTCAGGCTCCAGTATTACCGTGACTGATCCCAGTGGGGCCAACATGGTGCTTACTGTATTTGCTGGTGCCCCACCGGCAGATGGGGAGCAAGGATTCTTAGCGGTTGCATCGTCTACATCTTCTCCATCTACGGCTGGCACAGCCTCTGAAACACCGTCCTCGACCCCAACCGCCAAAAGTGGGTGCAATTTTACAGTAGCTGCAACGGTAATGACTCAACAATACGACGGCACTACACCGGTACCCGGTGACCCTGTCACCATGACGGTGAACACCCCGCTGACAGCAACCGGCGCCATTCAGTGGATCGGGATAGACTCCTCCGCTTCGTACACCCTCAACAGTACTGGCAACCTGATAACGCCAGCATCCAGTACGCCTGTTTCCGCACAACAGGGAAGCGCTGTGGATATGTCCGTTGATACGCTGGATATTAGTACCTACAACGGAGCCCAGCAGGGCATCCAGATTATTGACGAGGCTATCGCTAATATTGATGCCAACCGGGCCACACTGGGTGCCGTTCAGAACCGCTTCCAGCACACCATATACAACCTGCAGAATGTCCGGGAGAATATGATGGCCTCCCGCAGCCGGATTGAAGATACCGACTACGCCTCGGAAATGGCCCAACTGACCCGTGAGCAAGTGCTGAAACAGGCCAGCATCTCCAGCCTGAACCGGGCCAACATTATGCAGCAGGATGTCCTGACACTATTGAACTAATGGTTGAACTAATGGTTCATTGAATGAACACTGTAGCGCCGCTCCAGGGCAGTTTTGATATCGGCACGGTGGTGGATGCCGTTGTCAATGCTGAAATGAGTCCCTCGGAAAATGCCCTGAAACGGCGGGAAGATCAGCTGTCCCGGGAGCAGGATTTGATGGTATCGGTCTATCAGGCCGTCAATAATCTGCAGCACTCCGCCCGGGCACTGGTTCAGGAAGCCAGCCTTAACAGCAGCAATGGTAACGGTAACGGCAATGGACACACGCTTGGCCGCTGGGTTGCGGTTTCCAGTGAGTCCGACCGGGTTGGCGTCAGCGTCAGAGGTCGCCCTGATCCCGGCAGTTATCAGCTGTCGGTCCACCAGCTGGCCTCACCGCAAATTCTGGTCAGCCCGCCGTTTGCCAGAGACACTACCCTGAAAGAAGCCGGTACGCTGGATATGGCGCTGAATGGTGGTCGCTGGAAGGTTAATATTGTTGCCAACAGTACCCTGGCAACCCTCGCCCGATCCATTCAGCTGAGCACCCAGGGGAAAATCCGGGCAACGGTCATTAATGGCAAAGAGGGGCAACAGCTGCTGCTGACCGGCGCAGAAAAAGGGGCGGACCTGCGTATGGCGCTCAATGGCACCGGCAGCGGAGCCTGGCTGGCAGAGGTTATGTCAGAGCAGGTGGCTCCGTCTGATGCATTGATTACTATCAACGGTGTCACCCTCTATTTGCCCGGCAACGTCAACCAGCAGGCCATTAACGGGCTCAGCCTGACCCTGAAGCAGGCCGATCCTGACCGGCAGTTATACATTGAGGTCAGCCAGGATGTTGAGGCACTGGTCAGTGCCATGTCAGCTTTTATCAATAACTGCAATAGCCTGTTGCAAACCAGTGATCCCAGGGACAGCAAAGGTCTGCAGATCGATGCCGGATCACCCGCCTCCCTCAGGGGAATCTCCGGCCAGTTACGAAAACTGGTCAACGCCACGCCCACAGATGCCGGATTAAGCCATTCAGAGCAGATCACCAGTTTGCTGGATCTTGGGGTCAGTACTGAGCGCAACGGTTTATGGTCGCTGGATGAAACCTGGTTTCGCCATCAGCTCACTGCCATGCCCTACCAGGTGCTGCAGTTTCTGTCGGACCGGGAAAAGCCGGTGCTGGCGCTGGCCCAGAAAATGGACACCCTGTTGTCTGGCAATGGCCCGTTACTATCGAGAATCAGTTATCTGTCCCATGACTTGCAGCGGCTGGCTTCAGACCAGTATGCACTGGAGAGAAAACGACAATTGCTCCACCAGCGCACCAATCAACAGTTTTTAACCATGGAGCAAACGGTACAGCGTATGAACCGGAACCGGACCTATGTTGACACTATGTAACCTTTGCGATTTGACGTTCATTACAGGCAACAAGACTAAGGAATTGTCCCTGAATTATTTCCCTGTTTCCGTTCACCCTGAGCTTGTCGAAGGGTGGTGCCAGCGGCTTCGACAAGCTTGTATGTTTAACCTGTCTCTGATTACTTGTATAAGTACAGAGACGGGGTGAGGGGCATCGACTGCTTACTGCCTTCAGGACAGACTGACTGAGAAGTCCCCACCCACAAGCATGAGCGACGATTAGGAGCGTTACTGCCCTGCAGCAGACAATTTTCGCAAGCTAACGCCAGCCTGTGGTCACCCCATCCGCATAAAGATTACATCAGGGACTGTACTATGGAAATGGTAACTAACTTCGTTGGTGTGGATGTGGCTTCTCGATGGTTAGACATTTGTCTGCACAATGGTTCTGTTGAACGCATTGACAACTCACTCACCGCAATTACAGAGTGGGTCGCTTCTTTGCCTCGGGCAACAGCTATTGCCATGGAAGCAACGGGTCGTTACCACTCATTACTGGCTTCTGTTGCATTCCAGCATGGTCATACCGTTTATGTACTTAACCCAAGGGCTGTGTATCATTACGCAGCCGGAATAGGTCGTCGGCAAAAGAGCGATAAGGCAGATGCTGCAATTATTCGACGTTATCTGAGCAATGAACATGACAGTCTAAAGCCCTGGAGGCCAGCCACAGCCAACCAGGAACTGATTAAAATGCTAACGAACCATCGTGCGTCAGTAGTCAGGCATCGTCAGGCTATTTCAATGACGTGTAAGTCAATGCCTGTTGAGCTAACAATGCTCAATGATGCCCTGGAGGCCCTGAAAAAATTGATCGATGAGCTGGAAAAAAAGATCATGGAAACCATGAAAAACGAAGATCCGGAGCAACAGGAAGGCTTTAAGGCGATGAAGAGTATTCCGGGCTTTGGTGCATTGAGTTCGGCCTTTTTTTCCAACGAAATGGCCAGAGGAGACTTCAAATCTGGAGATCAATTCATTGCCTTTTTTGGACTTGATCTGCAGTTTAAAGACTCTGGCACGAAACGCGGTCGCCGCAGACTGAGCAAGCAAGGTTCAAGCGAAGGTCGCCGTTTGTTGTACAACGTAGCGATGTCAGCTTGCCGTGGCGCATTTAAACCAATGTATGAGCACTACACGTCCAGAATGAGTTGTACTCAGGCTTTGGTGGCGGTGATGCGCAAACTGCTGCGAATTGCGTTCAGCGTATGGCGTAGTAAGAAAGCATTTGATATGGCTATGTATCGTTCCCCTGTAATGCAAAGTGCTTTATAGGCTTATCACTGGGCCATCAAGGACCTGAGATAATGCAGGGAGGACCTTGAAACTGCTAACGGCTAGGGTTCTTGGCAGTGGTTTCGTTTTGTTTAAAGTTTCAACAAGGCTCTAAAATTTCCACTGATAATTGTTGAAAATTATGTTGACAAGAAACATAGAGCCTCGGGACGGATGAACACAGGGAAGTCAGGAGCAGTCCTGAAATGATTTTCACATTTCTGAATATCAAAACTACGTTCGTCCTGAGCCTGTCGAAGGACCCATAGGGCCTAAAGGCGTGAACTCCGGCCTCATGTATTGTGCCAATCACCCTTCGACAAGCTCAGGATGAACGGAAATCGAGTTCAAAATGTGGAAATTATTTCAGAACAATTCCTAAAGGCTGCAACACTATAGACAACAGAGAGCGTTTATGAAGTCTCCAGCCACTGAGTACACCCGGCGTCAGTACGGGCATATCGCCCGGAAAGACAGTGCTTTTCAACAGACGGCGTTGTTGTACCAATTATTCCTGGATGACCTGGACCGCTGCCACTGCCATATCCACAATAATGACAGTGCTGCCCGGGGCGAGCGGATTCATCACGCCCTGTCTATTTTGATGGTATTAAGAAACCAGGCCCTTGCCATGTTCGATGATCAGCAGGGGCAATCCTCATCTACCAATGAACTGCCAGCCCGATTGCTTGAATTGTATGACCACTGCCTTGCATGCCTGACAGCGGTCATTGTTGATAATGATCTTGCTCCCCTGAACACCGCCAGATCGATGATTGATACCGTCAAAGGTGCCTGGGATGAGTTGGCCATACAGCAGGGGCAGGGGGATATCAGTCAAGGGTAATCATTGGTACTACTCAAACAGCGATCAACTGAAATTTTACAGTACTTCGAATCATGTGAATTATGAATAGTGCGATGAATGTCGCTGAATGTTCATCCTGAACTGAGAGCTATCTCTTATGACTATTGAGACAGTTGGCACAGAGGCGGACAGTGTGATCAATGCACTTCCGGTCTCGTTTATCCGGGAGGGGATAACCGGGCAACTGCCGGTACAGGGTGAACGCCCGGAGGATGAGTTTCAGGCCATTGTGCAGCAGATGATCGAGCTCTCTGGTCTGATCAATCCTCAGTTTGCTTCGGATTCGTCTTCCGCTGCTGACTTGCCATCGACGATCAATAGCAGCACAACGGCTTTTGCGGTCACCGGGGGACAGCAAGACATTCCGACAATAGAGTGGCTTACGTCCGCCGGGGCAGCGATTCCGGCGGCTTACTCCCAACCCGGATGGAATTCAGGTTTACAACAGGTTCTGCCTGAACAACCGGACCAACGGCAAGCGTCGCCCGTATCGCTGACGATCAAGCCTGCCCCTGTGGGGGCAGAGGCAACCCATACCGGTCAGGTGGTGTTACCTGGCGTTCAGCAAGCCATGGAGCCTGGATCACTTCAGCAGTCTACACAGGGTTCTCTGCAACCCTTACCAAAGGGGATACTACCGAATCAGGAGACTGTTGCCCCAGAGTCAACGGTAGAGTTGCCACCACCTGCTCACCAGGAAAGCCAGACACCGACCCCGCCAGCAACAACCGATGTATCGGATACATCTTTCAACCGATTGGAACCGGCCATAGCCCGTCAACCATCATCCGTGAGTCAACCCAACGGATTGACCGCAGCTGACCCGGTGAAAAACTGTTTGATGTTTGGCGGAGATCGTCATGCCCGGGCCGTTGCCGAGTTTCCCGGACTGGGTGCAGTGCAGGTGGTTATGACCCGCAATAACAGTGAGGTCACGGTGAATCTTCAGGCCAGTAAACAGTCTATGCCAACCCTGGAAAGCTGTTCCTCTGTGTTGCACCAACTGGTCAGCGACAGCATTCAGCAGCTGCACATTCACGGTAATTCAGTGCTTAAAGAAGCGCCCGTTGGTTCTTCAGCAGCGGAGTCCGGACTGAAAATAGCCCTCTCATTAACCACGCCTGATCATTCCGGGGCAGACAGGGGAAGGCAGTACCCTTTTGCCGGCGGGTTGCCGGGAACGTCAGACTTCTCTGACACAGACGGGAGTATTGCGGCTCTGGCTGCCCAAACCTCACAAGAATACCGGTCATCCAGTGCGCTGTCCCGTTATCCGGGTACGGCACTTATTGATTTGCTTATTTAGCCCTTCTTTTCCGGAGATGGTTTAACAGCGCTTTCCTATGAATATGAAGATTGACGACGATGATCGTATCATCATAAAGAACAGTGTCAGCACTCAGTGGCCAGCAGTGCAGTGCGGCAAGGTTAATCTCATTGCTCTTATCCTGGCGGGTGTTGTCATACTGGCCATTGCCGGTGCTGCCTATTGGTTTTTGTTCAGGGAGGATGACGACCCGCTATCGTCAGGGTCCACCGCTGCTTTACCCTTACCTGCACACTATCTGTCGTTTAAAGATATGGTGGTCAACCTGGTTAACGATGAAACCTATGAGCTCCATTATATGCAGTTATCCGTTTCGGTCATGACCCGAAAAATCAAGTGCCTTGAACAAATAAAAAACAATCAACCGGTCATTCTCAATGCCCTGCTTGAACAGCTGTCATCCTGGAAATTCCAGGAGGTAATGATTCCGGAAAAACGGGAGGTATTGCGCAAAAAGCTGCTGGAAACGGTTCATCAAACCACAGGGCTATCGCTGATTAAGGGGGTGGAGGATGTCTTTATCACCAATATGGTGATTCAGTAATCACATCAACCTGTGCTATTACCACTTAATGTCAACGTACCGGGTTTCCCATGCTATTGAGAATCGCTGGCTTTGCCATCCTAATTCTGAGTGTTTTTGGTGGGTTTGTCCTGGCCGGTGGCAAGTTGCTGGCATTGTGGCAACCTCCTGAGATCCTTATCATCCTCGGTGCCGCCATCGGTGCTTTTGTGATATCCAATCCGGCCAACGTTCTGAGAATGACCCTCACTCACCTGAAGTACGTGCTGATCAAAAATAAAGAGTTCGACAAAACCTTCTTTATGGATTTGCTGGCCCTGATGTTCCGCCTGATTGAAACCCGACACCGCAAGGGGGTGAACGCCATTGAAGACGATATCGAAACACCGGAAAGCAGTGAACTGTTTCAAAGTTATCAGCGCATCACCTCACACCCACGACTGCTCTACTTTATCACCGATAACCTGCGGATTACCGGGATGGGCAGTATGCCCGGACATGCTTTTGAGGGTTTGATGGAAAGCGAGATAGAAACCCTTGGCGATGATCTGAAACGTCCGGGAAAAGCGCTGCACAGTATTGCTGATGCCTGCCCGGGCTTTGGTATTGTGGCTGCTGTAATGGGCATTGTGGTGACGATGAGTGCTATGGATGGACCGGTAGAACTGATCGGCATCAAGATAGCTGCGGCACTGGTGGGTACTTTTCTGGGGGTATTGCTGTGCTACGGTGTTTTTGGTCCTCTGGCGGCAGCGCTGGAAAGTACTGAGCAGAATGAAATGCTGGCGTTTGAATGCGTCAAAATGGCGTTGCTTGCCAGCCACTCAGGGCTGGCACCGATTACCGCCGTGGATTCCGGGCGACGCCTGCTTTATAAAGAGTTACGCCCTACCTTCCAGGAAATGGAAGATATGCTGCAATCCCTGAGGACGGCGCAGTAATGGCCAAGTCACCGGATAATGAACATCTGATAGTTGTTCGTCGGGGGCGTGGTTCAGACGGCGATGGGCACCACGGTGGTAGCTGGAAAGTGGCTTTTGCCGATTTTGCCATGGCCATGATGGCGCTGTTCCTGGTGCTCTGGCTGGTAGCTGCCACCACACCTGTGCAAAAGGAAGCCATTGCCACCTATTTTTCTGATCCGGGATTTTTCAACCGGGTTAGCAGTAACACACCGGTGGAGATGCAGGGCGACTACTCAATATTACGGGGACTGCCCGTGCAGATACGGCCTACGCCCTCCGGAATGACGGGTATGGAGATGGCCGGTCAGAACGCTAACACCGCCGACGGAATCGCTGCCATTGTGCTGGCATTATCGAAACTGCCAAAAGAACAGGCCGATGCGGCAAAAGAAATTCAGCTGCGGATCTGGCCCAGAATGATTCTTATGAGCCTGGTTCAGGATAAGGCCGGCCCCATGTTTCCATCGGGCAGCAGCCAGCTGGTACCATTTTATGAAGATTTGTTGATTGCCCTGGCTCCGGTTCTGGCCAAGCTGCCCTTCAAAATCATTATTACCGGGCACTCCGATGGCGTGATTGGTTCCGATCTTAACACCAGCATAGAACCCAACCGGATAAACTGGGAACTTTCCGGACAACGGGCGGAAACGGTGAGGGAAGTCATTGTTTTCACCGGCGTGCCGGAAGATCAGGTGATGCTATTAGTCGCCATGGGGGCTAACCAGCCTATCCGGGGGTTGAATCCGGATTCAGGATTAAACCGCCGGGTCGACTTTATGCTGGTTCCCCGACAAGATGCCAAAGCCTTGCGTCAGGAGTTCCGGCATAAAGAAAAGACCTCATCTCCGGTTCCTTCATCAGACATGAAAAAAGCCATCCAGCAGGCCTGGGATAACCGTTACCCGCAGCCTTCGAAGTGAACTGCCGTTAGTACATGGTATTATCCCGGTGACCGGGGCAGCACTAACTGTACCTGCAGCCCCCCCATGGCACTGGAAGCAAGGGCAAGAGAGCCCTGATAGCTATGGGCAATCTCCTGAACAATATCCAGCCCAAGGCCTGAACCCGGGACCTGTTCATCCATACGAACCCCGCGCTTCATAACCTTGTCCATTTCTTGCGGTGTCAGCCCCTGACCATTGTCGTCAATATAAATAGACAACTGATGCTCCTGCTTAACCCCGTGAACCCTGATCAGGCCTGCAGACCACTTAAAGGCATTTTCAATCACATTACCAAGAATCTCTTCCAGGTCACGCTCTTCGACCGTAACCCAGACATGATCATCCAGCTCATTCACCAGCACCACATGACGATGGGCGTATACCTTGTCAAACGCCAGGGTAATAGCGTCCACCACGGCAGCCGGGCAGGAGCGGGCCGCCAGAATTCGGGCAGAGCCAGCCATTCTGGCCCGCCCAAGATGGTAATTGATTCGGTTCTCCAGCTGTTCAATGGCCGTCAGGAATGCCGGCCGGTATGAATCGGGCAACGTCGCAACCTCATTAACCAGAATGGCCACTGGCGTTTTCAGCGCGTGAGCCAGGTTTCCGGTGTGATGACGGGACCGCTCCAGCAACTCGGCATAATGAAACAGCAGCCGGTTGAGGTCATCCACCACCGGCTGAACCTCTTTGGGGTACTGCCCCAGCAGGCGGTCAATCCGGCCATCATGGACCGATTGCAAATCCTCTTTAAGCATCGCCATAGGCCGCAGGGACCAGCGGGTTTGCAACGCAATAAACAGCAGGGAGCTGAAAGCAACCACTGCCAGGGCAATCAACATGCCTCCGGTTAACACGTCGTAAGTTTCGTCGGTCGGCTGACTGTCAACGGCCACCGTTGCCTTGATCATTGCCCCGCCAGCACCCAACGATAATTGACGCTCATTGAATATCAGCGCCTGATAGTCGGGCTCTTCCCCCTGACCAATATCAAACCGGGCATCCCACAAGGATCGGGAGCGTAGCACACTGTTCTCTGTTTCTACCTGCCAGTACCAGCCACTGTATGGCTTACGAAAGCGGGGATTAGAGAGCAGTCCCTTCATAGACAGTTGACCATCCGCTTTCAGACCAACAAAAGCGGTAATTTCGTCCAGATAGAGTTCGGTCTGCTCCGTCAGCTGGGCATAAAGATAGTTGTGTACCACCCGTGGTATGAACAGCCCGGCGGCAATCAAAACCATTGAGAGCCAGATAAATGCGCCCAGTAATAAACGGTAGCGAAGGGAGTGCTGAAGAACAAAGTTACGTAAGCTGACCAAGCCGATACCCCAGTCCACGAACCGTTCTAATGACGTCCGGGCTTATTTTGCTGCGAATCCGCCGGATAAACACCTCTATGGTATTGGAGTCCCGATCAAAGTCCTGCCGGTAAATATGCTCAACCAACTCCGAACGGGAAATCACCCGTCCCTGGTTATGCATCATATAGCCCAGCATTTTCAGCTCCAGTGCGGTGAGCTTCACCGGCTGCCCCTGCCAATAAACAGACGATGTCCTTGTGTCGAACATCAGGTCACCGGAAGTCAGAACGGGAGAAGCCTGACCATTGCTCCGGCGAATCTGAACCCTGAGCCGGGCCACCAGTTCGGCCATTTGGAAGGGCTTGCAAAGATAATCATCCGCACCGGCATTCAACCCTTCAATACGGTCATGAAGGGAGTCCCTCGCACTGAGAATAATCACTGGCAGGCAGCTGTTTTGCTCCCTCATTGCCCGAAGAATACTGAGGCCATCCAGCTTTGGCAGGCCAAGATCAAGCACGACGGCATCAAAACTCTCTTCTGTCACCTGATACAGAGCGTCAATACCATCGCAGGATGATTCCGCCAGCCATCCAGCGTGCTCAATGGCCTCAACGATCTGCTGGTTAAGAACCGGCTCATCTTCAACAATCAGAATTTTCATGGGTTCTGCCTGACGACGGTTTCCAGATTTGCCCCTTCCACCTCAATAATCCTCAGGGTTTTAGCCTCCAGCTCAACTTCGATAATACGACCATCATCCTGTAATAGGCGCAACTCGTAATACCAGTTCAGCCAGTCCTGCTCCAGCTCTACCCGAACAATCCGGCCATGAAACTGCCTGCTGATCGCATCGACCAGTTGCTGATAACTGACCGCATCACCGCGCTTAACGACACTGAGAGGCTTGCTGTCAGCTTGGCCCCACAGTGGCAAGAAACCGGTGGCTATGACCAGCAAGAAGGTGAGCATTTTCATTTGAACATGCGGCTCATAGAAATTAGAATCCTGACGAATTCTGAACAGGAGAGTGGCATAGTGTATTCCCTGGTATGCCGATGGAAAAGCATTAGATCGTTATTACTGGCCAGTAGCACCTTTGCCTCCATCGCCCTTGTGGTCATCCAACCATCGCAGGCCATTGCACTGGAAGAAAAATCCCCCATATCCATTCTGGAAGTGGTCAATCGGGCTACTGAAAACGGGTATAGCGATATTCGTGAGATAGAGCTTTCAAGCGGTGGCAAGGTGTATGAACTGGAGGCACATGACCGCCACGGACAGGAAGTGGAAATAACAATTGATGCGACAACCGGCGTTATTCTCAAGGTGGAAAAAGAGAACGAATAATCAGAGATATCGGGCATTGTAAAATGCCCGATTGGTGATCATTACAGTACCTGAACCCGGTCAACCTCGAATTCTTCCTTCCAGGCTTCGTATTCACCGAACAGGCGCAGGCGAGTCTGTTCATTGATGCTTTGACCCAGATAGATATCATCATCCAAATCAATCACTATTTCAGACTGACCATCTGATAACAGAAATTTACCATTAGCCAGTTGTCGTACGATTTTACCTTCGATGATGGCATTCTGTTCACCGATGGTCATCTTCTGCAGCGTTACCAGGGGGGTCAGATCCACCGGACCGTTAAAATGCATAGGATGTGGTTGACCATGCCCGTCATTATAACCATCAGCCAGAGCCAGAGAAGGCAGCAGGATAACAGAAGTAGCAAGGGCAATAATTGTCTTACGCATAATGAACACTCCATCTATGTTCGTTTTGATGGAAGCTATTACAACCGCCCGGGGCTTAATGATTCATGAAAACCCCGTTCATCTGCCGTTCATCATGGTGTTGTTAACATAATTACCAAGCGTTAATGCTTTTTTTATAAGGCTATCTTCTTGTCCCCCTGCATTAACGAAGATACCTGGTTATCCAGGAAAGTGCTTCCCCATACACTTTGCCTTTTTCTTTCTTTTCAGAAAACCTCAACTTTTTTTGTGCACAGCCTTAGACTTTGTATGAAGCGAATATCTGGGCAATTTCAAATAGAATAAAAAAACCGGTATCAGCGATACCATTTTCCACGTTCACTTTAATTACCATTTGTGGCTTATAGAAATCCTGCCCTTTCAGGCAGGGCACTATTGCAGGAAAGCGCTAAAATCCATACAGCCAACCCCCTCGTTCCCATGCTCTGCGTGGGAATGCATACCGGAGCCTGACGGATGGGAAACAATTTGCTTGTGTCCGGAATCATGAGAGTTTAATGGGAGGGCCACAGTTGCACAGAGGCTCGGTATGCATTCCCACGGAGGAGAGGTTGTCGCAAAACCCTCCGGACACCTCGTTCCCACGCTGTGCGTGGGAATGCATACCGATCCTGCCACAAATACCATACTCGCATGGAGCCCCCGAAAACCCTACCAGGCAGTGGCTCTTTCTCATGCTGCCAGATCCGTATGCATTCCCACGCGGAGCCTGGGAACGAGGATTTGCGACACTCTCCAGACCGTGGGAACGAGGGGGGATATATGGGTATTAGCGCTTACCAGCACTATTCTGATTACCTGGTCAGCGCAGTTTTGCTACCATCAGCATGCCACTGATAAACAACAAAGCTGAAGTCCTTCAGGTCACCTTTGCCATCAAAACCAAGATCACCTGTTGGTGTTTTGAAGTTATTAGCACGCAGGCTACTAGCAACTTTCTCAGGATCTTCACTGGCCGTCAGCTTCATGCCATCCGCCATGACCTTCACCGCAGAGTAAGCAGGGAAGACAAATGGGCCGGAAGGATCTTCACTTTTGGCCTTGAATGCTTCGACCAGCCTGGCATTGGCCGGATCCTGGTCAAAGCTCTTGGGCAGAGTCACCAGCAGGCCTTCTGAAGCGGCGCCGGCAATGGCAGAAATATCCTTGTTGCCAACACCTTCAGGCCCCATGAACTTAACGTCCAGACCTTTTTCAGCACTCTGACGCAAAATCAGACCCAACTCAGGGTGATAACCACCGTAATAGACGAAGTCAACATTTTCTTTCTTGAGCTTGGCAATCAGGGCTGAGAAGTCCTTATCGCCAGCAGTCACACCTTCATACAAGGCAACGTTAATGCCCGCTTTCTTAACTTCGTCACGAACGCTGGAAGCCAGGCCTTCACCGTACTGCTGCTTATCGTGAATTACGGCCATTTTCTTTGGCTTCACGGCGTTAATGATGTATCTGGCAGCCGTTGGTCCCTGCATACTGTCCAGGCCAATGGTTCGGAAAATCAGCTCATAGCCACGGGTAGTGATGTCCGGACTGGTTGAGGCGGCGGTGATCATCAAGACACCTTCATCTTCATAAATATCAGAAGCTGGCTGAGTAGATGAGGAACAGAGATGGCCGACAACAAAACGAATATCGTCGTTTACAATTCTATTGGCTACCGCTACGGCTTGCTTGGGATCACAGGCGTCATCATAGACAACCGCTTCCAGTTCCTTGCCGTTGACACCACCAGCCTTGTTGATCTGCTCAATGGCCATTTTGGCGCCAATGAACTGCATATCGCCGTACTGGGCAACCGGTCCGGTGACCGGGCCGGCCAGGGCAATTTTAATGCTATCGTCTGCAGAGGCGATTGATGCACTGCCCAGAGCTGCGGTACCCGCTAAAACAGCCGTTAAGACAGCCATTTTCCTGTTAAATGATTTCAGCATGTCAGTCACTCTTTATTGTTATTTTTCCAGCCTGAATTCACAGAGCGTTCGTCCGGGAGGAGTACTCCCCCCAACACTCAAACCTGAGCCAGAGACTTGGCAAAGCGAAGGCCGCGAAGCTTTTTTATTATTAGCAATAGCTATATTAAGGTTTTTTTCTATTCATTCCAGCCCCATGCTACGGTTTTTTGTGAAAATCCGGCGTTTGGTGTTTTATTCTCATCACCTGGCTGTCATTGTTTTGACCCCATCGTTGGTGCCCAACAGCAGCACATCAGCGGGTCGACAGGCAAACAGACCATTGGTCACCACGCCAACAATCCCGTTTATCTGTTGTTCCAGTTCAACCGGGTTCAGAATCTTCATATTCCAGACATCCAGAATCACATTACCATTATCGGTCACAACGCCTTCGCGATAGGCGGGATCACCTCCCAGTTTCACCAGCTCCCGGCCAACATGGCTGCGCGCCATGGGAATAACTTCCACGGGCAATGGGAATTCACCCAGCACACCAACAGCCTTGCTTTCATCGGCAATGCAGATGAACTCTCTGGCGACCGCCGCAATAATTTTCTCACGGGTCAGTGCGGCACCACCACCTTTAATCAGGTGAAGATGCTCGTTGGTTTCATCAGCACCATCAACGTAAAAACGCAGGTCAGACACCGTATTCAGATCATAGACGGGAATACCGTGGGCCTTCAGTTGCCTGGTAGATGCCTCAGAGCTGGATACACAGCCATCAAAATCATCCTTGTACTCAGCCAGCGCATCAATAAAAAAGCGTGCAGTAGAGCCGGTGCCAATACCAATCACCATATCTTTTTCAAGATGTGGCAGGATATATTGCAGTGCGGCTTCAGCCGTGGCCTTCTTGAGCTGATCCTGATTCATAAGTTTACCTATAGACTGCCAAGCATAATATTTCGGAAGACAGATAAAATAAAATGGCTTTTCCGGAATGTAAATCCCACTATTTCTTTTTCGGAGTGAACATTACCACCTGATCGACACTATGTATGAAATGTCCTGATGGGCCTGTGTATTCCGTGAGCCCTAGGAGCCTGTCGGACTTAAGGCTGTCCTACTGCGGTTGCGATAAATTGGTCTAAAAATTCCTGCTTCTTCGTCAAATAGCCCTGCTATTCTCCTCAGAATCAGAAATTTTTATCCTCAATTTCTCGCAATCCTCGCTACGGACGCTTAAGTCCGACAGGCTCCTAGTGCAGAAAAGCGCTAATACCTATACAGCCAGACCCCTCGTTCCCATGCTCTGTGTGGGAATGCATACCGGAGCCTGCCAGATGCAAAACAATCTATTTATGCCCGGAATCATGAGAGTTTAATGGAGACCCACAGTTCCACAGAGGCCCGGTATGCATTCCCACGGGGGACCGTAGGAACGAGGTGCATTTTCTGCCATCCTCGCAACGGGCGCTATTCTCGGTCAGCCTCCTGGTACCTGCTGAATCAGCAGGTGTTCTGTCTGGTGAGCCATTATCCGATAAACCATCCATCATTATTGCCTCTTATCTGGTCAAAGCGTGAGCCTCAACGGGCCAATGACGGAATGTAGATGACTATTGCATGTTTACAAGGGGGATTCTGCGTTCATTGGGTTGGGTACTGTCGCACAGCACGGTAAGATACACTCGTTTAACATTACCCCTTATGCATTGGCTGAACTCAAAATAACGCAACCATTAAATACCAGCAGGACAGCATGCCACACCGCTATATACGAAAAATACTGGAAGCCAGGGTCTATGATGTCGCCATAGAAACACCGGTTGATGAGGCTCGCTTCCTTAGCCAGCGCCTGAATAACCGGATTCTCCTGAAGCGGGAAGACCTGCAGCCGGTGTTCTCCTTCAAAATCAGGGGCGCTTATAACAAGCTGGCCCAGCTCACGACGGAAGAGAAAGAGCGTGGCGTCATTGCGGCTTCTGCCGGAAATCATGCCCAGGGCGTAGCCCTGGCCTCCCGGGAGATGGGCATCAGGGCCACCATCGTCATGCCGGTCACCACTCCCGAGATCAAGGTGAAGTCTGTACGAGCCTACGGCGCGGAGGTTGTTCTGCAGGGTGACGCTTTTGACCAGGCACTGGCCCACTCTTTTGAGCTGGTCAAAAAGCACGGCTACACCTTTATTCACCCTTATGATGATATGGATACCATCGCCGGCCAGGGCACGATTGGCATGGAGATTCTGCGCCAGCATACCGGCCCCCTGCACGCTGTATTTATCCCTGTTGGCGGCGGCGGTCTGGCAGCGGGTATCAGCGCCTACATCAAGTATCTGCGACCCGACGTCAAAGTGATCGGTGTAGAGTTTGAAGAGTCGGCTTGCCTGAAGGCTGCTCTTGAAGCCGGTGAGCGGGTTGTCCTGCCTTATGTTGGTATCTTCGCCGATGGCGTAGCGGTGGCCCAGATCGGTGCAGAGACATTCCGGATCTGCCAGCAGTGCATTGACGAAGTCATCACCGTCACTGCGGACGAAATCTGTGCCGCAATCAAGGATATCTTTGATGATACCCGTTCTGTCTGTGAGCCTGCTGGCGCACTTGGCATCGCCGGCATGAAGAAGTACGTGAGCCGGGAAAAGGTCCGGGGTCAAACCCTGCTGGCAGTCGATAGTGGTGCAAACATTAATTTTGACCGTTTGCGCTATGTCTCGGAACGAACAGAGCTGGGTGAAAAGCGTGAAGCAATCATCGCGGTGACGATCCCGGAGCAGCCCGGCAGCTTTAAACAATTCTGCCAACTGCTGGGTCGAAGGAATATTACCGAGTTTAACTATCGCTACCATAACCCGGACAAGGCCAGAATCTTTGTGGGTGTTCAGGTTCACCCGGATCAGATGCCCATCGACCAGCTGATTAATGAACTCCAGCAACACGGTTATCCTGTGATTGACCTGACCGATAACGAAATGGCCAAACTCCATGTACGACACATGGTGGGTGGGCATAGCGAAGCGGTAAATAATGAGCAGGTTTACCGGTTTGAATTTCCGGAGCGCCCGGGTGCCTTATTGAACTTCCTGAGCAAACTGGGTCAGCGCTGGAATATTACCATGTTCCACTATCGTAATCATGGCGCTGCCTATGGGCGAGTTGCAGTAGGTCTGGATGTCCCCAAAGAGGAGCACCAGCAAATCCCGGAATACCTCGATGCCATTGGCTATCGCTACTGGTCTGAAAATAATAATGAAGCTTATAAAGCATTTCTGGGCGATTAAGTGACATAAAGACTGGCTGGTCTGCCTGAAGCAAATGAATCCGTTTCTCAGGCAGATCAATCGACGTCAATATTGGCATCACTGTGATTAACGTCATTGGTCGTTTTGTGTTTCAGGCAATGTTGCAATGATGCTGCAATGATTCTGCTGCCACTAGGAGGCTGACCGAGAATAGCGCCCGTAGCGAGGATGGCAGAAAATTGAGGATAAAAAGCCGGAAATTTTTCGTGAATAGTGGTTTTATTTGCTAAAAATTTCCGGCTTTTTAGACCAATTTGCTGCCACCGCAGTAGGGCAGTCTATTCTCGGTCAGCCTCCTAGTACATGGTTTCAATGCGTTTGACGGGTTGTCGTTATCATAAGCCTCCGCACTCCGTTCGTCCTGAGCCTGTCGAAGGGCGCAAACTACGGCCCATGATAGATCGTGCCAAACACCCTTCGACTCCGCTCAGGATGAACGGAGATGGTACACGTCAATCTCATTGAAATGATGTACTAGCCTTATCAGTGCAGACCAGATAGAGAGGTGGGAAAGGAACTCTTCAGTCACAGCTTGCCACGTAATCAGCGGCAAGGAATCAATGCGAAACTTTTTTTCCAGGTGACACTCAAAAGAAAGCCAGATTGATTCACTGGCGTTAACAATCGCTTGCCCTCATAAACCAGAAAGTTCAACGATTCTCACTGCTGGATAACGGCTTTTTCTTTAATAACTGAAGTTACGCAGCTAACAGCTCTCTCAGCTGCCCCAACGAAGCTTTCAGCCCTGCCATATAGATTTTGGCTCTGAGCTGAAAGTGATTCAGATTTACTTTCAATGACAATACTTCCAACCTGAAGGCTGAGTAAATTGAAAGAAAGATATGATTACTCTGTGTTCTCACAGTATGCGCCGGTGACTTGGCCATTGACGCATTCGATTTCAGCGTTTTATGGAAGACCTCGACTTTCCACCGTTTCTCGTAGATTGCCTTGAGAGTCTCGGCATCACAGTCAAGATCGCTGCAAACCAGATAGAGAATGCCTGTGCTTCCGTCTTTGTTTTTAAAGACCTGACGGTATAGCAGAACAGGGAAATCGACACCTGCTATCCACCCTTGTACAGGCTTATCTTCTGAAAAATCAACAGTATCTATACGCTGTGAACGGCCTTGTAATTTGTCGTCCAGACTGAGGGATACCTTGCGGTTTGACTTCATCGCCATCAGGAAATGTTTATTACAGTCGTGTCGAATAAACATCATATTGTCGTTTGAGCAAAACCAGCTATCTGCAAGGACATAGCGGAACATAAGCTGGTTATGGCAGCAAATCATCAGCATCTCCCGCATCATTTCATTTTTGGTTTGCTCTGCATATCGTCTTACCTTTTTTGTCTTCAAGTCGGTGTACAGGATGGTTTTCTCGATCAATTTATAGGCGACAGGAATCGACGCATCTCCGGCTGGTAGTGTGCATTGAGCAGATTTATACCTTTCACGGTGCGATTTTTTGTATGATCAAAATGCCAGGTGTTCAGGGCATTCTCTTTGCTGAACTGCTTTTCCTGAATCGTATCGTCAAAGATCAAAACCCCATCACTGCACTCAACCTGTCGCACGACGGGTTTAACGTAAAGCCATAAGTCACGACTGGTAAACTCATTGTTTGAAAGCAATCGGGTGAATTGGTCATGACTGTAGACATTATCCAAAAGCTCTGACACTCCCGTTGCAGTGGTCTTCCCAGACGACGACAACAGGTAGTCAGAATAAAGTTCTATGAGATCATTTTTCATGCCACCAATAATGGCTGATTTTCAGCAAGGTGCGTAACTTGAGTTAATAAATGGTAACTGTTCAGCACCCCCACATAAATCTGGAATTTTCTGATTTTTATACCATCCTCTTAAGCACCATTTTTCCACAATATTCGCCAGCATGATTCCAGAACTACCCGCAACTATGTCGGCTGAGATTCTCTTGAAAGAGAATGCAGAGCTGCGGATGAGAGTTGCCTGTCTGGAAGAGCGATGTCGAGAATTGGAAGAAAAGGTTGGCAAGAACAGTCAAAACAGCAGCAAGCCGCCATCGTCTGATGGTTATCAAAAACCTTGTAAAAACAGTAATTCTCCAGATCATTCTGACGACCTTTCCGCAGATAAAGGTACCGATCCATCGGATGAAAAACCCAATCCTAAAAGTCTGAGACAGTCTTCTGGTAATAAAGCCGGTGGAAAGAAAGGGCATCAGGGCACTTGTCTTAAACAGGTCGATATCCCTGACTATATTGAGTACCTTCCGGTTAAAGAATGCAATAAATGTCAGTCGTCTCTTCTTGATAGTGAGCCGGTCAAATATATTGAACGACAGGTGTTTGAACCAGGGAGACCGGGTGAATTTGAAGTAACGGCCCATAGAGCTGAAGTAAAAATCTGCACTTGTGGTTGTCGGAATCAGGCTGAATTCCCGGAAGGTGTTACCGCTGCCGCACAATATGGCTCAGCCACACAGGCTATGGCCGTCTATCTTAACCAATACCATTTCCTGCCTTTTAAGCGCGTGTCAGAGTATTTTAATACTCTCTATAAAATGAGTGTAAGTGCAGGCACTGTCGCCAATTTTGTGGCCAGAACCTATGAAAATCTGGCTTCTACTGAAGAGGTTATTCGTGACGCCTTGCGGGAATCGTCTGTTGCCGGAGCCGATGAAACGGGTATGCGGGCCGAGGGCTCTTTGCACTGGCTACACGTTATGCGGGATGAACAATGGACGCTCTACTACTTGTCTGAAAAGCGAGGTCGTGAGGCCATGGACACGATGGGCATACTGCTAACATTTGCAGGCGTTCTGGTTCATGATCATTGGAAATCCTATTTTGCATATGCGGCAACTCACGTACTTTGCAATGCCCATCACCTGAGGGAGCTTTTGGGTGTTGTTGATAGGGACAGCAATCAACTGGCGTTGCGATTGATGAAGCTACTGAGGCTTTCCTGGCATTACTGCAAGGGCTTTAAGACCATAGGTATGCTACAGATGCCAAGTGTTGTCTGTGAACGAATCGAGAAGATTTATGACCGGTTGCTTCAGCGGGCTCTAATGAAAGAAGTCGTCTATATGGAGAAGCAACGAGAGGAGCTTAAGCGCAAGAAAGTCAAGAATACTAAAGCTTACAATCTCTTCAAACGACTCACTGAGTTCAAGGCTGAGACACTGCGCTTCATGTCAGATTTTACCATTCCCTTCGATAACAATGGCAGTGAGCGGGATGTTCGAATGGCCAAGTTAAAGCAGAAAATCTCAGGCTGCTTCAGGAGTGCAGACGGTGGTTCTATGTTTGCACGGATTCGCAGCTATTTGTCGTCTGCCAGAAAACAGGGAATGGACATATATCAATCACTTCATAGAGCTGTTCGGAATTACTGTAATATGCCTTTGCTCAGTGCTGAATAGTTACAATAAATGTTTCTCAGAGAACTTTGAATATGTATACCCGGTTATTATCATCACCACCACCACCTTCTTACCAGCAAGTAATGCTAGCCTGCGAAAAAAACCAGGTTGCCAGTGCTGACCCGTTGCCTGCTCCCGCCTCCGGGGTTGATTACGGCGAACATGCTTTAGTGACGGCCTGTCGCAACAATGACCTGGAATTTCTGACTGCCTCAGAGCAACTCCGTGCCGGCATCAACTACCTTTATGAGAATAAAAAAGAGCTCTCTCAAGTCGAACAGTCGGTCAGCCTACTGCATATTGCCTGTTACGAAAACCACCCTGAGGTTGTGAAACTGTTGCTTGAATCGGGTGCAAACCCAGACATAAAGTTACCCAAGTCAGGTCTTACGCCTATCGACGTAGCCTGTGCTGACAAGCAGTTGCATCAGGAGATAATTTCGTTGCTGGCGAATTATCTGTTTCCACACCGGTTGGACGTTAATACCATCCGCTGCGTCACCTCACCGGACTATCCAGGTGACTTTACTCTCCTTCAGTTGGCCTGTCGTTCAGGAAATGCTCATGCCATCAACACGCTGTTGAACAACCAGGCTGACCCGAAACAGGTAGCACCCGGTTGGAAGGTACCCCCGCTGCACTTGCTCTGTGATACCGATATTGTTGACACAGACATCATAAGTCGGCTTGTGGCAAAAGCCCCCGTTAATAGCCGTTACCGTGGATCAACTGCCTTGCACACACTGTGTAGCGGTAAACAGTGCAATCAGCAGGTATTGGATGCTCTGTTGGCCAAGGGAGCAGACGTCAACGCTATGACACCAAAGGGAGTCACTCCCCTGATGCTTGCCAGTCAAAACAACGCCTGGCTGGCCAGTCATCTGATCTCGGGCGGTTGCGTTGATGTTAATATGGCCGATTCCCGTGGCTGGCAGGCAATTCACTACGCCGCCCAATCGGGCCATGAAACAGTAATCAATATGCTGTTAGATAAAAGAGCGGATGCCAATGCAGAAAACCACAAAGGAGTCACTCCCTTGCACCTGGCCGTAATGGGAAAACACGAATCGACGATATACGCTTTGCTGGATCATGGTGCAGACATATCCACTAAAGCGCCCGTTACTGCTTACTCTCCGGCCGAAACCTGCAAGATCACCACGTTGGTGTTTTGCGGTGTGATATTTTGCCCTATGACCTGGTTGTTATGGGGTGAATATCGTGATCGGGTTTTGCAGGACAAACCCATCCATGAACGTGAGGTCAGTAGATATGCCCAGTCATGCTGCCCTGCCCACTGCAGTTTGTCGCCGCTGGAACTGGCCGATGAAGGGTTGCAGGAACGAATGATAAGCCGGACTATTACAACAGACCAGCCGGGAAGCTTACCAAACCCTCCAACATGATAGTCAATGGCAAGATGAATGATGACGACAGACCAGATAAAACTGATGATAAATTACTTACTGTTTCAGGCAGGCTGGTTTGCCTGTGTGCTTGGAGGCAATCAAATTGCCATGGCAACAGCAGTGATCATTCTGTTCATTCATTTACTCTGGATAGGTAGCTGGCATCAGGAAAAACAAATACTGGCTCTTACCTTTCTGCTGGGGTGTGCGATCGATAGCTTTCTTGGCAATATGGAAATCCTCCAGTTTCACACGGATGACGGTGGACGGATTTTACCACTCTGGCTGGCCTGTCTGTGGCTGATATTCGCCACCACTCTCCGGCACAGCCTTGACTGGTCTCGAACCCATAAACTCTATGGAGCCATACTCGGTTTCTTTGGCGGGCCATTAAGTTATTTGGCAGGATCAAAAATGAGTGATGTAACGCTTGCCCAGCCGTTATGGCAGACACTGATGATCCTTGCCATTATCTGGGCACTTGTTATTCCAATACTTCAGCTCTTTTCGCAGGCATGGCTGAATAAAGCGAAAAACTGATCCGGGCTAGGCTTTTCAGTTTCACAAGGCTGCAACTGCCTTAAGAAGTCAAACAATAAAAAGTCAATCAACTTCTGCCTCGAACTCTTTATAAGCAAAAATTCGGTTGATGTGATGACTCTTGGCCAGCTTTTTAAACCAGTATGTGCACCATTGCTCAGGGGTTATTGAGTCTGCTGAGAAGGGAGTACTCGCCGCAAAATAATCAATCGGAATACCCTGATCCTCATCATCCAGCACATTAAACAGTATCCCGGGACCGGCGGTAGAGCCGTCATCCAGAAGCCGCGCCTTGGGATGAAAGATCATATCGATAGTAACGCGCCAGATATCACGTTGATTAGACATCATCAGGCGAAAGCGCGCCGTATCAAACTGGGCCCCTGAACCTGCTTTAATAAACTGTTCAGACTCAAGCCAGGAGGGAAATTTACGGATAACCAGACCTTCGATCTTTCGATCACCACTGGCAAACCACTGTTGTAACGCTGCCGAGTGTTGCTGCAGCAAATCATCGATAGAAGAACAAGGCAAAGTGAGTGCTCCCATCCGATTCTCCTAATCCATCAATTATCGCTATTCTTCTTTCGCTTCGGGTCAATCCGGTCGGATAAGTAGCTGCACATAGGGTGACGACAATATGTTTGCTACTTATCGCTGACGCCCAGAATTACCTTTTATCACAGAGATGTGACATTAGAAACCTCTGTTTTCTGTTTTCTGTTTATGCCCCGTCAATGTATTCAATCTTTTCGTACTCTTTCGTCCTTAAGTACTTCGAGGCATCGAGGCATTTAATGAAGCGGTTCCCGATGCTAAAGTATCGGCGTTTCAAGCGTTAGCTCAGGGGTAGTACCGATGAAGGATCTGAAGCTTACAGAGTACAGTCATGGCGCGGGATGTGGCTGCAAAATTTCACCACAGATGCTTGATGGTATTTTGAAAAGCAACCTCTCTCTTCCAGAGTTTCCTAATCTGGTGGTCGGTCATTCCAGCAATGATGATGCGGCCGTTGTTGATTTAGGTAACGGGGAAGGGATCATCAGTACTACCGATTTCTTTATGCCGATTGTCGACGACCCATTCGATTTCGGCCGCATTGCTGCCACCAATGCCATCAGTGATATTTATGCCATGGGCGGCACTCCCTTAATGGCCATTGCTATTCTTGGCTGGCCTGTTAACAAGCTGCCTCCCGAAGTTGCCGCTCAAGTAGTAGACGGGGGTCGTCAGGCCTGTGCGGATGCAGGTATACCTCTGGCTGGAGGCCATAGTATCGACGCGCCTGAGCCCATCTTTGGTCTTGCAGTCACTGGTCGTGTATCTCTGGAGCACCTGAAAAGAAATGATCAGGCTCAGGCTGGCCACAAACTGTATCTGACCAAGCCTCTTGGCGTTGGTATTCTCACTACTGCCCAAAAGAAAAAGCTGCTGCAGGATGAGCACCAGCATATTGCCCGTGACGCCATGTGCACAATGAACAGCATGGGTGCCGACCTGTCCCTGCTCAATGGCATCAGTGCAATCACCGACGTTACCGGCTTCGGTCTGCTTGGCCACCTTCTGGAGGTTTGTGAAGGCAGCAAGGTCAGGGCCACTCTGTATACTGACAAGCTGCCACTGCTCCCCCATGTCGAAGCCTATCGGCAGCAGGGCTGTGTTCCTGGTGGAACTGAAAGGAACTATGCCAGTTATGGCCACAAGGCAGCCAGTATCACAGAGCAACAGAAACACATTCTCTGTGATCCTCAAACCAGTGGTGGCTTGCTGGTTGCAGTAGACCCGGCAGCAGAACAAGCCTTTCATAATATTGCGGCCCGGTTTGAGTTGTCTCTGGAACCAATTGGAGAACTATCACCTTACGACGGTGGTCACTGGGTAGAGATCGTTTAAATTTTCCGGAAGCGTTCTGCTGTGGCTGTTCCTGCGTTATCCTGCCTCTAGTGTAGAAAAGCGCTAATACCCATACAGCCAGACCCCTCGTTCCCATGCTCTGCGTGGGAATGCATGCCGGAGCCTGCCAGATGAAAAACAATCTATTTATGCCCGGAATCATGAGAGTTTAGTGGAGACCCACAGTTCCACAGAGGCCCGGTATGCATTCCCACGGGGGAGAGGTTGTCGCAAAACCCTGCGGACACTCTGGACATCTCGTTCCCACGCTCCGCGTGGGAATGCATACCGATCTCGCCACAAATACCCTACTCGCTGGAGCCCCCGAAAACCCTACCAGGCAGTGGTTCTTTCTTATGCTGCCAGATCCGGGTGAGTAGACCTGCCCGGTCACCCGGGCAAGCCCCTCCTCAGAACCGGACTTGCGGAATTACCGCATCCGGCTCCCGATAGACCCGTGTCCCCACACATGTTCGGTGAGACCGGAACATTGACACCGTTTTCCAGCTCTCTGGATACGCCAACACTTTAAGAATTTTCACCAGCTTTCCCCAGCTCAAGTATCCTTTTCCTCCCTGACGATTAAGCCATCTGTGGATCGTTCGTTTGCCTTGCAGAATGAACTGCCTGACCCGTCCTTGATTGTCTGTGATCCCATGATAGTTGATCCATCCCTTGATCCCCCGAATCGCTCTCTTCAGCGTTTGCACACGGTCAGAACTCAGGCGCTTCCAGAGGAACTCCCTTAACCCTTTGAGCTTCGATGCAAAACGATCTTTACGGCTGGTGAACTTCAGTCGCCAACCACCTTTTCGCATCTTACCCCAGTAACAGGTGAACCCCAGGAAGTTAAACGTCGAAAGACGCTTACCTGATTGATTGGCCCTCTGAGCTGCAATCCATCCTGCAGGAATTATCTGCGATTTCTCTCTATGCAACTCCAGACCAAACTTCTCTAACCGTTTTGGCAACACTTTATAAAAGCGCTCTGCTTCACTGGCATCCCCAAAAAGGAATACCATATCGTCAGCGTACCTCACCATTTCCGCCCGCCCTTTGATGTGAGAACGGCTTACCTCGGCAAACCATTCATCTATCACGTAGTGCAGATAGATATTGGCCAGCACTGGCGACAGGATAGCCCCTTGCGGACATCCTTCCCGATTGTCGGATACTTGCTTGTGTTCCATCACAGGTGCTGTAATCAGGACTTCTATCAGCCTGAGAAAACGCTGGTCTGATATCTTCATTCGCAAAATCTTCATCAGCTCCCTGTGAGGAATTCTGTTGAAGTACTTGCAGATATCAATTTCTACCACAGCACCATCCCGAATTCGGGAACTGGACTGCAGCAAAGTCCTCAAAGCATCGTGACAACTCAAGCCGGGCCTGAATCCGTATGAGCACGGTAGAAACAGCGGTTCGTATATCTTGCCAAGGATTTGACTGGCTGCAAGTTGCACCAGTTTGTCTTCAAAGCAGGATATGACCAGTGGCCGTTTGCTCCCATCCTCTTTCGGGATTTCAGTGACCCTCGCGGGTTTTGGCCTGTAAGTCCCACGGCGAATGCGCTGGAGAAGGTGTTTCAGATTTTCATCCAGTTTTACGCCGTAAGTCTCCTTTGTCTCACGGTCAATACCTACGGCTTTATTCCCGTTCAACCGATGGAATTGCTCCTTCAGCATGTCAACATTTAGCAGGTGACCAAGGTTATTGAACACCATTTGTCTGTCGTATGCCGATTTCTCACCTATGCGCTCAAGTTTCGTTAACCATGATTGTCCGTCGTTGCTGAGTACGGTCATTGTTTCTCTCTCACGCTCGATCTAACTGCCAGCCCTTCGCTCCACGGTCGTTACCCGCTTCATCACTACTATGACTGACTCCGACTTCCATAGAGCCATCTGTAAAGCCTCGTGTTTTGCACTTGTACTTAACATACTCAATCCTTTGAGAGCCCTATGGATCTCCTGGGTTCAGTCGTATATCTCTATAAACTCGCCGACGCCTGCGACTCCGGAGGGTAGTGCTGTTCGGATTCCCAGATTGACCTTACACAGCACTCTTGGGCCTGCTGCCTGCATAAGAGCATCGGCACCCACAACAAGTGGTATTTCGGAGCTGTCACGTTCACCATTTGGTTTCGGCTCGGATATTTCGCTGTCTACGCTTCATCACTTTCGTTACCTTCAGCAACGCAAGACTCGCTATACGGTGGAGCTGGTTCTCCTTCCGCAACGGGACTTTCACCCGCAAGATATACGCCGCTTATCCCAGCGCACTATGCATTCCCACGCGGAGCATGGGAACGAGGTGTCCGGAGAGTTTTGCGACGCCCTGGACCGTGGGAACGAGGTGCTTGTGTATGTATAACAACGCTTGGCTGCACTAGGAGGCTGACCGAGAATAGTCTGCCCTACTGCGGTGGCAGCAAATTAGTCTAAAAAGACGGAATTTTTTAGCAAATAGAACCACTATTCACTAAAAATTTCCGGCTTTTTATCCTCAATTTTCTGTCATCCTCGCTACGGGGTCGCCTAGACGGGCGCTATGCTTGGTCAGCCTCCTGGCATTTATGCAGTCGTACGCTTTGGGGATACAGCGCTTTTGCATAAAAAACCCGGCGAATGCCGGGTTGGAAAAGTTACGTCAGATTGGTCTGTTACCGTATTCACCGGAGGGCTTTTTCGGTGGATCTGCGGTAATGTTCGATGGAACCTCCTCTATCTGGCCTCCTTTCTTCAAAAACTCCTCGATCTGGGCATCCAGACTTGCCCTGAGTTTTTTACGAGACTCGACGGTCCTTTCTTCAGCAGGCTCATCGCGACTCCCCAGAAACCCTATATCAGCGCCATCAAAACCAGCAGCAGCTTTAGTCGGCTTTTTCCGTGCCATAGCTATATCCTCTAGGTACTGGTGGTCGGAACATCCATTCCGAAACATTGAAATTAACTTTTTGTCCGATTTTTATAGTTATAGTCCAGCATTGTTAAAATGCCAGTTCGGTCTAAACCTCCCTTATATAAAACATATTGTTAATACCTGATTTTTATCATTACGTATAACCTTCGCCTTGTAAAGTGATGATTAGGTGGCGACTTCCTCCACAGTCCCTGTGCTCTCCCAGCCATATTCCCTGCCAAATGGCAAGAACCAGCCAGCCATCAGCGATTGGAATCATTACATCGGCACCAAACAGGCTGGATTTAATATGAGCTGGCATATCATCACTGCCCTCTATCACATGGAGAAAATACTCTTCATTTTCAGGAATATAATGATTACTGAATGCTTCCATATCATGACGAACATTGGGGTCGGCATTCTCGTTGAGCGTCAGTGAGGCAGAGGTATGCGGTAAAAAGATATGACAAAGCCCTGTCTTATAGTTTTTCAGCTCTGGCAATTTCTCAGTAATTTCTGTCGTAACCAGATGAAACCCCCTGTGGTAGGGACGAAGCTGAACCTGTTTCTGGAACCACATCATTAAACCCTCATTCAAAGGTGCCGATAACAACCCGTCAGCCATCAAAGAAAATAGCCATGATGGCTCTGTTACTATTACTGTGTTTACTATGAAAGAGCGGCAGTCAAGATCCGCAGTGATTTTTGTCGTTTAGGGTGAGCCACACTTTCCGCTTGTGGCTATGTAGCAATATAAGACAGATTACCGTGAAGATGATCCTGATTATTCCTGTGTTCCTGTGGGTCATTGCACCACTCCCGGCCAAAGCAATATACAGCGACGACCTTAACCCTTCAGGCTGCAAATTCCGCGATATGCAGGCTTTTTACATGGCAGAGTTAGCTATTGAGCCTGACGTTAGTATTGAGTATGTGTACTTGAGAATGCCAGAACCCAATATGCTGGGGTATACACGCCCACTGAAGAATGGGAATTACCAGATTGCCCTTGCCAAAGGACTGGAGCCCAGCGAAGTCCGCATCACTATGGCTCATGAATTAGTGCATGTACGACAACTTGAAAACAAACAGATCAGGGTTTCAGAGTTCCAGAAGCACTACATGGAAAGGAGTTTTGAAGACGAGGCGTTCAGACTGAGCATTCCCCTCGCCATCAAATTCTACACCGGTCATACCTGCCAGAAACCAACAGCTGAAGCCTTATAGTTTATGTGACAGCTGTTGTGCCTCCCGGTCACCCATATCCTCTTTATAACGCTCTCCCAGCCAGAGATAAACACAGGGTAAAACAAACAAAGTGAAGAACGTACCAATCAACATACCGGCCACCAGAATAATACCGATACTGTTTCGCGCTTCAGCACCAGCACCGGTAACCAATACCAGGGGAAAATGCCCCAGAACGGTTGCGGCAGTGGTCATCAACACCGGCCTCAGTCGAATCCCGGCAGCTTCCCGAATGGCCTCGACCTTCTGGTACCCCTGAGACTGAAGCTCATTAGCAAACTCAGTAATTAAAATCCCGTTTTTGGCAACCAGCGCAACCAGTGTAATAAAGCCAATCTGGGCATAAATATTCACCGTAGTCAGCCCCGTAAAGCTGAATAATAGCCCACCAAAAAGTGCCAGCGGTACAGAACCCAGCAGTACCACCAGGGGAGAACGGAAGCTGTTAAACTGTATTGCCAGCAATAGATAAACAATCACCAGGGCCATTACCAGAACAGAAAACATACTGTTGCCTTCCTGGCGGAGCTGCCTGGAAACACCGGCATAATCAATATTGTACGTCTCTGGTAAAATATCCAGCGCCGCTTTTTCAAGGGTTGCTAACGCTTGATCATTGGTCGTACCCGGCAAGACGCCACCCAGAATCCGGAATGAGCGCTGTTGGTTGAATTTACCCATAACTCTCGGGCTGGTGATATTGTCGACACTTGCCACCGCTCTCAAGGGAACAAGCTCCCCAGCCGGTGTTCGCAGCGTTAAGTCCAATAGCTGGCCGGGGTTATTCCGCACCTCTGGCAAGGCCATGGGTATCACCCGGTAAGCCTTGCCCGAAGCATTAAAGCGGTTCACATCCTGTTCCGACAGTAATGCTCCGAGTTGTTCAGTCACCTCAGCAACCGTCATACCCAGGTCAGCAATACGATTATGGTCAAATACCAGACGGGCTTCCGGCAGATTAATCTGCAAATCGGTATTCACAAACATAAACTGGCCACTCTGATAAGCAGCCTGTATCAGCTGACCTGCGTACCTTTCCATTTCAGGATAATCATCAGGGGCCTGCACCACGAGTTCCACATCAAACTGACCAGCCGTCGGCAACGATGAGAACAGTATTGGATAGATCCTCAGGCCCGGCTCTCCTGACAACGCGCCAAATACCGAAGGCAGCATCTCATGGACACTACGGGAACGTTGAGCGTAATCAACAAACTCAACGCCACCAAAACCACCGTCGGAAGTGATGACCTGCCAAATCAGTTCTACACCGGTTAAAAAGCCTAATGAATCAATAACCCCATTCATATGCTGATCGGTATAGGCAATGGAAGCGCCCGGAGGAGACTCAACAATAATATTAATACTGCCCTGATCCTCCACAGGCGCCAGCTCCCTGGCAGAAAATAGATAGAGCGGGACTATCAATAGTGAGAGAAAAACCGCCAGAAACAAAACCTGGCGGCGCCACTGAAACACCCTGTTCAAAACATCCCCGTATACCTTCCGCAAGTGGTCAAAGCACTGGTTTACTTTCATCGTATAACGATTTTCTCGCCCTTTTTCCGGACACACCCAACTGCTCATCACCGGTGACAGCGTGATAGCAACCACGCCTGAAATCAACACCGCAACAGAAAGCGTAAAAGCAAACTCTCTGAACAAGCTGCCGGTTAACCCGGAAACAAAACCGATGGGCGCATAAACGGCTGCCAGTGTCAGCGTCATTCCGATAACCGGTTTCAGCAGCTCTCTTGAACTCAGTAATGCTGACGCTAATCGCGATTTCCCCATCCGCATATGCCGGGCAACGTTCTCAACCACGACAATGGCGTCGTCTACCACCAAACCCACCGATAACACGATCGCCAGAATGGTCAAAAGATTCAGGGAAAAGCCCACCAGCCACATGATGGCAATACAGCCGAGAATCGAAATAGGAATGGTCACCAGCGGCACTAACGCGGTACGAAAAGCTCCCATCAACGCCAGCACAACCAGCCCGACAATGATGATGGTTTCAACCAGAGTAACCACAATCTCCCTGAGGGCCTTGCGCATATATGCGGTACCATCATAGCTGATCTCAATCTCCATCCCCCGGGGTAGGGTGGAATTGATCTTGTTCAGCCGATGATAGACCTCATCACCAATCGCAATCTCATTCGCACCCGGCATTGGCCATATTGAGATAAAAACCGTCGTGGTTTTATTAATTCGGGCGGAGACTGTACCCCGGTCTTCGCCCATGGCAACCTCAGCAATGTCCCCCAGGCGGATAATGACGCCATCACGCCTGGCAAGAACCAATTGCTGAAAATTACTGGCCTCTCGCAGGGTTGCATTACTCTGAAGGCTCACCTGCTGACGGTCATTTTCTGTCTTGCCAAGGGAGGCAATAATATTGTTGGCACGCAACGCTGCCAGAACCTCGCTTGCTCCCAGGTTCATTGCCGACATTCTGACCGGGTCCAGCCAGATACGCATGGCAGGGTTACGGCCGCCTTCAAGCCCAACTCGCTGAACACCGCTGATAGACGTCAACAAAGGGGTTACATACTGCTCCAGGTAATCGGTTAACTGTGCACGACTCCAGTGCTCATTTCGAACATTGAGATAAAAGACAGCTGCCGGGCGATCCGTTCTTTCCACGGCAATGGATGGATCATCCGCTTCATCAGGCAGTTCATAACGGATCTGATTCAGGCGGGCCGTCAGCTCAGCAAGGGCTAACGTACTGTTCTCATTCAGTTTCAACCAGGCAGTCACCCGGCTGATGCCTGCGGTGGTATCGGAGTCCACATAGTCCACTCCCGGAATGGTCATGGCTATTCGCTCAACAGGTTCAGTGACAAATCCCTGGACCACATCAACAGAAGCGCCACGATAATCTGTGGTAATGACCAGGGATGAGCTCTCAATCTCGGGAAACTGCAATACCGGAATTTTTTGTACTGCTACCGCACCAGCAATCAGGAGAACCAGAGAAATAACCAGTGACAATACAGGGCGTCTGACAAATATATCCATCGTTCACCCCACTTACGGCACTGATGGAGTTGGTGAGTTATCAGAACCACGCTGACTGCCATAAACCAGAACACCGGGCTTCAGTTTAAAAGCTCCAACGGTGGCAATTCGAACACCTTGATCGAGGCCTGACTTTACTACCACCTTGTCCCCCAAACGGTCGCCGGTAGTAACATCCTGGCGATAAGCCCGAAACCCGTCGGCTTCAGGGTCTGTCTCCAGTCGGTAGACGTACTGCCCAAGGGTGTCCTGCTGAATGGCCACCGTCGGCACAGCCTCTATCATTTCATCAGCACCGACTGGCACATGGACGTCAACCAGCGCATTATGCATAAACGACATTGAATCACTGTCAAACCTGGCTCGATAGTGGCGACTTCTGGAGCTTGCTGAAAGGGTTGTGTCCAGGGCAACAACCTTACCATTGAGCTCTCTAACTCCAGCACCAACACCAGCGCCAGCATCCGCTCCATTGGCAGTATTGTGAAGCAGCCTTATTCTGACGGGAGAGCCAACCACTACATCACGGTAAAACTGAGGCAGGTTAAAATCCACCCAGATAAACCCCGGATTGCCCACCAGTGTGGTAATGGCAGTACTTCCCTGAAGAAAGTTGCCCACTTCCAGCTGATGGATTCCCACCCGGCCACTGAACGGCGCCAGGATGTTTTTCTTTTGAATGGTGCTTTTTAGTGCATCAATATCCGCATTGGCAATACTCAGTTCCGATTTCGCCTCATCCAGCTGGGACTGACTGGCGGCATTGGTGTTGCGCAAATTGACAATCCGCTGGAAAGCCAGACTTGCCAGTTCAGCCCTGGCAACCGCGGACTTAAGCTGAGCCCTTTCTTCACTGGTATCCAGCTGAAGCAGCAGCTGGCCTTGCTGAACTTCACTGTCAGAGGCAAAGCCTACCTTGACAATACGCCCGGGCAACTCATTCATCAGTTCAACACGCTGGGGGGACACAACTTCACCAAGCACATGCACTTCAGGCGTATACTCAACAAGAGCCACTTCCTGATAGTCAACGGTTTCTGAGTGCTCAGGAAATGATTCGGCGAAAGCCAGCGCGCTACGAATCTGCAATACCTTAAAGCAGGCGAGCCCGGCAACAATCGAAAGAGAAACAACGAGGGTAATACACCAGCGGCGAAAATTCATAGATATCATGACGGCTCCAAAGCACTTTCTTATTGTTAAACCGGATGGTGATTAGAACAGCTTCTGGCTCAATTACCTATATAAAGCAGGACAGTCGACTTAGTTTACACTGCAACATGTATTTGCTATCAACACTGTGGAAATTTTTTTGAATGCTCAAGGCCTGTACTGAACAAACCTGGTGATAATATGCTCTTATAGTTATCACCATCAAAACGACGGTTAGTACCCTCAATCCAGAACAGTTCTTTCTTTGCAGAGCTGATCAGATTAAATGTTTCCTGGGCATCTCCGGGGTTATCCATCCAATCATCATCAATCACGTGTGACATGAAATAAGGCGTATCGTAACTATTCAGCACTGAGCAAAGGCATATTACAGTAATTCCGAACAGCTCTATGAAGTGATTGATATATGTCCATTCCCTGTTTTCTGGCAGACGACAAATAGCTGCGAATCCGTGCAAACATAGAACCACCGTCTGCACTCCTGAAGCAGCCTGAGATTTTCTGCTTTAACTTGGCCATTCGAACATCCCGCTCACTGCCATTGTTATCGAAGGGAATGGTAAAATCTGACATGAAGCGCAGTGTCTCAGCCTTGAACTCAGTGAGTCGTTTGAAGAGATTGTAAGCTTTAGTATTCTTGACTTTCTTGCGCTTAAGCTCCTCTCGTTGCTTCTCCATATAGACGACTTCTTTCATTAGAGCCCGCTGAAGCAACCGGTCATAAATCTTCTCGATTCGTTCACAGACAACACTTGGCATCTGTAGCATACCTATGGTCTTAAAGCCCTTGCAGTAATGCCAGGAAAGCCTCAGTAGCTTCATCAATCGCAACGCCAGTTGATTGCTGTCCCTATCAACAACACCCAAAAGCTCCCTCAGGTGATGGGCATTGCAAAGTACGTGAGTTGCCGCATATGCAAAATAGGATTTCCAATGATCATGAACCAGAACGCCTGCAAATGTTAGCAGTATGCCCATCGTGTCCATGGCCTCACGACCTCGCTTTTCAGACAAGTAGTAGAGCGTCCATTGTTCATCCCGCATAACGTGTAGCCAGTGCAAAGAGCCCTCGGCCCGCATACCCGTTTCATCGGCTCCGGCAACAGACGATTCCCGCAAGGCGTCACGAATAACCTCTTCAGTAGAAGCCAGATTTTCATAGGTTCTGGCCACAAAATTGGCGACAGTGCCTGCACTTACACTCATTTTATAGAGAGTATTAAAATACTCTGACACGCGCTTAAAAGGCAGGAAATGGTATTGGTTAAGATAGACGGCCATAGCCTGTGTGGCTGAGCCATATTGTGCGGCAGCGGTAACACCTTCCGGGAATTCAGCCTGATTCCGACAACCACAAGTGCAGATTTTTACTTCAGCTCTATGGGCCGTTACTTCAAATTCACCCGGTCTCCCTGGTTCAAACACCTGTCGTTCAATATATTTGACCGGCTCACTATCAAGAAGAGACGCCTGACATTTATTGCATTCTTTAACTGGAAGGTACTCAATATAGTCAGGGATATCGACCTGTTTAAGACAAGTGCCCTGATGCCCTTTCTTTCCACCGGCTTTATTACCAGAAGACTGTCTCAGACTTTTAGGATTGGGTTTTTCATCCGATGGATCGGTACCTTTATCTGCGGAAAGGTCGTCAGAATGATCTGGAGAATTACTGTTTTTACAAGGTTTTTGATAACCATCAGACGATGGCGGCTTGCTGCTGTTTTGACTGTTCTTGCCAACCTTTTCTTCCAATTCTCGACATCGCTCTTCCAGACAGGCAACTCTCATCCGCAGCTCTGCATTCTCTTTCAAGAGAATCTCAGCCGACATAGTTGCGGGTAGTTCTGGAATCATGCTGGCGAATATTGTGGAAAAATGGTGCTTAAGAGGATGGTATAAAAATCAGAAAATTCCAGATTTATGTGGGGGTGCTGAACAGTTACCTTGCGCTTAAGCTCCTCTCGTTGCTTCTCCATATAGACGACTTCTTTCATTAGAGCCCGCTGAAGCAACCGGTCATAAATCTTCTCGATTCGTTCACAGACAACACTTGGCATCTGTAGCATACCTATGGTCTTAAAGCCCTTGCAGTAATGCCAGGAAAGCCTCAGTAGCTTCATCAATCGCAACGCCAGTTGATTGCTGTCCCTATCAACAACACCCAAAAGCTCCCTCAGGTGATGGGCATTGCAAAGTACGTGAGTTGCCGCATATGCAAAATAGGATTTCCAATGATCATGAACCAGAACGCCTGCAAATGTTAGCAGTATGCCCATCGTGTCCATGGCCTCACGACCTCGCTTTTCAGACAAGTAGTAGAGCGTCCATTGTTCATCCCGCATAACGTGTAGCCAGTGCAAAGAGCCCTCGGCCCGCATACCCGTTTCATCGGCTCCGGCAACAGACGATTCCCGCAAGGCGTCACGAATAACCTCTTCAGTAGAAGCCAGATTTTCATAGGTTCTGGCCACAAAATTGGCGACAGTGCCTGCACTTACACTCATTTTATAGAGAGTATTAAAATACTCTGACACGCGCTTAAAAGGCAGGAAATGGTATTGGTTAAGATAGACGGCCATAGCCTGTGTGGCTGAGCCATATTGTGCGGCAGCGGTAACACCTTCCGGGAATTCAGCCTGATTCCGACAACCACAAGTGCAGATTTTTACTTCAGCTCTATGGGCCGTTACTTCAAATTCACCCGGTCTCCCTGGTTCAAACACCTGTCGTTCAATATATTTGACCGGCTCACTATCAAGAAGAGACGCCTGACATTTATTGCATTCTTTAACCGGAAGGTACTCAATATAGTCAGGGATATCGACCTGTTTAAGACAAGTGCCCTGATGCCCTTTCTTTCCACCGGCTTTATTACCAGAAGACTGTCTCAGACTTTTAGGATTGGGTTTTTCATCCGATGGATCGGTACCTTTATCTGCGGAAAGGTCGTCAGAATGATCTGGAGAATTACTGTTTTTACAAGGTTTTTGATAACCATCAGACGATGGCGGCTTGCTGCTGTTTTGACTGTTCTTGCCAACCTTTTCTTCCAATTCTCGACATCGCTCTTCCAGACAGGCAACTCTCATCCGCAGCTCTGCATTCTCTTTCAAGAGAATCTCAGCCGACATAGTTGCGGGTAGTTCTGGAATCATGCTGGCGAATATTGTGGAAAAATGGTGCTTAAGAGGATGGTATAAAAATCAGAAAATTCCAGATTTATGTGGGGGTGCTGAACAGTTACAGCGCAAGAAAGTCAAGAATACTAAAGCTTACAATCTCTTCAAACGACTCACTGAGTTCAAGGCTGAGACACTGCGCTTCATGTCAGATTTTACCATTCCCTTCGATAACAATGGCAGTGAGCGGGATGTTCGAATGGCCAAGTTAAAGCAGAAAATCTCAGGCTGCTTCAGGAGTGCAGACGGTGGTTCTATGTTTGCACGGATTCGCAGCTATTTGTCGTCTGCCAGAAAACAGGGAATGGACATATATCAATCACTTCATAGAGCTGTTCGGAATTACTGTAATATGCCTTTGCTCAGTGCTGAATAGTTACTTACTGTTTTTACAAGGTTTTTGATAACCATCAGACGATGGCGGCTTGCTGCTGTTTTGACTGTTCTTGCCAACCTTTTCTTCCAATTCTCGACATCGCTCTTCCAGACAGGCAACTCTCATCCGCAGCTCTGCATTCTCTTTCAAGAGAATCTCAGCCGACATAGTTGCGGGTAGTTCTGGAATCATGCTGGCGAATATTGTGGAAAAATGGTGCTTAAGAGGATGGTATAAAAATCAGAAAATTCCAGATTTATGTGGGGGTGCTGAACAGTTACAAATTACTTAAGCCTTCTCGGCAAGCCGCTGTCGAGCAAATACAGCCATTTCAAGCGAATACTTTCCCTACTTGCCCTGCTTTACGTACAATACCCCACGGGATTGATGGGGAGTACAGCGGTGATCAGCAGGCTGGATCAGAAAACAACCAATACCTTATATAGCCAATTTGCCCGTGAACTGGCCTCTGCAGGCTTTAATGGGGATATTGAGCTGGGTTATGCCGAACGGACTGTTCTGGCAACGGATAACTCCATTTATCAGGTCCTTCCTGAGGGGGTGTTCTACCCTCGCTCAACAGAGGACATCAGCAAAATTCTCACCCTTGCCAATAAGCCGGAGTTTCACTCCATCGTTGTATCTCCCCGGGGTGGTGGGACCGGCACTAATGGCCAGTCGCTCACGTCGGGCTTTATGATTGACACCAGCCGCTATATGAACCGGGTCCTGGAGATCAATACCAGGGAACGCTGGGCCAGGGTTCAATCCGGAGTGGTCAAGGACTACCTCAACGAGCTGGCGGCTAAAGAGGGTCTCTTCTTTGCTCCGGAGCTCTCCACCAGCAACCGGGCAACGGTGGGCGGTATGGTCAATACGGATGCCAGCGGCCAGGGCTCTGTGGTGTATGGCAAAACCCGCCATCATGTGCTGGAACTGACATCCGTGCTTGCTGATGGCACGGTGTGGAAATCCTCCCCCGTCGATGACGATCAGCTGGAGCAACTGTGTCAGCGACCGGACCGCATTGGCAAGATTTATAACACCCTGAAAAAGACACACAGCCAGTATAAACAACGGGTGTCAGAAGTATTCCCGCGCTTGAACAGAAACCTGACTGGCTACGATCTGGCCAATATTGTTAATCAGGATAACCAGCACGACCTGAATGCTATCCTCTGTGGTTCCGAAGGTACGCTGGCCATCATCAGTGAGATTAAAGTCAACCTGCTGCCTGTCCCGAAGCAGTCTGCCTTGGTGCTGATTTTCTACAAAAGTTTCCAGGATTCACTGCAGGATGCCCGGGCACTCATGGCGGCACAGCCGGGCTCGATTGAAACCATCGATTCCCGTGTGCTTGGGCTGGCAAAGTCCGACAGTGTCTGGGAAAGCGTCAAAGGCTTCTTCCCCAAACAGAATGGGGATATTGACGGCATTAACTTTGTTGAGTTTACCGGTGACGATGAAGCGGAGATTCAGCAGGGAATTGATCGCCTGACAGCAGCGCTGGAAAAACCGGTCAGTATCTGGCGAGCCGGCCACAGCGTGGTGATGGGGACCGGCAATGTTAAAAAGATCTGGAATATGCGCAAGCAGGCGGTCGGCTTGCTCGGCAATATGAAAGGCGACGCAAGACCCATACCTTTTGTCGAGGATGTGGCCGTTCCTCCGGAAAATCTCGCTGAGTTTATTCAGGCGTTTCGAGCGCTACTGGACAGTCACCAGCTTTCTTATGGCATGTTTGGTCATGTGGATGCCGGCGTTCTCCATGTTCGCCCGGCCATCGATATGAAAGATCCGGAACAGGAAAAACTGGTGCGTTTAATCAGTGATGACGTCGCTGCACTGGCCCGAAGTCATGGTGGTGTGCTCTGGGGCGAGCACGGCAAAGGCGTCCGTTCCGAATACGCCCCGGACTTCTTTGCCGATCTCTACCCGGTGCTGCAAGCGATTAAAGGCGTGTTTGATCCCTACAACCAGTTAAACCCCGGCAAGATTGCGACCCCCGCCACCCTGGCAGAACCCGTTCAGCTGCTGAAAATCGATGAAGTCCCCACCCGTGGCCAGCAGGATCGGGACATTGAGCGCAATGCCTTTGCCGCATTCACCAGAAGCCTGTACTGCAACGGCAACGGTGCCTGCTTCAACTACAATCCCAACAGCGCCATGTGCCCCACCTGGAAGGCCACTTATGACCGGATGCAATCCCCGAAAGGCCGCTCTGGCCTGGTACGGGAATGGCTGCGGTTGCAAACGGCTGCTGGCGCGGATGTTGCCGGTGAAAGCCACAAGATACGTCAGGCAGGTCCATTCTATAACGGTGGCCGGAAGCTGATAAACCTGGTGAACAAATGGCGCGGTGAAGAGGACTTCAGCCATCAGGTATACGGGGCTCTGGATAACTGCATGAGCTGTAAATCCTGCGCAGGGCAGTGTCCCATTCAGGTCAATGTGCCCGACTTGCGTTCCCGTTACTTCGAGCTGTACCACGGCCGTTACCCAAGACCGGTCAAACATCACGTGGCCGGTATGCTGGAATCAATACTCCCGGTGCTGGCCAGGTTCAAACCGGCTTACAACCTGGTTATGGGCTGGTCAGTGGCCAATACGCTGGCGAGTAAAACCATTGGCCTGCAGGATATTCCGGCCATTACCAGCTCATCACCCGTTAACGACTGCTGTCGTGCTGGTGCTGCTATTGCCAACCGTACGTTGCTGGATGCCATTCCCGACAGCGAACGGGATAAAACCGTCATTATTATTCAGGATGCCTTCACCAGCTTCTTTGAAACACCGCTGCTGACCGATCTGGTTGAGCTACTGATTCGTCTCGGCTATCGCCCATTGATTGCACCCTACAAACCCAATGGTAAGGTACTCCACATCTATGGTTTCCTGGGCCGTTTTGAAAAAATCGCCAAAACCAATGCAGAAGAGCTGATAGCTCTGGCCGACAGTGGCATCAGCCTGGTGGGGATTGATGCAGCGGTTACCCTGACGTACCGGGATGAATACCAGGAAGTGATGGGCGAAGGTTTTCTTAAGGCTGAAGGCTCCCTTATGGCTGAAGGCTCCCTTAAGGCTGACGGCTCCCTTAAGGCTGACGGCTCCCTTAAGGCTGACGGCTCCCTTAAGGCTGACGGCTCCCCGAAAGTACTGCTACTCTCTGAATGGTTTGCCCAGCAGTCAGCAACACTAAGACAGTTATCAATCGATCTTTCCGGTTCAGCCGACGACGAGTTTATCCTGTTGGGCCACTGCACCGAGACGTCCAATGTCCCGGCAGCCCCTGCTCAATGGCAACAGCTATACCGTGACCTGGGCCTTAAACTCACCTACAAGGCTACCGGCTGTTGTGGCATGGCCGGCATCTATGGCCATGAAACCCGTCATCAGGAGACCTCAAGAAAGCTCTACGACATGAGCTGGAAAGATGTTGTGCAGAATCCGGAAAACAGTGGCAGGTTAGTTGCCACCGGTTATTCCTGCCGCAGCCAGGTGAAACGTTATGGCGATGGTAAGATTCCGCACCCGGTTCAGGCACTGCTGCGGGTGATGAAGCAGCAGTCTTTGCATTAGCAGTTTTCTGGCCTGTTCGTTATGATCTCACCCTCAGGAAGAATCTTTGGACCAAGTTCGTAGGTAGTAGTTTTTGTTTCACTAAATAAGGGTAACTCTTCCTTGCGAGGTATGACCGTTAATCGCCCGATCATTATCTCCCGTGAAATGGACGGTTTTACCCCGTTATCAGCGTGACAATTGCCTGGCTGGCTGGTAACTGCCTGGCTGGCAGAACCTCTTGTTGACGCAATTTCATATCCATGTAGAACTTTAAATACGATTGGATTGGTTTTATTACCATCTTTAAATTTTACTACCATTCGAGCACATTCAGGAGAGAGGCTTTCTAATTTTCTTTGGAAGAGTAATCGCTGTGGTCTGTTGTTGTTACGGCACATTACCTGGAAAGCTGCGGAATCTTGCTCAATATCAAAGGTGTATTCCGAATTTTGATTAATGGCATAACCTGCACCGGGCTTGTTGTCAATTTTGCATAATCTCAGGGCTATAGGCGTTTTATTATTGATAGAATCAAAGAAACGAACAAGTTCATTCGTCAATTCCGGGTTCGCACAAACACTATGTTGTGCATTCGTGTTACCAAGACCCCTGGCAGCAAGATAAAGGCAAAGATGATCCTCCTCAAGCGCTGGGTCGCGAACGTGTCTCACATTAGTAAACAGGTAATCGCAATTGTAGGCCATTTCATTCTGCTGGTTACCGTCGGTCTTTGGTAAGTCTTTGAAATCGCATGCGACAGGGTCTTCATGGGGCACGAGGTTAGTTTTGATAGGTCCGAGGTGAAAATGTCTGTCAAGACCCAGAATTACCTCTGGGTTGATTTTGGCTGCTAAAGGGTCAAGTTCCTTTGTGGGACGAAAATCCTTTAATAGTTCGGGAGGAAACCAAGCTTTATAACAAGCTTTATAACAAGCTTGTTTAGAGATAAAACGAAAGAATGGATTTTCTGTAGATTGGATTTGCTGTGACGAATCAGATATCTCTGACAAATCTATGATGGCTATGGCCTTAGTCAGGTGCTCTTCGTTTTTGAATCCAAAGAATTGGATAAATGGATTACCGTCACTCCGGGTAATGGCTGATTGTTCTCTTTGATGCAATGTCGTGAACTTGAGGTTTTCATTAAAATGTAAACTTTCTTCCTTCCTGCTATAAACCGTTACAGAACTTACAGGAGGTGTTGTGAAAATATCGTAACCATTCCATGATGATTTTGTGGGTGATGCGGTATCGGATTGGGTCTTTTTTTGTGTACTTTCAGATGTACTTGAGCCGTGGGGTACATTCAACGAGCGGTGTTTGTCAACATAGTTGTCGCCTCAACTTAAGCGGCTTTGCTTAGTTGATCATCAGCAGGTCTGTCGGGATTCAACCAGACTTCATCAGCCAGATCCCAGTTCCTTGTTGACCTCTTTCCCCAGCGCTCTGGGTGACGTTCTTTGGCTTGTTCATAAACCTTTCTGCGGTTAGCCATAAGCACCTTGGTTTCACCACGATGCCTTTGCCCGGGTGTCAGAAATTTCAGCCCACTGTGCTTGTGCTCTTCGTTGTACCATTGGGCAAAACCATGCACCCAGCTACGTGCTGCTTCAAGATCAGCAAATGGCGTGCGCGGATAACCAGGGCGGTATTTCAGGGTTCTGAATATGGCCTCGGAAAAGGGGTTATCATCACTGACCCGGGGACGACTGAATGAGCTCACGACCCCAAGACGCTGCAGTGTTGACAGCATAGTGCCACCCTTCATGGGACTACCATTATCTGAGTGCAGAACCAGTGGCCACTCCAAGGCTGCAATTCCCTGTTTGATACAGGCTTTAGTGATCATTTCTGATGCATGCTCAGCTGATTCGGTTTCATGAATTTCCCATGTAACAATCATACGACTAAAGATGTCTATCACCAGGTACAGGTAATAAAACTGCCCCCGTATCGGAGAGCGCAGATAGGTAATATCCCAGGACCAGACCTGGTTGGGTCCGGTAGCACACCAGGACGTTGGCTTATACCTGTTTGGCTTGGCAGCACTGCCCCGATGATGCTGTTGCCCTGTTTCCTCCAACACCCGGTAAAATGTCCTTTCAGACCCCATATAGAGACCTTCATCTAACAATGTGGGCACAATCTGGCTGGGCGGAAGGCTTTTGAACCGCTCGCTGTTACAGACGTCAACAATCGCCTGTCGCTCAGCTTCAGAAAACTTGTTAACCGGTTCTGGCCTGTCAGCATTTTTGCGATTATCTGCGCGCACGTCATCACCCTGCATCCAGCGTTGTACAGTTCTTTCTGTAAGACCAAGGGCTTTGCAGGCTTTTGACTGACGAGCCCCATCTTTAACTGCCTGTTTAATCAGGCTAACAGCATTTTGTCGATCCGGGAGAGAGACTAATCGTCCTCTGGCGCCCCCCAGATCTCTTGGGCCTTTTTTGTGAGTACCAGCAAGGCAGCAGTTTCTGCTAACGCCTTGTCCTTGCGATTGAGTTCACGCTCAAGCTTTTTGATGGTTTTCTTATCTTTTTTGTGTTCGTCAGACAGCGCCTTACGCTGTTTTGACTGACTTTCAGGCTGGACAGAAACACTGTTAATAAAGGCAGCCTTCCACTGCTGAATTTGTTCAGCAAACAGACCTTTTTTACGACAGTATTCAGCCATTTCTGCTTCATTTAACGCAGCCGTTTCAATGATTACGGCTAACTTGTTTTCAGTTGTCCATTGATCTGGATTCTTTCCGTCGCCCGGCACAGGCACTCCTTTAGATACTGCTTTCTTTCGCCAAGTGTACAGGGTCACATCAGAGATACCAGTCTCACGTACCAACTGCGAAACTGGCACATTATTGGGTGGCATCATCTTCTGAATGATGGACTCTTTGAACTCTTCTGAATAGCGGGCCATTGATTACTCATAGACCGCCCCCTGTTGAGATTTCTAATTTCAGGAGAGGCGACAACTATGCTGACACAGGGGGCGAGGTAGATAACGAAGAGAACATGTTTATTAACTCCTTTTATAGTATGTTTATTTTTAAGAGCAGCTATTTATAATTTGGTTCTATTTTTAGTTAGAAGCGCTAACCCTTTTGTTAGTTGCATACCGAATGGCAATAGCCAGCGCTATGACAGTAAGTAATACTGAAGTCAGCATGGCTCTATCCTTCTATGGCGCCACTAAAAAGATAACGACTACAGTCAGACCCTGCATCACGATGATTGTGGCAGAGCCTGATTTTTCATTGTGCGGAGCGACCGAACTTTCGGTCATGAACATTGCTGGTCAAAAGGTCTTATCGATATAATTGTCGGGTTTCTGCCGTCACTTCGTATGCTTCGGAGACTTCCTTCAGGAATTCCTCAGCCACCAGCGCCAGCGCACGGTAAAAGCCGCTCTCATCTGCCTCAGCCAACAGTGCCAGATAACGACCAGACCATGGCAGCAGATGAGTGCCGAGCAGCTCCACTACCGCATCATCATTCTCAGTCTCCATAAAGTAAGCCATGGCCAGAATCATCAGGCCAAACTGATCTTCCGGCTCATTCAACTCCGTATCCAGCTCTACCTCGTTGGCCCGCAGAAACTGACGATAAGCCTGTGCCGTTTCACCCAGCAGCAGGTTTTCCCTGTCGAGATAGACCGATCCCCAGGGTGGCGCCGACATGACCCCCTGTCCTTCAAACAGCAGGGAAAACTGATAGGGTAATTTCGCTATCTCCACAGAGCACAGACGGGCTGCAGCTTCCTCTATCCGGGATGAATTTTGCCAGTCCAGCAGAGCGGGCAGTTCAGCCAGTTCGGTAATGACATTACTGGCTTCTTCGGAGGTTGGCGAATAATAAAACAGGGTTCCCAGCATTCTGGGCAGAACGGCAACAGCAGACAACGCGGCACTTCCTGACATCAAACGTATGGAGACTACTTGTGGAGACAACTATAATGTTGAGCGATTTTCTTGAGTATATGGAGTAATACCGAAAAGCTTGCCCCGGAAGCTTGGCTGTAGACTCACGCCCTGAATGCCTCTATCGCCACAACAAATGGTTCAGCCAGATACGCTGCCCAGTAATCGTCACCCTTTGCCTTAAGCCCTTCTTCCGTCACCGGCGGATAGAGCACATTCACGCGGGTAAAACCTGCCTCTTCAAGGCACTGGACAATCGTACTGGTAGACCAGCAATAATCGGTGAAGTGTACCTTTGTTTCAGCGACTTGAATGGTCAACTCAAAGGGATCGCCATCTTGAAGGCTTTCCACAGACTGCACCTTTTTGCCGTAGCAGTCATCCGGTGCCAGTGGATTAGCCTGCACTCGGGCGTGGCTCTCAGAATCCATGGCCAGAAGATAACTATAACTGCCTGGTGACGTATGATACGAGAGGGTATCTGCAAGTTCTTTCAAGTGGCTGAGACTGGCCAGTCGACAGGTAAGCCAGAAGGCAAACACCAGAGAAAATGATCCGTCCAGTCGCAATGAAGTGGGATCAGCCTGTTTATACTCAATGCCGGAGCCAGCCGACTCATTCAACTGTATCGCCCGCTCCAGCATGGCCGGACACTGATCCACTCCCACCACATAATGAGCCCCTGCCGTCAGGGCAAGGCGGGAAAAGAAGCCTTCGCTGCAACGCAGATCCAGCACGGAGTCCACCTGGTGTGTTTTAAGCACACTTTGTACAAAAGGGGTACAAACGTATCTGGCAACGGGTGACTCCGCCACGGCAATGGCGTAGTCATCTGGCGTGAAAAAATGACTCATGTTTGCGAATCCTTTGACTACCTGACCGTAAAGTATTGCAGAAATATGGAACTTTTTTGTGATCAGTTGTCTATATGAGATAGGAAAATCATATAAATTTTATAATCACAGGACTTATCTTATGAGTAATCCGGTTTTGGCTGGCGGAGCAAATGCTTCTCAACTTCCCCCTCACAGTGCAGGTGCCTGTCCACCTCCCCCTGCTTATAGCGTAGTGGACACCAACAATCCTGATGGCCTTAAAGCGGTTGAATCCGCTAAAAAGATGATCCAACACTGCTCAGACCCTCAGGGCAGGCTCAATTCAGGTCAGTTATCCCGTCTTCTGGACATGACGATCAAGTATATTGAACAGCAAACCGGCGTTTTACCTTCAGTTGTTGCTGGCGCTGCAGCAAATAACCCGGTCAGCAATAACCCGACGAACCCTGACCTGAAGGACTGGGGAGCCTGGGAGAAGGCATTTTTCAGATACATAATTAAGTCCTTACCAGAAGGCTCTAATAAATACGGTACTGCAGATCTGAACTGCCAAAAACGCCAAGCGATTTGTAAAACGCTTGGCGCTAATATCGGGCTTGATCAAGGAAAGATTCTCAGTATTTTACGGCACCCGCTATTTCTGGAATCATTGCAGGAAGCCAGGATTCCGGCTGACACAGTGAGGCCTCTCGATGTCAAAGTCCTTATGCAAAAAGCACGCGATGGTGTACAAGCGTTCGATCAATTGTTCCTCGCTTACGAGACAAGAGGTTATCTTAAGCCCACAGGGATGATCAAAGCAGCCATTGAATTGGGTTATCTGCCATTAGAAGACATTGAAACACTTTATAGTACCGGCAGCTTATAAAAAATATGGTTGGGATACATGTGCTATTTGTCAGAGAGCTCACGAACCCGTTAGACTGGCGCTATTTACACAAAGACTCTTCAATGGCAAAAGCAAAATCCCGAAAGGCGTACGTCTGTATCGAATGCGGCAGCGAAGCCGCCAAATGGCAGGGGCAGTGCCCGGACTGCAAGTCGTGGAACTCTTACAAAGAAGTTAACCTCGGTCCGGCAGCCTCCCCAGCCATTGCCGCCAGTAACAAGGCCGGGTTTGCCGGTACCCTCTCCGGGCTGAAAACCCTCAGCGAAGTCGATGTTGAAGAAGCCCCACGTTTTTCCAGCGGTATGACGGAGTTCGACCGGGTGCTCGGTGGCGGTTTTGTCAAGGGCAGTGCTGTGTTGATTGGTGGCCATCCCGGTGCCGGTAAAAGTACCATCCTGTTGCAGGTGCTCTGTCACGTTGCCCAATCAATGAATGCGCTCTACGTATCCGGTGAAGAGTCACTGCAGCAGATTGCCGCCCGTGCCCAGCGGTTAGGGTTGCCCACCGATAACCTGAAAATGCTGGCGGAAACTTCGGCAGAAAATATCGTAGCAGTAGCGGAGCAGGAAAAGCCCGGCATCATCGTGATTGACTCTATCCAGGTGATGTATATGAACGGGGTAGACTCGGTGCCCGGAGGTGTTGGCCAGGTAAAAGAATCCGCAGCCTTTCTGACCCGGTACGCCAAACAGAGCGGTACCGTATTGTTGATTGTTGGCCACGTCACCAAAGACAACTCGCTGGCCGGTCCCATGACCCTGTCCCATATCATCGATACCCAGATCATGCTGGGCAATACCGATGATTCCCGTTTTCGCATGATGCGGGCTACCAAAAACCGCTTTGGCCAGGTGAATGAGCTGGGTATTTTCGCCATGACCGAAACGGGCATGAAAGAAGTGAAAAATCCGTCGGCCATTTTCCTGTCACGAACCCAGGAAGCGACTTCTGGCAGTATTATTTCTGTGCTGTGGGAAGGTACTCGTCCCCTGTTGGTTGAGATACAGGGGCTGGTGGTGGAATCTCAATTGGGCAACCCGCGTCGTGTAACTGTCGGTGTGGAGCAGAATCGTCTGGCCATGCTACTGGCGATTCTGACCCGACATGGTGGCATTTTTACCAGTGACCAGGATGTATTTCTGAACGTGGTTGGCGGCGTAAAGATCACTGAAACCAGTGCTGACCTGGCCAGCCTGCTGGCTGTCGTTTCCAGCCTGCGAGATACGCCACTGCCGCAGGATCTGGTGGCGTTTGGTGAGGTTGGGCTGGCCGGAGAAATCCGTCCGGTGGCCAATGGACAGGAACGTCTGACCGAAGCTGCCAAGCACGGTTTCAGCCGGGCCATTGTTCCTGTGGCCAATCAGCCAAGGAAGCCGATTCCCGGTTTGACGGTGATTGCTGTGAAAAAATTATCGGAAGCGCTGGAAGCTATTTGATCCAACAGCCTTCCACAGGACAGTTATTTTACTGGCTATAACAGTAGTACCAGTAAAAGGCATCCTTTTCATAAGACCGAATCAAATCTGGTGTAGTCATGCTTTTTCTGGTTAGCCACCGTGAAATGGGCTCGATCGGGAGAGTAAATTGCTGTCTGGTTGGTCGACTGAAAAGCGGTTGTGATGGAGGGTGTTGATAATTCAGCTTTTTTTGCATTAGCTGCTAATTCTCCTTGTTTCTTGGCTACTTCTACACTTAAGCCTTTTTTTATAGCTGACCGATAGGCTTTCGATTTTGCATTATTTATGGCTATTCTTTGCTTGCCTTTATCAGATGCTTTGTATTTGGCTATGGCCCTGGCCCTGGCCTCTTTGCCTTTAGCGGAGGCTTCGTATCTGGCACTGGTCTGCTTGCCTTTATCGGATGCTTTGTATTTGGCTCTGGCCTTCTTTAGTTTATCGGATGCTTTGTATTTGGCTCTGGCCTTCCTCAGTTTATCGGATGCTTTACATTCGACACTGGCCTTCTTCCCAGGCTCCGGAAAAGTATCAATACGATATTGATGAGAAGTTTCTACCGGTTGGTGAGGGCTGTTATCAACAACCGATGAGCTTTGCGAGGCTGATTGGCCTAAACCTAAAATGGACTGAATCGAAAAACATTCATTAGCAGGAACATAGGTGGGGACATAATCACTCTTCTGCAGTTCTATTCTAACCGGCGGGTAATATACCTGGTCTTCTTTAGTGTGGCTGTCAACGGCTACTATCGACCTTCTTTCTAAGCGGGGAGCATTGAATGGATTCTGAAAAGGTACAGCTGTTTGAAAAGGCACCGCTGTTTGAAAAGGTACAGCTGTTTGAAAAGGCACCGCTGTTTGAAAAGGTACAGCTGTTTGAAAAGGTTCCACTGTTTGAAAAGGCGCCACTGTCTGAAAAGACATCAGCGGTTGCTGAAGGTAGTTTCGAGTCGTCTTTTCAGCTGGGATAGCACATGGAACAGTAGCTGCTTGTGCAACCTTACGGGAGAAGACCTGACCGGATGCACCATCCGAAAAATTAATATATTGAAAAATGGAAATGTGATCAGTCTTTGCATTTGACCGAGCAAAAAAAATAGGTCTATACATTGAATCATTGAATCACTGAATCTGAAACCAAGCTTGAGACCACTATTTTTTATGAAAGTTCATCCCTAACCTAACCCATTCGTTATTTATGCCAACCGAGCATATATATTTGTTATGGCTATTGATAATAGCGATGTAAAACACTTCTAAAGCCCACACCTAACGGATGACTGAAGACAGTGGAGTTGTTTTCTGACATCACGGTTAACCAGAACTGCTTTCGTCGGCGCTCCCATTTCAATGCGGGTTGTAAGAGGGAAGTGAAAATAAGATTATTGCCTGGTACATCATTTCAATGAGATTGACGTGTACCATCTCCGTTCATCCTGAGCGGAGTCGAAGAGTGTTTGGCACGATCTATCATGGGCCGGAGTTTGCGCCCTTCGACAGGCTTCAGGACGAACGGAGTGCAGAGGCTTATGGTAACGACAACCCGTCAAACTCATTGAAACCATGTACTAGTGAACAGTGAACATTTCAGACACAATAGATCGTTTATCATTACCCCGGCATTCTGGCTTGGTAACCCCTGCTTTGGTCTATAGTTGACTCAAAGGCAACGGGTATAGCGATACTGGATGCATTATGGAATTCAAAGACTACTACAAGATTCTGGGCGTAGCGCCTGATGCTGATAAGAAGACGATAAAGAACGCCTACCGAAAGCTGGCCAGGAAGTATCACCCGGATGTTAGTGACCACCGCGATGCTGAAAATCAGTTCAAGGAGGTTGCGGAAGCCTATGAAGTACTGAAAGACGACGGGAAACGTGCAGAGTACGATGAGATTCGTCAGTATGGAGGAGCTCATCAGGGGTTTCGCCCGCCACCCGGCTGGGAACCCTCCGATTTCCGGGGCGGTGGGGGAAGTCATTTCCAGGGGGATTTTTCGGACTTTTTTTCGTCTGTTTTTGGCGGTGGCACAGAAGCCGGCTCCAGTGATTTTGGACGACGCAGAACTTATAACCAGAGAGGGCAGGATATAGAGACCGAGATGCCTGTTTTTCTTGAAGACACACTATCCGAAGAGTCCAAAACCATCTCCTACAGTCTGCCCCATTATGATGAGCACGGACAGGTTACCGAGGTGAATAAAACTCTTAAGGTAAAAATCCCCTCCGGCGTTACCGATGGTGAGCTGATCCGGTTGAAAGGTCAGGGGGCTCCGGGTATCGGTGATGGTAGTAGCGGCGATCTGTATTTGCGCATCAGGCTGGTACCACATCCACTGTTTGATGTGGAAGGGCATAACCTGATTATTACCCTTCCCCTTGCTCCCTGGGAGGCCGCCCTCGGTGCCAAGGTGACACTGCCGACGCTGTCAGGCAAGATTAATCTTACCATTCCGGCCAATAGTCAGAGTGGTCAGCGCTTGCGGGTAAAAGGCAAAGGCCTGCCCGGTAAACAGGTACAGGGGGATCTTTATGCAGTGCTAAAAATTGTTATGCCCAAAAGCAACGACAGCATTAAGGAGCATTGGCAGCTGCTGGCAGAACAGGCCCCCTTCGAACCGCGAGCTGAGTGGAGTGAAGTCCCATGAGCGATACACAAACCACCTACCTGAGTTTCACCGAAGTTTGTCTGCAGACCGGTGTAGCAGAAGAGACGGTCATCGAAATTATCGAGCAGGGAATTGTAGACCCCCTCGGTGCTTCACCCGGCGAATGGCGATTCAGCCCGGCCATGGTGCTACTGACCAGAAAAGCGGTGCGCCTGCACGATGATCTTGATGTAGACTGGCCGGGTATAGCCTTGGCTATCGAGTTATTGGGAAAACTGGATCAGCTTCGGGAAGAAAACCGCCACCTCAAACGGCGTTTGAGTCGCTTTATGAGTGGTTAGTGCCTCCAAAAGCTTTGACACAAACACTCGTTTGGGCTGGTTTCCCGCCCGGGGATAGCGGCCAGCAGTGCTTTTTATCCATCAAGCTTTACTGTAACAACTTATGGCTGAATAGATAAAAAGAAGTCGGGACTCCTGGTAAAAACACCTGATAAAACCTGACCATCGCTGCCGTCATGGCCTGAGTTGTGACGGTAATTCGATCATTAATGAACTAAAAGGCTGTTGCCTGTGTCTGAGCTGACATGATTTGATGAATAAAGTTTATAAATAATGATCCCACTCTGTAATGAATCAAGTCTGGCGGCGGGGTGTGCGAATTCCACAGGGTTACCTTCTGGTAGTGATCACACAACACCATCAAGACCGTCAAGCTCTTTCTATTCAGGTCGGCACGTATCAAGACAAGAACCCATTGGGAACAGCCTCCCAACCATAGATAATTATGAGTCCCCTAAAGAAAAAATATCTTTAAAGAGAAATGTTTCTCACATTGAAGATGCAGTACAGGATGAAAAATTAAAAAGAAAACGACCGGATCGTGAAAATGAGTACCAACAAGATTCATTGGTAGCGACTTTAGATCAATTAAAGGGCCTTTGCCAGGAACGCAAAATCACCGTCAAACCAACGCTGGATAAGCTGGTTAATTCTTGCCCGAAAGAGTCGAAAGTCCAACTGGTATCCAAGCTTGGCATTTATTTTAGTAGTGTGGAAAGCACAGTTAAAAACACGTGTACGATTACCAGCATGCTCTTGAAGAGCCAGGGAATCTCAAGAACAAAGAAAAACATTGACGACTTTCTGAGTATTGAAGACCGTGATGTACAAGCAATAGCATGTTATCCATTTATTAAATCCATTTCTTCCATCTGTAATGGTAAAGGCTTTCCCAAAGTCGGGGACGTGGACACGCTGCTGAAGCTACCGAGCCTCCAGAAGGATGGCCAGCTTGACCGGCAACTGCTGAGTTCCATTTCTTCCATAATGAGTAGCCGGGGCTTTCCCAAAGCCGGGGACGTGGATACGCTGCTGAAGCTACCGAGCCTCCAGAAGGATGGCCAGATTGACCGGCAACTGCTGAGCTCCATTTCTTCCATCTGTCATGGTAAAGGCTTTCCCAAAGCCGGGGACGTGGACACGCTGCTGAAGCTACCGAGCCTCCAGAAGGATGGCCAGCTTGACCGGCAGCTGCTGAGCTCTATTTCTTCCATCTGTAATGGAAAAGGCATTCCCAAAGCCGGGGACGTAGAAACGCTGCTGAAGCTACCGAGCCTCCAGAAGGATGGCCAGCTTGACCGGCAACTGCTAAGCTCCATTTCTTCCATCTGTCATGGTAAAGGCTTTCCCAAAGCCGGGGACGTGGACACGCTGCTGAAGCTATCGGGCCTCTGGAAGGATGGCCAGCTTGACCGGCAACTGCTGAGCTCCATTTCTTCCATGATGAGTGGCCGGGGCTTTCCCAAAACCGGGGACGTAGACACGCTGCTGAAGCTACCAAGCCTCCAGAAGGATGGCCAGCTTGACCGGCAACTGCTGAGTTCCATTTCTTCCATGATGAGTAGCCGGGGCTTTCCCAAAGCCGGGGACGTGGACACGCTGCTGAAGCTACCGAGCCTCCAGAAGGATGGCCAGCTTGACCGGCAACTGCTGAACTCCATTTCTTCCATGATGAGTTGCCGGGGTTTTCCCAAAGCCGGGGACGTGGAGACGCTGCTGAAGCTACCGAGCCTCCAGAAGGATGGCCAGCTTGACCGGCAACTGCTCAGCTCCATTTCTTCCATGATGGGTAGCTGGGGCTTTCCCAAAGCCGGGGACGTGGACACGCTGCTGAAGCTACCGAGTCTCCAGAAGGATGGCCAGCTTGACCGCCAACTGCTGAGCTCGATTTCTTCCATCTGTCATGGTAAAGGCTTTCCCAAAGCCGGGGACGTGGACACGCTGCTGAAGCTACCGAGCCTCCAGAAGGATGGCCAGCTTGACCGGCAGCTGCTGAGCTCCATTTCTTCCATCTGTCATGGTAAAGGCTTTTCCAAAGCCGGAGACGTGAACACGCTGCTGAAGCTACCGATCCTCCAGAAGGATGGCCAGCTTGACCGGCAACTGCTGAGCTCCATCTCTTCCATCTGTAATGGTAAAGGCTTTCCCAAAGCCGGGGACGTGGACACGTTGCTAAAGCTACCGAGCCTCCAGAAGGATGGCCAACTTGACCGGCAACTGCTGAGCTCCATTTCTTCCATCCGTCATGGTAAAGGCTTTCCCAAAACCGGGGACGTAGACACGCTGCTGAAGCTACCAAGCCTCCAGAAGGATGGCCAGCTTGACCGGCAACTGCTGAGTTCTATTTCTTCCATGATGAGTAGCCGGGGCTTTCCCAAAGCCGGGGACGTGGACACGCTGCTGAGGCTACCGAGCCTCCAGAAGGATGGCCAGCTTGACCGGCAACTGCTGAGCTTCATTTCTTCCGTCTGTCATGGTAAAGGCTTTCCCAAAGCCGGGGACGTGGACACGCTACTGAAGCTACCGAGCCTCCAGAAGGATGGCCAGCTTGATCGGCTACTACTGAGATCCATTTCTTCCATCTGTCATGGTAAAGGCTTTCCGAACGAGAATTTAGTTTCACTAATTATAGAATCTATAGGTCTCAAGAATCTGGAACTACCAGAATATATTGATGAACTCCTTTCATCAGAGAATTTTGTTATCGATGAAAACTTTTGGGATTCACTTTCAATAGATGAAATACTCTGACTCTTATCAAAAATCATCTGTCTGGATATAACTTGAACAGCGAGTACCTGTAGTTAACAGCTCATCTTTCTCAGCATGGAACTGCTTGTATCCTTTCGTAAAAAGCTGGCTGAATTTCCCACTGGAAATAGAGATTCCGAGGTTCCATTCCTGACTGATCCCTGCGGAACATCGGTGGCAGCAATGGGTATGGATTTTTACGCCGATGACTTTCGGGGCTGTTTTCGCCGCTTTCTGGTTTCTCGTTGGGTTTTTTAAACTACTGTTCTGAAAAAGCCATGCTGAGAGGATAGACGACTGACTGAAGTTATCCTGCTTCCAGCGTTTTTTGAGAACTTACTGGTAAAAACACCTGATAAAATCTGACCATCGCTGCCGACATGGCCTGAGTTGTGACGGTAATTCGATAATTAATGAACTAAAAGGCTGTTTCCTGTGTCTGAGCTAACACGATTTAATGAGTAAAATCTATAAATTATGATCCCATTCTATAATGAATCAAGTCTGGCGAAGGGGAGTGCGAATTCCACAGGGTTACCTTCTGGTAGTGATCACACAACACCATCAAGACCATCAAGCTCTTTCTATTCAGGTCGGCACGTATCAAGACAGGAACCCATTGGGAACAGCCTCCCAACCATCGATAATTATGAGCCCCCTAAAAAAAAGTATCTTTAAAGAGAAATGTTTCTCACATTGAAGATGCAGTACAGGATGAAAAATTAAAAAGAAAACGACCGGGTCGTGAAAGTGAGTATCAAAAAGATTCATTGATAGCGACTTTAGATCAATTAAAGGGCCTTTGCCAGGAACGCAAAATCACCGTCAAACCAACGCTGGATAAGCTGGTTAATTCTTGCCCGAATGAGTCGAAAGTCCAACTGATATCCAAGCTTGGCATTTATTTTAGTAGTGTGGAAAGCACAGTTAAAAACACGGGTACGATTACCAGCATGCTCTTGAAGGGTGAAGGTAGCTCAAGAACAAAGAAAAACATTAACGACTTTTTGATTATTGAAAACCCTGATGTACAAGCAATAGCATGTTATCCATTTATTACATCCATTTCTTCCATCTGTAATGGTAAAGGCTTTCCCAAAGCCGGGGACGTGGACACGCTGCTGAAGCTACCGAGCCTCCAGAAGAATGGCCAGCTTGACCGGCAACTGCTGAGTTCCATTTCTTCCATGATGAGTAGCCGGGGCTTTCCCAAAGCCGGGGACGTGGACACGCTGCTGAAGCTACCGAGCCTCCACAAGAATGGCCAGCTTGACCGGCAACTGCTGAGCTCCATTTCTTCCATGATGAGAAGCCGGGGCTTTCCCAAGGCCGGGGACGTGGACACGCTGCTGAAGCTACCGAGCCTCCAGAAGGATGGCCAGCTTGACCGGCAACTGCTGAGCTCCATTTCTTCCATGATGAGTGGCTGGGGCTTTCCCAAAGCCGGGGACGTGGACACGCTGCTGAAGCTACCGAGCCTCCGGAAGGATGGCCAGCTTGACCGGCAACTGCTGAGCTCCATTTCTTCCATATGTCATGGCTAAGTTACCGTTAATGGTTGGAAGCACCAATGTTCAGTAATTCTGCTGATCAACCGGCCAACAGTTAATTTTTTTGCTGCCGTCAGTTCTCGCCTCCAGGCCAGATAATGGGGAAGGTAACGAGTTGCAACCCCTTGGAATACGCCGCCAATCCAGCGTTTTAAATGACTGTGATAAGAATTTACAGTCTGGATGTGGTAGATGCCTTCAACAACATGTTGACCTGCTGATGTCACCAGCTCCTTGAAGACAAATCCAAGCTTGTCAGCAAGTTTTTCGTGAGCGAGGTGTGCATCCGCACAGACCGTGGCCTGTATCGATATGCGGCCATTTAAATGCCTGCACAATTCATTAGCACTTTCGTTTTCTAATACACCGTCAACGGTATTTCGATTACGGTCCCGAGCCACCATTACCGGGACTTTTCGGGCTTTGTTGGGATCATTACCCCGCTTTCGGGTTGGCCGTGGAAGGCCTTCTCTTTGCCCTTTGAAGGATTCACGGAAAAATGTTTCATCAAGCTCAGTAATGCCACAAAGCTCTTCTGCTTGATCATTATTAATCACTTCAAGAAAGCGGTGACGCCAGCGGAACGCAGTTTTCAAGTCAATGGCATTCTCAGCAGCAGCTGGTCGCAAGACCATAGAGTGAGTCATACCTGCGAGGTACTTGTTCCATTTTTCAGGGTGCCTGAGCCTTGCCAAAGGCGTTCCACTAAAGGCGTTAAACGTTGAGTCGCAAGTCTTGCAGTGGTAGCGCTGTCGGCCATTTCGTATGCCCCAGCGACCAACGCTATGGCTTTTGCATTTGGGGCACCTGGGGTTTTCGGCAAATTGGGCAAGTATGCTCTTTTCTACGTCAGGTGTTGCATTATCGTTATTGGGTATAGATTCACTGTAAACAGGTTCAGAGTCAGTGGTTTCTACTACCTCGGTAACCTCTATTTGAGTACTAAGGAGCGAGTTGTTAAGAATGTCTCGCTGTTCACTGGTTAATGTTGAAATGGAATCAATAAAATTCTGGAAGAGTTCAGATTGCATATCACTCCCCTACAACGTAGATTTTATGGGAGTTTAGCTGATTCAACCATTAACGGTAACTTAGCCATATGTCATGGTAAAGGCTTTCCCAAAGCCGAGGACGTGAACACGCTGCTGAAGCTACCGAGCCTCCAGAAGGATGGCCAGCTCGACCGGCAACTGCTGAGTTCTATTTCTTCCATCTGTAATGGAAAAGGCTTTCCCAAAGCCAGGGACGTGGACACGCTGTTGAAGCTACCGAGCCTCCAGAAGGATGGCCAGCTTGACCGGCAACTGCTGAGCTCCATTTCTTCCATCTGTCATGGTAAAGGCTTTCCTAAAGCCGGAGACGTGGACACGCTGCTGAAGCTACCGAGCCTCCAGAAGGATGGCCGGCTTGACCGGCAACTGCTGAGCTCCATTTCTTCCATCTGTCATGATAAAGGCTTTCCCAAAGCCGGGGACGTGGACACGCTGCTGAAGCTACCGAGCCTTCAGAAGGATGGCCAGCTTGACCGGCAACTGCTGAGTTCCATTTCTTCTATCTGTAATGGTAAAGGCTTTCCCAAAGCCGCGGACGTGGACACGCTGCTGAAGCTACCGAGCCTCCGGAAGGATGGCCAGCTTGACCGGCAATTGTTGAACTCCATTTCTTCCATGATGAGTAGCCGGGGCTTTCCCAAAGCCGGGGAAGTGGACATGCTGCTGGACATGCTGCTGAAGCTACCGAGCCTCCGGAAGGATGGCCAGCTTGACCGGCAACTGCTTAGCTCCATTTCTTGCATGATGAGTGGCCGGGGCTTTCCCAAAGCCGGGGACGTGGACACGCTGCTGAAGCTACCGAGCCTCCACAAGAATGGCCAGCTTGACCGGCAACTGCTTAGCTCCATTTCTTCCATGATGAGAAGCCGGGGCTTTCCCAAAACCGGGGATATAAACACGCTGCTGAAGCTACCAGACCTCCAGAAGGATGGCCAGCTTGACCGGCAACTGCTGAGCTCCATTTCTTCCATGATGAGTAGCCGGGGCTTTCCCAAAGCCGGGGACGTGGACACGCTACTGAAGCTACCGAGCCTCCAGAAGGATGGCCAGCTTGACCGGCTACTACTGAGATCCATTTCTTCCATCTGTCACGGTAAAGGCATTCCGAACGAGAATTTAGTTTCACTAATTATAGAATCTATAGGTCTCAAGAATCTGGAACTACCAGAATATACTGATGAACTACTTTCATCAGAGAATTTTGATTTCGATGAAAACTTTCCTGATTACCACTGATCGTACGTCATGACACAGGGAAAGATAATTTAAGAATATACGTGCAGCTTTTCATTCTTTATGTCTATAACCCGGTAAAGAAATAATAGAACCTCTCCAGTATTACCGGTGGAGCAGGCATCATGACGGCTTGTTCTCCAGATTATCAACTAAATTCGGTTTCATAACCGCTCCGAACAAGCAAAGACCCACATCATCATTCGAAATAATGATATTAATACGTCAACTGACTTTCAATTATCGGTTGATGGCTAACCCGGTTTCCACTGGACGTCTGGCAGTTTGAGAAGTCGATCCGGCATCGGTGCTGTATTGACTGCAGCCCGACCTAGCCTTGAGATCATTGAAGGCATATCAAAACGCCGGTTAAACCGATAGTTGAACTCTGATAGATAACGGCCCAGATGCTTGGGGTCGAGCTTATGGTAAGTACCGGTAATCGCTGTTTTCACGTTTCCCAGCATGGTATTTACCCAGGTGAACAACTCATTCTCCATGGATGCATGCCCACCACCGGTAATGATGGCTGTGTGCTGGCATCCGGCATCTTCAATACCCCGGAAACAGGACAAGCCATCGCTGACGGCCCGGACACCCTTTTTCAGGGCATGTTCTGCCCACTCCTGAATGGTTTTTCGCCGGAAGTTATCAACGGCATTGAACTTCATGTAGATAGGGTGGTTATCAGCATCTGTCTGAACTGCGGCCACGAAGGGGGCTTTGTTCTCTGAGCCTCTGCCCCGGCGGCCTCCGTGGCGCTCTCCGCCCCAATAGGCGTCATCAATCTGAACAAAACCACTCAACTGCCAGCTGTTATCTCTTTCCATCATGACCTGCATGAGTTTGTGTTTCATGCGCAATGCGGCATTGTAGGAAATGCCAAGTTGTCGATGAAGCGTCAGGCAAGAAATCCCCGCTTTATTCTGGGTGACGAGATAGATACCCAGAAACCAGGTAGCTAGAGGCAGCTTTGTTGAGTCAAAGATAGTGTTACTGGTAAGCGAGGTTTGGCAACGGCAGCAATTGCACTGGAATTCAGCTTTCCGGTGAAGCTTGCAGAAACTGCGGGAGCCACACTTCGGGCATTGGAAGCCATCTGGCCAGCGCCAAGAGGACAGCGCGTTCTCACACTGCTCTTCACTGCCGTAATTAGCCAGAAATTGCATAATGCCAAGGCCTTTTTGGAACTGAATGGTGTTTTTACACATCAGTTTTACCTCCAAAACACATGACTATCGACGTTTATTATAGCAGCTGGCTCACGACGTAGGGTCGGTGGTAATCAGGAAAACTTTTGGGATTCACTTTCAATAGATGAAATACTCTGACTCTTATCAAAAATCATCTGTCTGGATATAACTTGAACAGCGAATACCTGTAGTCAACAGCTCATCTTTCTCATCATGGAACTGCTTGTATCCTTTCGTAAGAAGCTGGCTGAATTTCCCACTGGAAATAGAGATTCCGAGGTTCCATTCCTGACTGATCCCTGCGGAACATCGGTGGCAGCAATGGGTATGGATTTTTCCGCCGATGACTTTCGGGGCTGTTTTCGCCGCTTTCTGGTTTCTCGTTGGGTTTTTTAACCTACTGCTTTAGCAAGGTGTCTGAACTGGCCCCATCGTTACCCTCAGGAGCGGATAGATCTCCATCAGAGCTGCCGGTGTCATCATCGGGAGGTTTGGTGCTCGGTTTGATGTCAGGTTTTGCTGGCAGTTTTTTTAGACGACGCATCTCGGCTTCAAGCAATTTTACCTGTTCTTTGAGCTGAATGATCGGCTCTTGCTGCTGAGTGATGAATCTTCGTAGATCTTCAGGTTGTGGCTGCTGGTGTTCTGAAAAAGCCATGCTGAGAGGATAGACGACTGACCGAAGTTATCCTGCTTCCAGCGTTTTTTGAGAACTTACTGGTAAAAACACCGGATAAAATCTGACCATCGCTGCCGTCATAGCCTGAGTTGTGACGGTAATTCGATCATTAATGAACTAAAAGGCTGTTTCCTGTGTCTGAGCTGGCACGGTTTAATAAATAAAGTTTATAAATAATGATCCCACTCTGTAATGAATCAAGTCTGGCGACGGGGAGTGCGAATTCCACAGGATTACCTTCTGGTAGTGATCACACAACACCATTAATACCGTCAAGCTCTTTCTATTCAGGTCGGCACGTATCAAGACAAGAACCCATTGGGAACAGCCTCCCAACCATCGATAATTGTGAGCCCCCTAAAGAAAAAGTATCTTTAAAGAGAAATGTTTCTCACATTGAAGATACAGTACAGGATAAAAAATTAAAAAGAATACGACCAGATCGTGAAAATGAGTACCAACAAGATTCATTGGTAGCGACTTTAGATCAATTAAAGGGCCTTTGCCAGGAACGCAAAATCACCGTCAAACCAACGCTGGATAAGCTGGTTAATTCTTGCCCGAAAGAGTCGAGAGTCCAACTGGTATCCAAGCTTGGTATTTATTTTAGTAGTGTGGAAAGAACTGTTAAAAACACGGGTACGATTACCAGCATGCTCTGCAAGGGCGAAGGAAACTCAAGAACAAAGAAAAACATTAACGAGTTTCTGAGTATTGAAGACCGTGATGTACAAGCAATAGCATGTTATCCATTTATTACATCCATTTCTTCCATCTGTAATGGTAAAGGCTTTCCCAAAGCCGGGGACGTGGACACGCTGCTGAAGCTACCGAGCCTCCAGAAGGATGGCCAACTTGACCGGCAACTGCTGAGCTCCATTTCTTCCATCTGTAATGGTAAAGGCTTTCCCAAAGCCGGGGACGTGGACACGCTGCTGAAGCTACCGAGCCTCCAGAAGGATGGCCAGCTTAACCGGAAACTGCTAAGATCCATTGCTTCCATCTGTCATGGTAAAGGCTTTCCCAAAGCTGGGGACGTGGACACGCTTCTGAAGCTACCAAGCCTCCAGGAGGATGGCCAGCCTGACCAGCAACTGCTGAGATCCATTTCTTCCATGATGGGTAGCCAGGGCTTTCCCAAAGCTGGGGACGTGGACACACTGCTGGAGCTACCGAGCCTCCGGAAGGACGGCCAGCTTGACCGGCAACTGCTGAGTTCCATTTCTTCCATCTGTCATGGTAAAGGCTTTCCCAAAGCCGGGGACGTGGACACGCTGCTGAAGCTACCGGGCCTCCAGAAGGATGGCCAGCTCGACCGGCAACTGCTGAGCTCCATTTCTTCCATCTGTCATGGTAAAGGCTTTCCCAAAGCCGGGGACGTGGAAACGCTGCTGAAGCTACCGAGCCTCCAGAAGGATGGCCAGCTTGACCGGCAACTGCTGAGTTCCATTTCTTCCATCTGTAATGGTAAAGGCTTTCCCAAAGCCGGGGACGTGGACACGCTGCTGAAGCTACCGAGCCTCCGGAAGGATGGCCAGCTTGACCGGCAACTGCTGAGTTCTATTTCTTCCATGATGAGTAGCCGGGGCTTTCCCAAAGCCGGGGACGTGGACAGGCTGCTGAAGCTACCGAGCCTCCAGAAGGATGGCCAGCTTGACCGGCAACTGCTGAGTTCCATTTCTTCCATGATGAGTAGCCGGGGCTTTCCCAAAGCCGGGGACATGAACACGCTGCTCAAGCTACCGAGCCTCCGGAAGGATGGCCAGCTTGACCGGCAACTGCTGAGCTCCATTTCTTCCATGATGAGTGGCCGGGGCTTTCCCAAAACCGGGGACGTGGACACGCTGCTGAAGCTACCGAGCCTCCAGAAGGATGGCCAGCTTGACCGGCAACTGCTGAGCTCTATTTCTTCCATGATGAGTAGCCGGGGCTTTCCCAAAGCCGGGGACGTGGACACGCTGCTGAAGCTACCGAGTCTCCGGAAGGATGGCCAGCTTGACCGGCAACTGCTGAGCTCCATTTCTTCTATCTGTAATGGTAAAGGCTTTCCCAAAACCGGGGACGTGGACAGGCTGCTGAAGCTACCAAGCCTCCAGAAGGATGGCCAGCTTGACCGGCAACTGCTGAGTTCCATTTCTTCCATGATGAGTAGCCGGGGCTTTCCCAAAGCCGGGGACGTGGACACGCTGCTGAAGCTACCGAGCCTCCGGAAGGATGGCCAGCTTGACCGGCAACTGCTGAGTTCTATTTCTTCCATGATGAGTAGCCGGGGCTTTCCCAAAGCCGGGGACGTGGACACGCTGCTGAAGCTACCGAGCCTCCAGAAGGATGGCCAGCTTGACCGGCAACTACTGAGCTCTATTTCTTCCATCTGTAATGGTAAAGGCTTTCCCAAAGCCGGGGACGTGGACACGCTGCTGAAGCTACCGAGCCTCCGGAAGGATGGCCAGCTTGATCGGCAACTGCTGAGATCCATTTCTTCCATGATGAGTAGCCAGGGCCTTCCCAAAGCCGGGGACGTGAACACGCTGCTGAAGCTACCGGGCCTCCAGAAGGATGGCCAGCTTGACCGGCAACTGCTGAGCTCCATTTCTTCCATGATGGGGTGCCGGGGCTTTCCCAAAGCCGGGGACGTGGACACGCTGCTGAAGCTACCGGGCCTCCAGAAGGATGGCCAGCTTGACCGGCAACTGCTGAACTCCATTTCTTCCATGATGGGGCGCCGGGGCTTTCCCAAAGCCGGGGACGTGGACACGCTACTGAAGCTACCGAGCCTCCAGAAGGATGGTCGGCTTGACCGGCAACTGCTGAGATCCATTTCTTCCATCTGTCATGGTAAAGGCTTTCCGAACGAGAATTTAGTTTCACGAATTATAGAATCTATAGGTCTCAAGAATCTGGAACTACCAGAATATATTGATGAATTCCTTTCATCAGAGAATTTTGATTTCGATGAAAACTTTTGGGATTCCCTTTCAATAGATGAAATACTCTGACTCTTATCAAAAATCATCTGTCTGGATATAACCTGAACAGCGAATACCTGTAGTTGATCCCTGCGGAACATCGGTGGCAGCAATGGGTATGGATTATTCCACCGATGACTTTCGGGGCTGTTTTCGCCGCTTTCTGGTTTCTCGTTGGTTTTTTTAACCTCCTGCTTTAGCAAGGTGTCTGAACTGGCCCCATCGTTACCCTCAGGAGCGGATAGATCTCCATCAGAGCTGCCGGTGTCATCATCGGGAGGTTTGGTGCTCGGTTTGATGTCAGGTTTTGCTGGCAGTTTTTTTAGACGACGCATCTCGGCTTCAAGCAATTCTACCTGTTCTTTGAGCTGAATGATCTGCTCTTGCTGCTGAGTGATGAATCTCAGTAGATCTTCAGGTTGTAGCTGCTGGTGTTCTGAAAAAGCCATGCTGAGAGGATAGACGACTGACCGAAGTTATCCTGCTTCCAGCGTTTTTTGAGAACTTACTGGTAAAAACACCTGATAAAACCAGACCATCGCTGCCGTCATGGCCTGAGTTGTGACGGTAATTCGATCATTAATGAACTAAAAGGCTGTTTCCTGTGTCTGAGCTGACACGATTTAATGAATAAAATTAATAAACTATGATCCCACTCTATAATGAATCAAGTCTGACAACGGGGAGTGCGAATTCCACAGGGTTACCTTCTGGTAGTGATCACACAACACCATCAAGATCATCAAGCTCTTTCTATTCAGGCCGGCACGTATCAAGACAAGAACCCATTGGGAACAGCCTCCCAACCATCGATAATTATGAGCCCCCTAAAGAAAAAGTATCTTTAAAGAGAAATGTTTCTCACATTGAAGATGCAGTACAGGATGAAAAATTAAAAAGAAAACGACCGGATCGTGAAAGTGAGTATCAAAAAGATTCATTGATAGTGACTCTAGATCAATTAAAGGGTCTTTGCCGGGAACGCAAAATCACCGTCAAACCAACGCTGGATAAGCTGGTTAATTCTTGCCCGAATGAGTCGAAAGTCCAACTGGTATCCAAGCTTGGCATTTATTTTAGTAGTGTGGAAAGAACCGTTAAAAACACGGGTACGATTACCAGCATGCTCTTGAAGGGCGAAGGAAGCTCTATAACAAAGAAAAACATTAACGAGTTCCTTAATATTGAAGACCCTGATGTACAAGCAACAGCATGTTATCCATTTATTAAATCCATTTCTTCCATCTGTAATGGTAAAGGCTTTCCCAAAGCCGCGGACGTGGACGCGCTGCTGAAGCTGCCGAGCCTCCAGAAGGGTGGCCAGCTTGACCGGCAACTGCTGAGCTCCATTTCTTCCATCTGTAATGGTAAAGGCTTTCCCAAAGCCGGAGACGTGGACACGCTGCTGAAGCTACCAAGCCTCCAGAAGGATGGCCAGCTGGACCGGCAACTGCTGAGCTCCATTTCTTCCATGATGAGTAGCCGGGGCTTTCCCAAAGCCGGGGACGTGGACAGGCTGCTGAAGCTACCGAGCCTCCAGAAGGATGGCCAGCTTGACCGGCAACTGCTGAGCTCCATTTCTTCCATCTGTCATACTAAAGGCTTTCCCAAAGCCGGGGACGTGGACACGCTGCTGAAGCTACCGAGCCTCCAGAAGGATGGCCAGCTTGATCGGCAACTGCTGAGCTCCATCTCTTCCATCTGTAATGGTAAAGGCTTTCCCAAAGCCGGGGCCGGGGACGTGGACACGCTGCTGAAGCTACCGAGCCTCCAGAAGGATGGCCAGCTTGATCGGCAACTGCTGAGCTCCATCTCTTCCATCTGTAATGGTAAAGGCTTTCCCAAAGCCGGGGACGTGGACATGCTGCTGAAGCTGCCGAGCCTCCAGAAGGATGGCCAGCTTGACCGGCAACTGCTGAGCTCCATTTCTTCCATCTGTAATGGTAAAGGCTTTCCCAAAGCCGGGGACGTGGACACGCTGCTGAAGCTACCGAGCCTTCAGAAGGATGGCCAGCTTGACCGGCAACTGCTGAGCTCCATTTCTTCCATCTGTCATGGTAAAGGCTTTCCCAAAGCCGGAGACGTGGACACGCTGCTGAAGCTACCAAGCCTCCAGAAGGATGGCCAGCTTGACCGGCAACTGCTGAGCTCCATTTCTTCCATGATGGGTAGCCGGGGCTTTCCCAAAGCTGGGGACGTGGACACACTGCTGGAGCTACCGAGCCTCCAGAAGGATGGCCAGCTTGACCGGCAACTGCTGAGCTCCATTTCTTCCATCTGTAATGGTAAAGGCTTTCCCAAAGCCGGGGACGTGGACACGCTGCTGAAGCTACCGAGCCTCCAGAAGGATGGCCAGCTTGACCGGCAACTGCTGAGCTCCATTTCTTGCATGATGAGTAGACGGGGCTTTCCCAAAGCCGGGGGCGTGGACACGCTGCTGAAACTACCGAGCCTCCAGAAGGATGGCCAGCTTGACCGGCAACTGCTGAGCTCCATTTCTTCCATCTGTCATGGTAAAGGCTTTCCGAACGAGAATTTTGTTTCACGAATTATAGAATCTATAGGTCTCAAGAATCTGGAACTACCAGAATATATTGATGAACTCCTTTCATCAGAGAATTTTGTTATCGATGAAAACTTTTGGGAGTCACTTTCAATAGATGAAATACTCTGACTCTTATCAAAAATCATCTGTCTGGATATAACTTGAACAGCGAGTACCTGTAGTTAACAGCTCATCTTTCTCAGCATGGAACTGCTTGTATCCTTTCGTAAGAAGCTGGCTGAATTTCCCACTGGAAATAGAGATTCCGAGGTTCCATTCCTGACTGATCCCTGCGGAACACCGGTGGCAGCAATGGGTATGGATTTTTCCGCCGATGACTTTCGGGGCTGTTTTCGCCGCTTTCTGGTTTCTCGTTGGGTTTTTTAACCTACTGCTTTAGCAAGGTGTCTGAACTGGCTCCATCGTTACCCTCAGGAGCGGATAGATCGCCATCAGAGCTGCCGGTGTCATCATCGGGAGGTTTGGTGCTCGGTTTGATGTCAGGCTTTGCTGGCAGTTTTTTTAGACGACGAATCTCGGCTTCAAGCAATTCTACCTGTTCTTTGAGCTGAATGATCTGCTCTTGCTGCTGAGTGATGAATCTCAGTAGATCTTCAGGTTGTAGCTGCTGGTGTTCTGAAAAAGCCATGCTGAGAGGATAGACGACTGACCGAAGTTATCCTGCTTCCAGCGTTTTTTGAGAACTTACTGGTAAAAACACCGGATAAAATCTGACCATCGCTGCCGTCATGGCCTGAGTTGTGACGGTAATTCGATCATCAATGAACTAAAAGGCTGTTTCCTGTGTCTGAGCTGACACGATTTAATGAATAAAATTAATAAACTATGATCCCACTCTATAATGAATCAAGTCTGGTGATGGGGAGTGCGAATTCCAGAGGGTTACCTTCTGGTAGTGATCACACAATATCATCAAGACCCTCAAGCTCTTTCTATTCAGGTCGGCACGTATCAAGACAAGAACCCATTGGGAACAGCCTCCCAACCATCGATAATTATGAGCCCCCTAAAGAAAAAGTATCTTTAAAGAGAAATGTTTCTCACATTGAAGATGCAGTAGAGGATGAAAAATTAAAAAGAAAACGACCGAATTGTGAAAATGAGTATCAACAAGATTCATTGATAACGACTTTAGATCAATTAAAGAGCCTTTGCCAGGAACGCAAAATCACCGTCAAACCAACGCTGGACAAGCTGGTTAATTCTTGCCCGAATGAGTCGAAAGTCCAACTGGTATCCAAGCTTGGCATCTTTTTTAGTAGTGTGGAAAGAACAGTTAAAAACACGGGCACGATTACCAGCATGCTCTTGAAGTGCGAAGGAAGCCCAGGAACAAAGAAAAACATTAACGAGTTTCTGAGTATTGAAGACCGTGATGTACAAGCAATAGCATGTTATCCATTTATTACATCCATTTCTTCCATCTGTAATGGTAAAGGCTTTCCCAAAGCCGGGGACGTGGACACGCTGCTGAAGCTACCGAGCCTCCAGAAGGATGGCCAATTTGACCGGCAACTGCTGAGCTCCATTTCTTCCATGATGAGTGGCCGGGGCTTTCCCAAAGCCGGGGACGTGGACACGCTGCTGAAGTTACCGAGTCTCCAGAAGGATGGCCAACTTGACCGGCAACTGCTGAGCTCCATTTCTTCCATGATGAGTGGCCGGGGCTTTCCCAAAGCCGGGGACGTGGACACACTGCTCAAGCTACCGAGCCTCCAGAAGGGTGGCCAGCTTGACCGGCAACTGCTGAGCTCCATTTCTTCCATCTGTCATGGTAAAGGCTTTCCCAAAGCCGGGGACGTGGACACGCTACTGAAGCTACCGAGCCTCCGGAAGGATGGCCAGCTTGACCGGCAACTGCTGAGCTCCATTTCTTCCATCTGTCATGGTAAAGGCTTTCCCAAAGCCGGGGACGTGGACACGCTGCTGAAGCTACCGAGCCTCCAGAAGGATGGCCAGCTTGACCGTCAACTGCTGAGTTCGATTTCTTCCATGATGAAAAGCCGGGGCTTTCCCAAAGCCGGGGACGTGGACACGCTGCTGAAGCTACCGATCCTCCAGAAGGATGGCCAGCTTGACCGGCAACTGTTGAGCTCCATTTCTTCCATCTGTCATGGAAAAGGCTTTCCCAAAGCCGGGGACGTGGACACGCTGCTGAAGCTACCGAGCCTCCAGAAGGATGGCCAGCCTGACCGGCAACTGCTGAGCTCCATTTCTTCCATCTGTAATGGTAAAGGCTTTCCTAAAGCCGGGGACATGGACACGCTGCTGAAGCTACCGAGCCTCCAGAAGGATGGCCGGCTTGACCGGCAACTGCTGAGCTCCATTTCTTCCATCTGTCATGGTAAAGGCTTTCCCAAAGCCGGGGAAGTGGACACGCTGCTGAAGCTACCGAGCCTCCAGAAGGATGGCCAGCTTGACCGGCAACTGCTGAGTTCCATTTCTTCTATCTGTAATGGTAAAGGCTTTCCCAAAGCCGCGGACGTGGACACGCTTCTGAAGCTACCGAGCCTCCAAAAGGATGGCCAGCTTGACCGGCAACTGCTGAGCTCCATTTCTTCCATGATGAGTGGCCGGGGCTTTCCCAAAGCCGGGGACGTTGACACGCTGCTTAAGCTACCGAGCCTCCGGAAGGATGGCCAGCTTGACCGGCAATTGTTGAACTCCATTTCTTCCATGATGAGTAGCCGGGGCTTTCCCAAAGCCGGGGAAGTGGACATGCTGCTGGACATGCTGCTGAAGCTACCGAGCCTCCGGAAGGATGGCCAGCTTGACCGGCAACTGCTGAGTTCCATTTCTTCCATGATGAGTAGCCGGGGCTTTCCCAAAGCCGGGGAAGTGGACACGCTGCTGAAGCTACCGAGCCTCCAGAAGAATGGCCAGCTTGACCGGCAACTGCTGAGCTCCATTTCTTCCATGATGATAAGCCGGGGCTTTCCCAAAACCGGGGATATAAACACGCTGCTGAAGCTACCGAGCCTCCAGAAGGATGGCCAGCTTGACCGGCAACTGCTGAGCTCCATTTCTTCCATGATGAGTAGCCGGGGCTTTCCCAAAGCCGGGGACGTGGATACGCTGCTGAAGCTACCGAGCCTCCATAAGGATGGCCAGCTTGACCGGCAACTGCTGAGATCCATTTCTTCCATCTGTCATAGTAAAGGCTTTCCGAACGAGAATTTTGTTTCACGAATTATAGAATCTATAGGTCTCAAGAATCTGGAACTACCAGAATATATTGATGAACTCCTTTCATCAGAGAATTTTGTTATCGATGAAAACTTTTGGGATTCACTTTCAATAGATGAAATACTCTGACTCTTATCAAAAATCATCTGTCTGGATATAACTTGAACAGCGAATACCTGTAGTTAACAGCTCATCTTTCTCAGCATGGAACTGCTTGTATCCTTTCCTTTCGTAAGAAGCTGGCTGAATTTCCCACTGGAAATAGAGATTCCGAGGTTCCATTCCTGACTGATCCCTGCGGAACATCCGTGGCAGCAATGGGTATGGATTTTTCCGCCGATGACTTTCGGGGCTGTTTTCGCCGCTTTCTGGTTTCTCGTTGGGTTTTTTAACCTCCTGCTTTAGCAAGTTGTCTGAACTGGCCCCATCGTTACCCTCAGGAGCGGATAGATCTCCATCAGAGCTGCCGGTGTCATCATCGGGAGGTTTGGTGCTCGGTTTGATGTCAGGCTTTGCTGGCAGTTTTTTTAGACGACACATCTCGGCTTCAAGCAATTCTACCTGTTCTTTGAGCTGAATGATCGGCTCTTGCTGCTGAGTGATGAATCTTCGTAGATCTTCAGGTGTGGCTGCTGGTGTTCTGAAAAAGCCATGCTGAGAGGATAGACGACTGACCGAAGTTATCCTGCTTCCAGCGTTTTTTGAGAACTTACTGGTAAAAATACCTGATAAAATCTGACCGTCGCTGCCGACATGGCCTGAGTTGTGACGGTAATTCGATAATTAATGAACTAAAAGTCTGTTTCCTGTGTCTGAGCTAACACGATTTAATGAGTAAAATCTATAAATTATGATCCCACTGCGTATTCTGGTTAACTTGAACACCTATTCTGTTTCATTTGAACACCCTGAACTCCTTACACATTGCCCAGTGTGATTTTTAGACCAGGTGTTCAACTGCGTCCAATTTTCCAAGCTTTTTGCGCATGGATTCGCCTTTGAGTTCAATCCGGTGGGCATTGTGCATAAGCCGGTCAAGAATGGCGTCGGCCAGAGTTTCATCACCAATGCTGGCATGCCACTTCCGGGTGGGCAATTGACTGGTAACCAACGTGGAACCTTGCTCGTGCCTGTCATCCATGACTTCCAGCAGATCGTTCCTTTGTTGCTGCGTCAGTGGTTCCAGGCCCCAGTCGTCCAGAATCAGCAAGTCTACTTTTGCCAGTTGTTTCAACTGCCTGCTGTAGCTGCCATCACCGTGGGCAAGGATCAGTTCATCCAGTAGCCTGGACATCCGATAGTACCGGACACTGTAGCCTTTCAGACAAGCCATGTGCCCAAGGGCGCAGGCCAGGTAGCTCTTACCGGAACCACAAGGTCCGGTGATCAACAGGTTCCTGTACCGGTCAAGCCAGCCTCCTCCAGACAGGCTGGCCATCTGGTTCTGTTTGAGACCTCTGGGGTGTTCATAGTCAATGTCGTGTATCCGGGCAGCCAGTTTAAACCGGGCGCTTCTGAGCAGCCGAGCCAGACGTTTATTGTTTCGCTCTGTTTCTTCCTGCTCAGTAAGCAACGACAGTCGTTCTTCAAAGCTAAGGCTACTGTAGGTGCCCGGCTGGTCCAGCTGTTGATTGAGGGCATCTGCCATTCCGGTCAGTCGCAGTGACCTAAGGCGAGCCAGTGTTTCATTGATCATGTTCGCCTCCGGTTATTGATAGCAAATAGCGCCACGAATATTTTCGTGATCATCATGCAAGGGACCTGTCGTTTGTTTTAACTGTGGCTCCAATGGCATCAGGTCTTTGCCTGACTGGAGGATTGATCGGACATTTTTTAACCGATAACCCCCGATGTTCCTGGCATGGGCGCAGGCGTTGTTGAGTCGTTCAGTTCCATATTCCCGCTGCAGGTTTAGCAGCCCCAATGAAGCTCGATAGGCTTGTTCAGGATGCTCCTTGCTATCCAGCAGTGATTGAATAAAACAATAGACTTCCTGACCAATGTCGTTAGCCCAGTTAAGTAAACGCTCAGGCGTCCAATCCTGATGGTGACGATGTCGTTCCGGCATATGAACTGCTAACGTCGTAAATCCACGTGTGTGCTTGCGAGCGTGGCTGGCCACCACTTTACCGTTAGCGTAGATCGTGACGCAGTGCTCAGTCGCCTGTACTTCTACTTCCTGCCTGGCAAGCTGATGGGGAACCGAGTAGGCGTGCCCCTTGCAGATAATATGATAATCCACATTCACCCGGGCCTTGATAAACTCAGCGAACACAAAAGATTGCTTCGGCAGTGGCTTGAGGGCTGGTTCATCCAGTTGTTCAAACGCACTACGTCGCGTTCCTGGCAACTGCTTAAAGGGCTTCAGGTTCAGTTCGATTAACAGCTCACGTATCCGCAGGTTCAGCTCTGCCAGGGTAAAGAACATTTCATGACGAAGCCTGGCCAGTATCCACCGCTCCACTACCTGTACACCGACTTCTGCTTTGGCCTTGTCTTTGGGTTTGTAGGGGCGTGCCGGAATGACTGCCACCTGGTAGTGACAAGCCAGGTGCTGGTATGATGGGTTGAGATCCGGCTCGTACCGACAGGCTTTGATAACTGCGCACTTTGGGTTGTCTGGCACAACAATTTCTGGCACCCCACCAAAGAACTCAAAGGCCCGTTCATGAGACCCCAGCCAGTCCTCTGTTTTTTGTGACAGAGTCGCTTCAGCGTAGGTATAGTTGGACGCTCCCAGCACTGCCACAAATATCTGGGCATTGTGGGCAATTTCGCCGGTGTCCGGGTTGATGATTGGCATGGTTGGCCCGGCATAATCAACAAATAACTTTTCACCTGCATTGTGCAGCTGTCGCATAGATCGCTTTTGACAACCACGCCACTGATTGTAACGGTGACAGTACTGGGCATAGCTGTAGGCATTGAGGGGGTGGGCCTGACAGTATTCTTCCCAGAGTCGTTGTTTGGTCACTTCCTTGCGCTTCAGTTCCTGATGCACCTCAGCCCAGTCAGGATCAATCAACCCTTTTCGATTGGCTATCGAGGCATCGGGAAACAGCGCCTGAATAAGCTCAGGCTCAGATATATCCTCTGCCAGGGGCCAGCTTAATTCCGATTCCTGAAAGGCCTTAACGTAGTTGGATACCGTCCCCACACTGACCCGTACACTGCGGGAAATTTGTCGGAAGCTGAGTTGGCTGCCAAACCGCATCCGGAGTATTTCTAGTAGCTTACGCATGGTAATCCTGTTTTCTGTCATGGCCGGTTCCCTCTCTTGGTACAGATAAGAACGGCCAAAGTTATGGAAAATCAATGCATAAGAAGATATTTGTTAGCTGTATTAGACCGGTTTATGGTCTGTTGAACAGCGTTTCTGGAAGCTTGAACGGTGATTCTGGAAATCATCAAAAAGTGTTCAAAAGAAACCAGAATAGGTGTTCAAGTGTTACCAGAATGGGTGTTCAAGTGTTACCAGAATGAGTGTTCAAGAGTTACCAGAATATGCACCCACTCTATAATGAATCAAGTCTGGCGAAGGGGAGTGCGAATTCCACAGGGTTACCTTCTGGTAGTGATCACACAACACCATCAAGCTCTTTCTATTCAGGTCGGCACGTATCAAGACAGGAATCCATTGGGAACAGCCTCCCAACCATCGATAATTATGAGCCCCCTAAAGAAAAAGTATCTTTAAAGAGAAATGTTTCTCACATTGAAGATGCAGTACAGGATAAAAAATTAAGGCTCTTTTCCAATTCCAGACTGCTATGTAACCAGCAAGTTGACTAAGGGCTGAAGAAGACTTTTGCCTCTTCGGCCAATATTATGCAAAAACTCAAAAAAGCCAAGGTAAAGGGGTAAAGCCTCTTGGGATATTCCCCTGTGAGGCCTTAGCCACGAGCGTAGAAGTGACCAAAACCCCTCCATAGTATTAACATGCACCTCGTAAATACCGTCTTTGTCATCATCACGAGCATACTCACCTTTGCCGTGACAGACCGTTTTATGTCTGAAGCCCCAGCTTTCAAGGTCATCATAGATGTTGTATTCATCGGTATAAATCTGGCTCTGTGGGGCTACGTGTTTCTTGATAAATGGTTCGATTGTCGCCTTCTTAACGTTCGACAGCATGTTGATAATGACCTGACCTCCCCTTTGAATCATTCCCAATACCGGCGGTTTGTCTTTTTCAAGAGTCCCACGGCCCGGAGCGCCTTTAAGCCTTCTTTTTCTCGGTGGACGATCCAGATTTTTTTAATGCTTCAGGGTGTCCCTTGTGACCAGCTACAATGTAGACCTCGTCGAATTCAACTTCGCCATCAAGAATCACTTCAGGCTTTCGGTCAACAACACCATTTCGTAAGACTGTGGTCATATGGTGTGCATCACTGACACACAGATCAAGTTCCTGAGCTATCTGGCTGTTGGAGACGTTCAGCCCCATTAAATAGAGACAGGCAATCCAGACTTTGAGTGGTCGGTGGTGTCCTGCGAAAACCGTATTTGTCAGGTCATCGAAGTAGCGCTTACAGGACTTACAGTAATAGTGCTGGCACTCTACCTGCACATTGTCGTGTCCATTCTTTTTGACATTCTCAGAATCACAGTGCGGACAGAGAACAGTGCCATCTGGCCAGCGGTTCTCACGGATCATCTCAAAGCAGGTGTCATTACTGATGATATCTGAGATTCGGCCTATATTCATGGTCAATGCTGGCGATGGCTAATTATATCCACCAAGGATAGTTCAGCAGTTCGGAATTCGAAAAGAGCCAAAATTAAAAAGAATACGACCAGATCGTGAAAATGAATACCAACAAGATTCATTGGTAGCGACTTTAGATCAATTAAAGGGCCTTTGCCAGGAACGCAAAATCACCGTCAAACCAACGCTGGATAAGCTGGTTAATTCTTGCCCGAAAGAGTCGAAAGTCCAACTGATATCCAAGCTTGGTCTTTATTTTAGTAGTGTGGAAAGCACAGTTAAAAACACGTGTACGATTACCAGCATGCTCTTGAAGGACAAAGGAATCACAAGAACAAAGAAAAACATTGACGACTTTCTAAGTATTGAAGACCGTGATGTACAAGCAATAGCATGTTATCCATTGGGTGAAAGTCTCATATTGATCACACCCACAGGCCTTGAGCTACAGCAAACAGACGTAACACCAAATTTTTCAAACTGAATGGAGAGCAGCCAAACACAGCTATGATTCTAACAGCAAACAAAGAGTCAACTGTGAGAGGCCGCTCCGATGGAAGTATGTCAGCCACTAACCAAAGTCGCCAATGATTCCTGTCCTGCTATTGACCAACTGCAGCAAAAACTGACCCTCCTTCGTCAGTCCAATAATCCAATCCAGCATTTTGAGGATCATGAAAACGAGATTCACTCCCTCTTTATTCAGGCGGAGCGAGAAATACTGGCAGAAGAACTGCAAAAATTAGACATCAATAAAGCCTCTGTCGAAGTGAATGGGGTCGTGTATCACCAGGCATTACGCAGCTATCAAACCTACCAGTCAGCAGCAGGACCTGTCCGGGTATTGCGCAGCCTCTACCGCAATGCCGGGGATAAGTGCATTGTCCCTTTAGAGCTCAAGGCTGGCGTTGTAGAAGGCTACTGGTTACCAAAGGCTGCGAAGCAAGCAGCATGGATGGTTGCCCAGTTGCCGCCCGCGGACGTAAAAAGCTTACTCGATCTAATGGGGAATATGTCACCCTCAACCAGCTCTCTGGCACGTCTTCCCAAAAAACTCAACGAACAATGGGAGCAGCACCTTGACCCTTTCGAGACCCTTCTCGCGGAGAATCTCACAGTACCGCCTGACGCGGTGACGGTAGCTGCTTCCCTTGACGGTGTGATGCTACCAATGAAAGACGGCAAGCGTCAGGAGAAACGTGAAAAGAGTGTTGCTGATGGCAAACGTACCCGAGGGCCAGCAGGTTGTCAGGAGGCCAGTTGTGGAACACTGTCGTTTTACGATGACCAGGGAGATCGCCTCTCTACGATCAGGATGGGACGAATGCCTGAAAGCAAGAAAGCGACATTGAAAAAATCCCTTTCAAACCTTCTGGATAAGGTGCTTCAGCAAAAGCCAAATCTGACTCTGGTCAAAGTGGCAGATGGAGCCCGGGACAATTGGACATACTTCACCAAAGAGCTACCGGAGGGAGAAGAAATTGTTGATTATTACCATGCGGCAGAACACCTGAAGAAGGCATTTGACCTGGCTTACGGTGAAAATAGCGCGAAGTCCAAAGAGAAATTCAGCACCTACCGACATATCCTGAAGGAGGAGCCGGGTGGGGTTGAAAAAATAATCAAGGCACTGGCTTACCAGCATAGCAAGCATCCCCGCCGATCGAAATTAAAGACAGAGTTAAAGTACTTCAGAAAAAACCGGTTACGGATGAATTATGCAGAACACCTGTCGCGCAACCTGCCCATAGGCTCAGGGGTCATTGAGGCGTCCTGTAAAACGCTGGTTACACAGCGAATGAAGTGTTCGGGAATGCGTTGGCGGTGTCCCGGGGGGCAAGGCATTCTGACACTCAGGTCACTAATTCAAAGTGGTTGGTTCGACTGTGGCTGGATGCTGCTGTCGGTAACGTACCGGGCCAAGGTAAATATGGTCAGTGATAATGTGATTCCATTTTCATCAGGGAAGGGTGATATTGAACGTTAGTACTCATCAATATGAGACTTTCACCCTATCCATTTATTAAATCCATTTCTTCCATCTGTAATGGTAAAGGCTTTCCCAAAGCCGGAGACTTGGACAGGCTGCTGAAGCTACCGAGCCTCCAGAAGGATGGCCAGCTTGACCGGCAACTGCTGAGCTCCATTTCTTCCATCTGTCATGGTAAAGGCTTTCCCAAAGCCGAGGATGTGGACACGCTGCTGAAGTTACCGAGCCTCCAGAAGGATGGCCAGCTTGACCGGCAACTGCTGAGCTCCATTTCTTCCATCTGTAATGGTAAAGGTTTTCCCAAAGTCGGGGACGTGGACACGCTGCTGAAGCTACCAAGCCTCCAGAAGGATGGCCAGCTTGACCGGCAACTGCTGAGCGCCATTTCTTCCATGATGAAAAGCCGGGGCTTTCCCAAAGCCGGGGACGTGGATACGCTGCTGAAGCTACCGAGCCTCCAGAAGAATGGCCAGCTTGACCGGCAACTGCTGAGCTCCATTTCTTCCATCTGTAATGGTAAAGGCTTTCCCAACGCCGGGGACTTGGACACGCTGCTGAAGCTACCGAGCCTCCAGAAGGATGGCCAGCCTGACCGGCAACTGCTGAGCTCCATTTCTTCCATCTGTAATGGTAAAGGCTTTCCCAAAGCCGGGGACGTGGACACGCTGCTGAAGCTACCGAGCCTCCAGAAGGATGGCCAGTTTGACCGGCAACTGCTGGGCTCCATTTCTTCCATGATGGGTCGCCGGGGCTTTCCCAAAGCCGGGGACGTTGACACGCTGCTGAAGCTACCGAGCCTCCAGAAGGATGGCCAGCTTGACCGGCAACTGCTGGGCTCCATTTCTTCCATGATGGGTCGCCGGGGCTTTCCCAAAGCCGGGGACGTGGACACGCTGCTGAAGCTACCAAGCCTCCAGAAGGATGGCCAGCTTGACCGGCATCTGCTGAGCTCCATTTCTTCCATCTGTAATGGTAAAGGCTTTCCCAAAGCTGGGGACGTGGACACGCTGCTGAAGCTACCAAGCCTCCAGAAGGATGGCCAGCTTGACCGGCAACTGCTGAGCTCCATTTCTTCCATGATGAGTAGCCGGGGCTTTCCCAAAGCCGGGGACGTGGACACGCTGCTGAAGCTACCGAGCCTTCAGAAGAATGGCCAGTTTGACCGGCAACTGCTGAGCTGCATTTCTTCCATGATGCGTAGCCGGGGCTTTCCCAAGGCCGGGGACGTGGACACGCTGCTGAAGCTACCGAGCCTTCAGAAGGATGGCCAGCTTGACCGGCAACTGCTGAGCTGCATTTCTTCCATCTGTCATGGTAAAGGCTTTCCCAAAGCCGGGGACGTGGACACGCTGCTGAAGCTACCAAGTCTCCAGAAGGATGGCCAGCTTGACCGGCAACTGCTGAGATCCATTTCTTCCATCTGTAATGGTAAAGGCTTTCCGAACGAGAATTTAGTTTCACAAATTATAGAATCTATAGGTCTCAAGAATCTGGAACTACCAGAATATATTGATGAACTCCTTTCATCAGAGAATTTTGATTTCGATGAAAACTTTTGGGATTCACTTTCAATAGATGAAATACTCTGACTCTTATCAAAAATCATCTGTCTGGATATAACTTGAACAGCGAATACCTGTAGTTGATCCCTGCGGAACATCGGTGGCAGCAATGGGTATGGATTTTTCCGCCGATGACTTTCGAGGCTGTTTTCGCCGCTTTCTGGTTTCTCGTTGGGTTTTTTAACCTACTGCTTTAGCAAGGTGTCTGAACTGGCCCCATCGTTACCCTCAGGAGCGGATAGATCTCCATCAGAGCTGCCGGTGTCATCATCGGGAGGTTTGGTGCTCGGTTTGATGTCAGGCTTTGCTGGCAGTTTTTTTAGATGACGAATCTCGGCTTCAAGCAATTCTACCTGTTCTTTAAGCTGAGTGATCGGCTCTTGCTGCTGAGTGATGAATCTTCATAGATCTTCAGGTTGTAGCTGCTGGTGTTCTGAAAAAGCCATGCTGAGAGGATAGACGACTGACCGAAGTTATCCTGCTTCCAGCGTTTTTTGAGAACTTACTGGTAAAAACACCGGATAAAATCTGACCATCGCTGCCGTCATAGCCTGAGTTGTGACGGTAATTCGATAATTAATGAACTAAAAGGCTGTTTCCTGTGTCTGAGCTGGCACGGTTTAATAAATAAAGTTTATAAATAATGATCCCACTCTATAATGAATCAAGTCTGGCGACGGGGAGTGCGAATTCCACAGGATTACCTTCTGGTAGTGATCACACAACACCATCAATACCGTCAAGCTCTTTCTATTCAGGTCGGCACGTATCAAGACAAGAACCCATTGGGAACAGCCTCCCAACCATCGATAATTATGAGCCCCCTAAAGAAAAAGTATCTTTAAAGAGAAATGTTTCTCACATTGAAGATGCAGTACAGGATGAAAAATTAAAAAGAAAACGACCGGATTGTGAAAATGAGTATCAACAAGATTCATTGATAACGACTTTAGATCAATTAAAGAGCCTTTGCCAGGAACGCAAAATCACCGTCAAACCAACGCTGGACAAGCTGGTTAATTCTTGCCCGAATGAGTCGAAAGTCCAACTGGTATCCAAGCTTGGCATCTATTTTAGTAGTGTGGAAAGAACAGTTAAAAACACGGGCACGATTACCAGCATGCTCTTGAAGTGCGAAGGAAGCCCAAGAACAAAGAAAAACATTAACGAGTTTCTGAGTATTGAAGACCGTGATGTACAAACAATAGCATGTTATCCATTTATTACATCCATTTCTTCCATCTGTAATGGTAAAGGCTTTCCCAAAGCCGGGGACTTGGACATGCTGCTAAAGCTACCGAGCCTCCAGAAGGATGGCCAGCTTGACCGGCAACTGCTGAGCTCCATTTCTTCCATGATGAGTGGCCGGGGCTTTCCCAAAGCCGGGGACGTGGACACGCTGCTGAAGCTACCGAGCCTCCAAAAGGATGGCCAGCTTGACCGGCAACTGCTGAGTTCCATTTCTTCCATCTGTAATGGTAAAGGCTTTCCCAAAGCCGGGGACGTGGACACGCTGCTGAAGCTACCGAGCCTCCAGAAGGATGACCAGCTGGACCGGCAACTGCTGAGCTCCATTTCTTCCATGATGAAAAGCCGGGGCTTTCCCAAAGCCGGGGACGTGGAAACGCTGCTGAAGCTACCGAGCCTCCAGAAGGATGGCCAGCTTGACCGGCAACTGCTGAGTTCCATTTCTTCTATCTGTAATGGTAAAGGCATTCCCAAAGCCGGGGATGTGGACATGCTGCTGAGGTTACCTGGCCTCCAGAAGGATGGCCAGCTTGACCGGCAACTGCTGAGCTCTATTTCTTCCATCTGTAATGGTAAAGGCTTTCCCAAAGCCGAGGACGTGGACACGCTGCTGAAGCTACCAAGCCTCCAGAAGGATGGCCAGCTTGACCGGCATCTGCTGAGCTCCATTTCTTCCATCTGTAATGGTAAAGGCTTTCCCAAAGCTGGGGACGTGGACACGCTGCTGAAGCTACCAAGCCTCCAGAAGGATGGCCAGCTTGACCGGCAACTGCTGAGCTCCATTTCTTCCATGATGAGTAGCCGGGGCTTTCCCAAAGCCGGGGACGTGGACACGCTGCTGAAGCTACCGAGCCTTCAGAAGAATGGCCAGTTTGACCGGCAACTGCTGAGCTGCATTTCTTCCATGATGAAAAGCCGGGGCTTTCCCAAAGCCGGGGACGTGGATACGCTGCTGAAGCTACCGAGCCTCCAGAAGGATGGCCAGCTTGACCGGCAACTGCTGAGCTGCATTTCTTCCATCTGTCATGGTAAAGGCTTTCCCAAAGCCGGGGACGTGGACACGCTGCTGAAGCTACCAAGTCTCCAGAAGGATGGCCAGCTTGACCGGCAACTGCTGAGATCCATTTCTTCCATCTGTAATGGTAAAGGCTTTCCGAACGAGAATTTAGTTTCACAAATTATAGAATCTATAGGTCTCAAGAATCTGGAACTACCAGAATATATTGATGAACTCCTTTCATCAGAGAATTTTGATTTCGATGAAAACTTTTGGGATTCACTTTCAATAGATGAAATACTCTGACTCTTATCAAAAATCATCTGTCTGGATATAACTTGAACAGCGAATACCTGTAGTTGATCCCTGCGGAACATCGGTGGCAGCAATGGGTATGGATTTTTCCGCCGATGACTTTCGAGGCTGTTTTCGCCGCTTTCTGGTTTCTCGTTGGGTTTTTTAACCTACTGCTTTAGCAAGGTGTCTGAACTGGCCCCATCGTTACCCTCAGGAGCGGATAGATCTCCATCAGAGCTGCCGGTGTCATCATCGGGAGGTTTGGTGCTCGGTTTGATGTCAGGCTTTGCTGGCAGTTTTTTTAGATGACGAATCTCGGCTTCAAGCAATTCTACCTGTTCTTTAAGCTGAGTGATCGGCTCTTGCTGCTGAGTGATGAATCTTCATAGATCTTCAGGTTGTAGCTGCTGGTGTTCTGAAAAAGCCATGCTGAGAGGATAGACGACTGACCGAAGTTATCCTGCTTCCAGCGTTTTTTGAGAACTTACTGGTAAAAACACCGGATAAAATCTGACCATCGCTGCCGTCATAGCCTGAGTTGTGACGGTAATTCGATAATTAATGAACTAAAAGGCTGTTTCCTGTGTCTGAGCTGGCACGGTTTAATAAATAAAGTTTATAAATAATGATCCCACTCTATAATGAATCAAGTCTGGCGACGGGGAGTGCGAATTCCACAGGATTACCTTCTGGTAGTGATCACACAACACCATCAATACCGTCAAGCTCTTTCTATTCAGGTCGGCACGTATCAAGACAAGAACCCATTGGGAACAGCCTCCCAACCATCGATAATTATGAGCCCCCTAAAGAAAAAGTATCTTTAAAGAGAAATGTTTCTCACATTGAAGATGCAGTACAGGATGAAAAATTAAAAAGAAAACGACTGGATCGTGAAAATGAGTATCAACAAGATTCACTGATAGCGACTCTAGATCAATTAAAGGGCCTTTGCCAGGAACGCAAAATCACCGTCAAACCAACGTTAGATAAGCTGGTTAATTCTTGTCCGAATGAGTCGAAAGTCCAACTGGTATCCAAGCTTGGCATTTATTTTAGTAGTGTGGAAAGAACCGTTAAAAACACGGGTACGATTACCAGCATGCTCTTGAAGGGCGAAGGAAGCTCTATAACAAAGAAAAACATTAACGAGTTCCTTAATATTGAAGACCCTGATGTACAAGCAACAGCATGTTATCCATTTATTACATCCATTTCTTCCATCTGTAATGGTAAAGGCTTTCCCAAAGCCGCGGACGTGGACGCGCTGCTGAAGCTACCGAGTCTCCAGAAGGATGGCCAACTTGACCGTCAACTGCTGAGCTCCATTTCTTCCATCTGTAATGGTAAAGGCTTTCCCAAAGCCGGGGACGTGGACACGCTGCTGAAGCTACCGAGCCTCCAGAAGGATGGCCAGCTTGACCGGCAACTGCTGAGCTCCATTTCTTCCATCTGTAATGGAAAAGGCTTTCCCAAAGCCGGGGACGTGGACAGGCTGCTGAAGCTACCGAGCCTCCAGAAGGATGGCCAGCTTGACCGGCAACTGCTGAGCTCTATTTCTTCCATCTGTAATAGTAAAGGCTTTCCCAAAGCCGGGGACGTGGACACGCTACTGAAGTTACCGGGCCTCCTCCAGAAGGATGGCCAGCTTGACCGGCAGCTGCTGAGCTCCATTTCTTCCATCTGTAATGGAAAAGGCTTTCCCAAAGCCGGGGACGTGGACACGCTGCTGAAGCTACCGATCCTCCAGAAGGATGGCCAGCTTGACCGGAAACTGCTGAGCTCCATTTCTTCCATGATGAGTAGCCGGGGCTTTCCCAAAGTCGGGGACGTGGACACGCTGCTGAAGCTACCGAGCCTCCAGAAGAATGGCCAGCTTGACCGGCAACTGCTAAGGTTAATTTCCTCCGTCTGTCATGGTAAAGGCTTTCCCAAAGCCGGGGACGTGGACACGCTGCTGAAGCTAACGAGCCTCCAGAAGGATGGCCAGCTTGACCGGCTACTACTGAGATCCATTTCTTCCATCTGTCATGGTAAAGGCTTTCCCAAAGCCGGAGACGTGAACACGCTGCTGAAGCTACCGAGCCTCCAGAAGGATGGCCAGCTTGACCGGCAACTGCTGAGCTCCATTTCTTCCATCTGTAATGGTAAAGGCTTTCCCAAGGCTGGGGACGTGGACACGCTGCTGAAGCTACCGAGCCTCCAGAAGGATGGCCAGCTTGATCGGCAACTGCTGAGCTCCATTTCTTCCATCTGTAATGGTAAAGGCTTTCCCAAAGCCGGGGACGTGGACACGCTGCTGAAGCTACCGAGCCTCCAGAAGGATGGCCAGCTTGATCGGCAACTGCTGAGCTCCATTTCTTCCATGATGAGTAGCCAGGGCCTTCCCAAAGCCGGGGACGTGAACACGCTGCTGAAGCTACCGGGCCTCCAGAAGGATGGCCAGCTTGACCGGCAACTGCTGAGCTCCATTTCTTCCATGATGAAAAGCCGGGGCTTTCCCAAAGCCGGGGACGTGGATACGCTGCTGAAGCTACCGAGCCTCCAGAAGGATGGCCAGCTTGACCGGAAACTGTTGAGCTCCATTTCTTCCATGATGAGTAGCCGGGGCTTTCCCAAAGCCGGGGACGTGGATACGCTGCTGAAGCTACCGAGCCTCCAGAAGGATGGTCGGCTTGACCGGCAACTGCTGAGCTCCATTTCTTCCATCTGTCATGGTAAAGGCTTTCCGAACGAGAAATTAGTTTCACGAATTATAGAATCTATAGGTCTCAAGAATCTGGAACTACCAGAATATATTGATGAATTCCTTTCATCAGAGAATTTTGATTTCGATGAAAACTTTTGGGATTCCCTTTCAATAGATGAAATACTCTGACTCTTATCAAAAATCATCTGTCTGGATATAACCTGAACAGCGAATACCTGTAGTCAACAGCTCATCTTTTTCAGTATGGAACTGCTTGTATCCTTTCGTAAGAAGCTGGCTGAATTTCCCACTGGAAATAGAGATTCCGAGGTTCCATTCCTGACTGATCCCTGCGGAACACCGGTGGCAGCAATGGGTATGGATTTTTCCGCCAATGACTTTCGGGGCTGTTTTCGCCGCTTTCTGGTTTCTCGTTGGGTTTTTTAACCTCCTGCTTTAGCAAGGTGTCTGAACTGGTCCCATCGGGAGGTTTGGTGCTCGGTTTGATGTCAGGCTTTGTTGGCAGTTTTTTTAGACGACGAATCTCGGCTTCAAGCAATTCTACCTGTTCTTTGAGCTGAATGATCTGCTCTTGCTGCTGAGTGATGAATCTCAGTAGATCTTCAGGTTGTAGCTGCTGGTGTTCTGAAAAAGCCATGCTGAGAGGATATACGACTGACCGAAGTTATCCTGCTTCCAGCGTTTTTTGAGAACTTACTGGTAAAAACACCGGATAAAATCTGACCATCGCTGCCGTCATAGCCTGAGTTGTGACGGTAATTCGATAATTAATGAACTAAAAGGCTGTTTCCTGTGTCTGAGCTGGCACGGTTTAATAAATAAAGTTTATAAATAATGATCCCACTCTATAATGAATCAAGTCTGGCGACGGGGAGTGCGAATTCCACAGGATTACCTTCTGGTAGTGATCACACAACACCATCAATACCGTCAAGCTCTTTCTATTCAGGTCGGCACGTATCAAGACAAGAACCCATTGGGAACAGCCTTCCAACCATCGATAATTATGAGCCCCCTAAAGAAAAAGTATCGTAACTATTCAGCACTGAGCAAAGGCATATTACAGTAATTCCGAACAGCTCTATGAAGTGATTGATATATGTCCATTCCCTGTTTTCTGGCAGACGACAAATAGCTGCGAATCCGTGCAAACATAGAACCACCGTCTGCACTCCTGAAGCAGCCTGAGATTTTCTGCTTTAACTTGGCCATTCGAACATCCCGCTCACTGCCATTGTTATCGAAGGGAATGGTAAAATCTGACATGAAGCGCAGTGTCTCAGCCTTGAACTCAGTGAGTCGTTTGAAGAGATTGTAAGCTTTAGTATTCTTGACTTTCTTGCGCTTAAGCTCCTCTCGTTGCTTCTCCATATAGACGACTTCTTTCATTAGAGCCCGCTGAAGCAACCGGTCATAAATCTTCTCGATTCGTTCACAGACAACACTTGGCATCTGTAGCATACCTATGGTCTTAAAGCCCTTGCAGTAATGCCAGGAAAGCCTCAGTAGCTTCATCAATCGCAACGCCAGTTGATTGCTGTCCCTATCAACAACACCCAAAAGCTCCCTCAGGTGATGGGCATTGCAAAGTACGTGAGTTGCCGCATATGCAAAATAGGATTTCCAATGATCATGAACCAGAACGCCTGCAAATGTTAGCAGTATGCCCATCGTGTCCATGGCCTCACGACCTCGCTTTTCAGACAAGTAGTAGAGCGTCCATTGTTCATCCCGCATAACGTGTAGCCAGTGCAAAGAGCCCTCGGCCCGCATACCCGTTTCATCGGCTCCGGCAACAGACGATTCCCGCAAGGCGTCACGAATAACCTCTTCAGTAGAAGCCAGATTTTCATAGGTTCTGGCCACAAAATTGGCGACAGTGCCTGCACTTACACTCATTTTATAGAGAGTATTAAAATACTCTGACACGCGCTTAAAAGGCAGGAAATGGTATTGGTTAAGATAGACGGCCATAGCCTGTGTGGCTGAGCCATATTGTGCGGCAGCGGTAACACCTTCCGGGAATTCAGCCTGATTCCGACAACCACAAGTGCAGATTTTTACTTCAGCTCTATGGGCCGTTACTTCAAATTCACCCGGTCTCCCTGGTTCAAACACCTGTCGTTCAATATATTTGACCGGCTCACTATCAAGAAGAGACGCCTGACATTTATTGCATTCTTTAACCGGAAGGTACTCAATATAGTCAGGGATATCGACCTGTTTAAGACAAGTGCCCTGATGCCCTTTCTTTCCACCGGCTTTATTACCAGAAGACTGTCTCAGACTTTTAGGATTGGGTTTTTCATCCGATGGATCGGTACCTTTATCTGCGGAAAGGTCGTCAGAATGATCTGGAGAATTACTGTTTTTACAAGGTTTTTGATAACCATCAGACGATGGCGGCTTGCTGCTGTTTTGACTGTTCTTGCCAACCTTTTCTTCCAATTCTCGACATCGCTCTTCCAGACAGGCAACTCTCATCCGCAGCTCTGCATTCTCTTTCAAGAGAATCTCAGCCGACATAGTTGCGGGTAGTTCTGGAATCATGCTGGCGAATATTGTGGAAAAATGGTGCTTAAGAGGATGGTATAAAAATCAGAAAATTCCAGATTTATGTGGGGGTGCTGAACAGTTACAAAGTATCTTTAAAGAGAAATGTTTCTCACATTGAAGATGCAGTACAGGATGAAAAATTAAAAAGAAAACGACCGGATCGTGAAAATGAGTATCAACAAGATTCATTGATAGCGACTCTAGATCAATTAAAGGGCCTTTGCCAGGAACGCAAAATCACCGTCAAACCAACGCTGGATAAGCTGGTTAATTCTTGCCCGAATGAGTCGAAAGTCCAACTGATATCCAAGCTTGGCATTTATTTTAGTAGTGTGGAAAGCACAGTTAAAAACACGGGTACGATTACCAGCATGCTCTTGAAGGGTGAAGGTAGCTCAAGAACAAAGAAAAACATTAACGACTTTTTGATTATTGAAAACCCTGATGTACAAGCAATAGCATGTTATCCATTTATTACATCCATTTCTTCGGCTAAGTTACCGTTAATGGTTGAATCAGCTAAACTCCCATAAAATCTACGTTGTAGGGGAGTGATATGCAATCTGAACTCTTCCAGAATTTTATTGATTCCATTTCAACATTAACCAGTGAACAGCGAGACATTCTTAACAACTCGCTCCTTAGTACTCAAATAGAGGTTACCGAGGTAGTAGAAACCACTGACTCTGAACCTGTTTACAGTGAATCTATACCCAATAACGATAATGCAACACCTGACGTAGAAAAGAGCATACTTGCCCAATTCGCCGAAAACCCCAGGTGCCCCAAATGCAAAAGCCATAGCGTTGGTCGCTGGGGCATACGAAATGGCCGACAGCGCTACCACTGCAAGACTTGCGACTCAACGTTTAACGCCTTTAGTGGAACGCCTTTGGCAAGGCTCAGGCACCCTGAAAAATGGAACAAGTACCTCGCAGGTATGACTCACTCTATGGTCTTGCGACCAGCTGCTGCTGAGAATGCCATTGACTTGAAAACTGCGTTCCGCTGGCGTCACCGCTTTCTTGAAGTGATTAATAATGATCAAGCAGAAGAGCTTTGTGGCATTACTGAGCTTGATGAAACATTTTTCCGTGAATCCTTCAAAGGGCAAAGAGAAGGCCTTCCACGGCCAACCCGAAAGCGGGGTAATGATCCCAACAAAGCCCGAAAAGTCCCGGTAATGGTGGCTCGGGACCGTAATCGAAATACCGTTGACGGTGTATTAGAAAACGAAAGTGCTAATGAATTGTGCAGGCATTTAAATGGCCGCATATCGATACAGGCCACGGTCTGTGCGGATGCACACCTCGCTCACGAAAAACTTGCTGACAAGCTTGGATTTGTCTTCAAGGAGCTGGTGACATCAGCAGGTCAACATGTTGTTGAAGGCATCTACCACATCCAGACTGTAAATTCTTATCACAGTCATTTAAAACGCTGGATTGGTGGCGTATTCCAAGGGGTTGCAACTCGTTACCTTCCCCATTATCTGGCCTGGAGGCGAGAACTGACGGCAGCAAAAAAATTAACTGTTGGCCGGTTGATCAGCAGAATTACTGAACATTGGTGCTTCCAACCATTAACGGTAACTTAGCCCATTTCTTCCATCTGTAATGGTAAAGGCTTTCCCAAAGCCGGGGACGTGGACACGCTGCTGAAGCTACCGAGCCTCCAGAAGAATGGCCAGCTTGACCGGCAACTGCTGAGTTCCATTTCTTCCATGATGAGTAGCCGGGGCTTTCCCAAAGCCGGGGACGTGGACACGCTGCTGAAGCTACCGAGCCTCCAGAAGGATGGCCAGCTTGACCGGCAACTGCTGAGCTCCATTTCTTCCATGATGAGTAGCCGGGGCTTTCCCAAAGCCGGGGACGTGGACACGCTGCTGAAGCTACCGAGCCTCCAGAATAATGGCCAGCCTGACCAGCAACTGCTGAGCTCCATTTCTTCCATCTGTCATGGTAAAGGCTGTCCCGAAGCCGGGGACGTGGACTCGCTGCTGAAGCTACCGAGCCTCCAGAAGGATGGCCAGCTTGACCGGCAACTGCTGAGTTCCATTTCTTCTATCTGTAATGGTAAAGGCTTTCCCAAAGCCGGGGACGTGGACACGCTGTTGAAGCTACCGAGCCTCCAGAAGGAGGGCCAGCTTGACCGGCAACTGCTGAGTTCCATTTCTTCTATCTGTAATGGTAAAGGCTTTCCCAAAGCCGGGGACGTGGACACGCTGCTGAAGCTACCGAGCCTCCAGAAGGATGGCCAACTTGACCGTCAACTGCTGAGCTCCATTTCTTCCATCTGTAATGGTAAAGGCTTTCCCAAAGCCGGGGACGTGGACACGCTGCTGAAGCTACCGAGCCTCCAGAAGGATGGCCGGCTTGACCGGCAACTGCTGAGCTCCATTTCTTCCATCTGTCATGGTAAAGGCTTTCCCAAAGCCGGGGAAGTGGACACGCTGCTGAAGCTACCGAGCCTCCAGAAGGATGGCCAGCTTGACCGGCAACTGCTGAGTTCCATTTCTTCTATCTGTAATGGTAAAGGCTTTCCCAAAGCCGCGGACGTGGACACGCTTCTGAAGCTACCGAGCCTCCAAAAGGATGGCCAGCTTGACCGGCAACTGCTGAGCTCCATTTCTTCCATGATGAGTAGCCGGGGCTTTCCCAAAGCCGGGGACGTTGACACGCTGCTTAAGCTACCGAGCCTCCGGAGGGATGGCCAGCTTGACCGGCAATTGTTGAACTCCATTTCTTCCATGATGAGTAGCCGGGGCTTTCCCAAAGCCGGGGAAGTGGACATGCTGCTGGACATGCTGCTGAAGCTACCGAGCCTCCGGAAGGATGGCCAGCTTGACCGGCAACTGCTGAGTTCCATTTCTTCCATGATGAGTAGCCGGGGCTTTCCCAAAGCCGGGGATGTGGACACGCTGCTGAAGCTACCGAGCCTCCACAAGAATGGCCAGCTTGACCGGCAACTGCTGAGCTGCATTTCTTCCATGATGATAAGCCGGGGCTTTCCCAAAACCGGGGATATAAACACGCTGCTGAAGCTACCAGACCTCCAGAAGGATGGCCAGCTTGACCGGCAACTGCTGAGCTCCATTTCTTCCATGATGAGTAGCCGGGGCTTTCCCAAAGCCGGGGACGTGGATACGCTGCTGAAGCTACCGAGCCTCCAGAAGGATGGCCAGCTTGACCGGCAACTGCTGAGATCCATTTCTTCCATCTGTCATGGTAAAGGCTTTCCGAACGAGAATTTTGTTTCACGAATTATAGAATCTATAGGTCTCAAGAATCTGGAACTACCAGAATATATTGATGAACTCCTTTCATCAGAGAATTTTGTTATCGATGAAAACTTTTGGGATTCACTTTCAATAGATGAAATACTCTGACTCTTATCAAAAATCGTAACTGTTCAGCACCCCCACATAAATCTGGAATTTTCTGATTTTTATACCATCCTCTTAAGCACCATTTTTCCACAATATTCGCCAGCATGATTCCAGAACTACCCGCAACTATGTCGGCTGAGATTCTCTTGAAAGAGAATGCAGAGCTGCGGATGAGAGTTGCCTGTCTGGAAGAGCGATGTCGAGAATTGGAAGAAAAGGTTGGCAAGAACAGTCAAAACAGCAGCAAGCCGCCATCGTCTGATGGTTATCAAAAACCTTGTAAAAACAGTAATTCTCCAGATCATTCTGACGACCTTTCCGCAGATAAAGGTACCGATCCATCGGATGAAAAACCCAATCCTAAAAGTCTGAGACAGTCTTCTGGTAATAAAGCCGGTGGAAAGAAAGGGCATCAGGGCACTTGTCTTAAACAGGTCGATATCCCTGACTATATTGAGTACCTTCCGGTTAAAGAATGCAATAAATGTCAGGCGTCTCTTCTTGATAGTGAGCCGGTCAAATATATTGAACGACAGGTGTTTGAACCAGGGAGACCGGGTGAATTTGAAGTAACGGCCCATAGAGCTGAAGTAAAAATCTGCACTTGTGGTTGTCGGAATCAGGCTGAATTCCCGGAAGGTGTTACCGCTGCCGCACAATATGGCTCAGCCACACAGGCTATGGCCGTCTATCTTAACCAATACCATTTCCTGCCTTTTAAGCGCGTGTCAGAGTATTTTAATACTCTCTATAAAATGAGTGTAAGTGCAGGCACTGTCGCCAATTTTGTGGCCAGAACCTATGAAAATCTGGCTTCTACTGAAGAGGTTATTCGTGACGCCTTGCGGGAATCGTCTGTTGCCGGAGCCGATGAAACGGGTATGCGGGCCGAGGGCTCTTTGCACTGGCTACACGTTATGCGGGATGAACAATGGACGCTCTACTACTTGTCTGAAAAGCGAGGTCGTGAGGCCATGGACACGATGGGCATACTGCTAACATTTGCAGGCGTTCTGGTTCATGATCATTGGAAATCCTATTTTGCATATGCGGCAACTCACGTACTTTGCAATGCCCATCACCTGAGGGAGCTTTTGGGTGTTGTTGATAGGGACAGCAATCAACTGGCGTTGCGATTGATGAAGCTACTGAGGCTTTCCTGGCATTACTGCAAGGGCTTTAAGACCATAGGTATGCTACAGATGCCAAGTGTTGTCTGTGAACGAATCGAGAAGATTTATGACCGGTTGCTTCAGCGGGCTCTAATGAAAGAAGTCGTCTATATGGAGAAGCAACGAGAGGAGCTTAAGCGCAAGAAAGTCAAGAATACTAAAGCTTACAATCTCTTCAAACGACTCACTGAGTTCAAGGCTGAGACACTGCGCTTCATGTCAGATTTTACCATTCCCTTCGATAACAATGGCAGTGAGCGGGATGTTCGAATGGCCAAGTTAAAGCAGAAAATCTCAGGCTGCTTCAGGAGTGCAGACGGTGGTTCTATGTTTGCACGGATTCGCAGCTATTTGTCGTCTGCCAGAAAACAGGGAATGGACATATATCAATCACTTCATAGAGCTGTTCGGAATTACTGTAATATGCCTTTGCTCAGTGCTGAATAGTTACCAAAAATCATTTATCGAGGTCCATGGGTGGTGGAGTAAACTTACGAAGTTTTCCCGACTTTTGCTGTCTGTGCTCTCGAACCAGGCAAAGGATCCGTTATTGATGATGTTGCAGTAACGTGATATTGGTGCAGAACGCAGGCCTGCAGCATTGGCCCGTAATGATGTCCATAAAGCCATGCTGAGAGGTAGTCTGACTCAGGCTCTGGCGCTGCTGAATGCCCTCATTTTCAAAGGCAGGGTCAACAAAGTACTCAGTAGCAGTGCAGTCAGCACACTGTAAACCAGATCATTTATTGACAGTGGAATGCCCGGCTTAAAGTTTTCCAGTACTTTTTCCAGCGTTCTCCACTGTTTGGGTGAACTGATAAACCAGGCCCGCTCAAAGTAGTTGCCGTTAATTAAAGTAGCCAGTGATTGGGTCAGTTCTTTATAGTCCTGCAATGTCTGCTGCTTTTGTCGGGCATCGTCTTTTATCAAGGCATTAGGATTCTGTAACAGATCATTAATCATCCCGAATTCATCAGGGTATCCATGCCTGGCTGCCGTGTTGCGGAAACCTTCAACCTGGTGTCTTGTCGCTTCGTAGTAGCCACTCAGGTATTGCACATAGTGGTCAGACACCACAGGAACCTGCATTGCGATCAACATTAAGCCGCCAAACAGTAGTTTATCGAGTAAGTTAACAATCAAGTTTGCTCCTGTTTATCCATTGGATAACGATTCACCCCATTCCTTTTATCTTATTATATCCACCCGCTGTAGCAAGGGATCAGGAGGCAATGCAGTTCACGTTTTCTACCGGGATACCTGATCGGGTCAGTGCCCGATCAAAAGACCCTACTGACAGGTATAGCCGCCATCAACCGGCACCAGCGCACCGGTCATAAAGCTGTTTTCAGAAGACAACAGGTAACAGGCCAGACTGGCAATTTCGGCGGGTTTGGCAATTCGTTTCATTGGTTGGGCCGTTTTCAACCGGTTAAGCGTTTCTGTCTCACTGACACCACTCAGCTGGTTTAATTCGCCAACCGCATTTTTCAGAATACCGGTTTCACAGGTTCCCGGGCAGATACAGTTCACCCGGATGTTAAAGGGTGCGTAATCAATAGCTGTGCTTTTTGCCAGCTGAGCAACGGCGCCTTTACTCATGCCATAGACCGCACTGCTACCTTTGCCAACAAACGATTGGTCAGACCCCATGAGCAGAACTGATCCACATTGCTGTTTTCTCATCACGGGAAGCACTGTTTTTAAGAGGTAGAAAATACCGAAACAATTAACACCGATGACTCTCTGCATCTCTTCAACCGTCGTGTCTTCAATCGTTCCAACCTTATGAATACCGGCATTGGCAAAGAGAGCATCGATTTTCCCTTCAGCGGCAGTGATACTTTGGACAGCATTCTGAACCTGGTCAAAACTGGACACATCACAGTGAATAAACCTGGAACCTACGGCTTCCGAGTCAACGATATCGAGGTTATACACTCTGGCTCCTTCCCCGGAAAGCCTTTGACCTGTTGCCAAACCAATCCCCGAAGTGCCACCACTGACTATCACTACTTTATGTTGAAATCGCATCACTACCCATCCCATCGGGAAAGGCTCAAGAATAGTCACAGCCTGACATTTCAGCCATCCGCTTTTTGTCTGTTATGCTTCCCGGTGGAAATACATTCGCTGATTGTAACTATTCAGCACTGAGCAAAGGCATATTACAGTAATTCCGAACAGCTCTATGAAGTGATTGATATATGTCCATTCCCTGTTTTCTGGCAGACGACAAATAGCTGCGAATCCGTGCAAACATAGAACCACCGTCTGCACTCCTGAAGCAGCCTGAGATTTTCTGCTTTAACTTGGCCATTCGAACATCCCGCTCACTGCCATTGTTATCGAAGGGAATGGTAAAATCTGACATGAAGCGCAGTGTCTCAGCCTTGAACTCAGTGAGTCGTTTGAAGAGATTGTAAGCTTTAGTATTCTTGACTTTCTTGCGCTTAAGCTCCTCTCGTTGCTTCTCCATATAGACGACTTCTTTCATTAGAGCCCGCTGAAGCAACCGGTCATAAATCTTCTCGATTCGTTCACAGACAACACTTGGCATCTGTAGCATACCTATGGTCTTAAAGCCCTTGCAGTAATGCCAGGAAAGCCTCAGTAGCTTCATCAATCGCAACGCCAGTTGATTGCTGTCCCTATCAACAACACCCAAAAGCTCCCTCAGGTGATGGGCATTGCAAAGTACGTGAGTTGCCGCATATGCAAAATAGGATTTCCAATGATCATGAACCAGAACGCCTGCAAATGTTAGCAGTATGCCCATCGTGTCCATGGCCTCACGACCTCGCTTTTCAGACAAGTAGTAGAGCGTCCATTGTTCATCCCGCATAACGTGTAGCCAGTGCAAAGAGCCCTCGGCCCGCATACCCGTTTCATCGGCTCCGGCAACAGACGATTCCCGCAAGGCGTCACGAATAACCTCTTCAGTAGAAGCCAGATTTTCATAGGTTCTGGCCACAAAATTGGCGACAGTGCCTGCACTTACACTCATTTTATAGAGAGTATTAAAATACTCTGACACGCGCTTAAAAGGCAGGAAATGGTATTGGTTAAGATAGACGGCCATAGCCTGTGTGGCTGAGCCATATTGTGCGGCAGCGGTAACACCTTCCGGGAATTCAGCCTGATTCCGACAACCACAAGTGCAGATTTTTACTTCAGCTCTATGGGCCGTTACTTCAAATTCACCCGGTCTCCCTGGTTCAAACACCTGTCGTTCAATATATTTGACCGGCTCACTATCAAGAAGAGACGCCTGACATTTATTGCATTCTTTAACCGGAAGGTACTCAATATAGTCAGGGATATCGACCTGTTTAAGACAAGTGCCCTGATGCCCTTTCTTTCCACCGGCTTTATTACCAGAAGACTGTCTCAGACTTTTAGGATTGGGTTTTTCATCCGATGGATCGGTACCTTTATCTGCGGAAAGGTCGTCAGAATGATCTGGAGAATTACTGTTTTTACAAGGTTTTTGATAACCATCAGACGATGGCGGCTTGCTGCTGTTTTGACTGTTCTTGCCAACCTTTTCTTCCAATTCTCGACATCGCTCTTCCAGACAGGCAACTCTCATCCGCAGCTCTGCATTCTCTTTCAAGAGAATCTCAGCCGACATAGTTGCGGGTAGTTCTGGAATCATGCTGGCGAATATTGTGGAAAAATGGTGCTTAAGAGGATGGTATAAAAATCAGAAAATTCCAGATTTATGTGGGGGTGCTGAACAGTTACCGCTGATTTAATCAATAAGTAGCTGGCCATATGGAATCGAATATTTCTGGCTTCTTGGGCTGGTACGGCTAAGTTACCGTTAATGGTTGAATCAGCTAAACTCCCATAAAATCTACGTTGTAGGGGAGTGATATGCAATCTGAACTCTTCCAGAATTTTATTGATTCCATTTCAACATTAACCAGTGAACAGCGAGACATTCTTAACAACTCGCTCCTTAGTACTCAAATAGAGGTTACCGAGGTAGTAGAAACCACTGACTCTGAACCTGTTTACAGTGAATCTATACCCAATAACGATAATGCAACACCTGACGTAGAAAAGAGCATACTTGCCCAATTTGCCGAAAACCCCAGGTGCCCCAAATGCAAAAGCCATAGCGTTGGTCGCTGGGGCATACGAAATGGCCGACAGCGCTACCACTGCAAGACTTGCGACTCAACGTTTAACGCCTTTAGTGGAACGCCTTTGGCAAGGCTCAGGCACCCTGAAAAATGGAACAAGTACCTCGCAGGTATGACTCACTCTATGGTCTTGCGACCAGCTGCTGCTGAGAATGCCATTGACTTGAAAACTGCGTTCCGCTGGCGTCACCGCTTTCTTGAAGTGATTAATAATGATCAAGCAGAAGAGCTTTGTGGCATTACTGAGCTTGATGAAACATTTTTCCGTGAATCCTTCAAAGGGCAAAGAGAAGGCCTTCCACGGCCAACCCGAAAGCGGGGTAATGATCCCAACAAAGCCCGAAAAGTCCCGGTAATGGTGGCTCGGGACCGTAATCGAAATACCGTTGACGGTGTATTAGAAAACGAAAGTGCTAATGAATTGTGCAGGCATTTAAATGGCCGCATATCGATACAGGCCACGGTCTGTGCGGATGCACACCTCGCTCACGAAAAACTTGCTGACAAGCTTGGATTTGTCTTCAAGGAGCTGGTGACATCAGCAGGTCAACATGTTGTTGAAGGCATCTACCACATCCAGACTGTAAATTCTTATCACAGTCATTTAAAACGCTGGATTGGCGGCGTATTCCAAGGGGTTGCAACTCGTTACCTTCCCCATTATCTGGCCTGGAGGCGAGAACTGACGGCAGCAAAAAAATTAACTGTTGGCCGGTTGATCAGCAGAATTACTGAACATTGGTGCTTCCAACCATTAACGGTAACTTAGCCGGCTGGTACTATGTGAGGCGCAACGGAGGAAGCATAGCCGTAGCTATGTGACCGGAGTTGTAACGAAGCAGAGTGCCGGCACAAGGAGTCAGAAATATATGATTTCATATGGTTAGCTACTTACTCTACTAACTCAAGGTCGTTACGTTGTCTGCATATCTTTCCGGTTTCTCTCTCAGCTTGTCATTAATCCTGGCCATTGGTTCTCAAAATGCCTTTATATTAAAACAGGGAATCAGGAAGCATTGTGTGTTTCTGGTCTGTCTGCTCTGTGCATTTTCCGATGCGCTGCTGATTTCTCTGGGCGTTGCTGGCTTTGGCGTGGTGGTTGAACAGTTCCCGGAAATTGAGGTATTTGCCCGCTACGGGGGAGCGGCTTTTCTTTTTGGCTATGCCCTGTTGAGTTTCCGCTCTGCTTTCACCGAAACCCATGCCCTTGATGAAAATGCCAGTATTCCACAATCCAAATGGAAGACCATAGCCCTCTGCCTGGCTTTTACCTGGCTGAACCCGCATGTGTATTTGGATACTGTCGTGCTTCTGGGTTCCATCTCAACCCAGTATGAAGGGCAGCAGCTGGAGTTTTTGCTGGGGGCCATCACTGCCTCTTTCACGTTCTTTTTCAGCCTGGGCTATGGTGCCCGACTGCTAAGTCCGCTGTTTGAAAACCCGAAATCCTGGCAAGTACTGGAATTTGTTGTGGGCCTGACCATGCTGACCATTGCCAGTTCTCTCGTACTCATCTGAACTGTTTTTTTCGAAACGTCACTTGACCTGGCTATTGCTTCATGGTTTATCGTGCCACCTGTCCGGAAACAGCCAGATGCAATGTGATTTTTCAGGAGGCGTAGAAACGTGGAGTTTTCAGTTTACAACCCAGACGAAATTGACGAGATCAGACAGCTTTTTACCAAGACCTTTACTGACTCGGAAAGTGAAGCAGAAGGAGCCATGGTCAGCAATCTTGCCTATGAGCTACTGACTACAACGGACAACCATGACCTGTTTGTGTTTGTTGCCCGGGACATTGATCGGAACCATGGGGAACGGGTTGCAGGTTGCATTATCTTTTCCCGGCTAACCTTTGCCAGTGGTATCAATGCCTTTCTGTTGTCTCCAGTGGCCGTCAGCACCGATTATCAGGGAAAAGGCACTGGTCAGGCATTAATTAACTTTGGTCTGAACACATTAAAAGATCATGGTGTTGTGTTGGTGCTAACTTACGGTGATCCCAACTATTATTGCCGTACAGGGTTTGCGCCGGTTAGCGAAACCGTGATCAAGGCACCACTACCTTTGTCCCACCCGGAAGGCTGGTTAGGGCAGTCGCTGCTCAGTAGGGAGATTGAGCCAATCGATGGTAAACCACAATGTGTCGAGGCGATGAATAAACCTGAAATCTGGTAATCAGGGAAAAGGACAGTCAGCTGGCCTGCCCTGTTTTGTTCAATAATTGCGTTCAACAATTGCGTTCAACAAATTTGTTCAACAATTTGTTCAACAACAACCCCAAATGACCCTGGTGGCAGGTATCGCACCAGTTTCACGGATGATTTTTTCCACCGCATGAGCAGTTACAACGCTTTCAAGCTATGGCATATAATGACTCAGAATGGAGGTCAACCCTTCGAATCTCAGCAAAAACCTGCCGTGGGAACACCGTTAAGAAACTCGACAAATTTCATCTAAAATGAGGATTTACCCAAAAAAAACATCAAATTTTAATCTTTGATGGGAACTTGTTACTGAAAAAACGTTCCAAATAAGTATTGGGGGCATTAGTCAGCAGAGCCGTTTCACTGTTATTTTGAGTGGAGAATGTACGATGCAGAAAAATCTAGCCCCTCAGATACTGATTGCCCTGATATTGGGAGTGGTCACTGGCATCATAATCCAGTTGACTGCCTCCACAGAAGGTATGATTCAGGAATACCTGGTCAGAGGCCTCTTTCACGCCGTTGGTGTGATGTTCGTGGCAATGATAAAAATGCTGGTTGTCCCCCTGGTTTTTGTCTCCATTGTCCACGCTGTGTGCAGCCTTAATGACATTACTCAGGTGGGTCGACTGGGTGCCAAGACCTTTGGCATCTATCTGGGCAACACTTTCTTTGCCCTTCTGTCAGCCATTGTTATCACATTGATTATTGCTCCGGGCACTGGAGCCAATCTTGGCCATGTGGATCAACTGGTTCGCTCTGGCCAGTCTGAACTCCCATCGCTACTGAATATGATTATCAATGTAGTGCCAGTAAACCCTTTTCAGGCGGTGGTAGAAGGCAATATTCTGCAAATTCTCTTTATGGCGATTATTACCGGTGTTGCCATCAAGAAGCTGGAAAATCACGAAACTCACAGTGTCAGCAACGCTATTTCCCTGGCTAACAGCGTCATGATGAAACTGATTGGCATGGTCATGAGTTTGGCGCCCTATGGCGTTTTCTTTCTGACCGCCAAACTGGCCGCTACACTGAACGGCAGTAGCATTTTAAGTGTGCTTTCCTATGTGGTGACCTGTCTGTTGATAATGAGCCTCTGGCTGTTTGTCATTTATCCGGTACTGATAGGGTTGGTCATTAAACGCTCTCCGATGGTGTTTATCCGCAACACCCGTGAACAAGTAATTTTTGCCCTCTCTACCGCCAGCTCCAACGCTTCAATCCCCATTACTTACCAGACACTGATCGAAAAGTTCAAGGTTCCGGAGCATATCGCCGGCTTCACGGTTCCTTTGGGAGCAACCATTAATATGTCTGGTTCTGCTATTTACATGAGCGTTGCAGCCCTGTTTGTGGCCAATGCCTGGCATGTTGACCTGACCCTGCTGGAAATGGGCACCATGGGATTTACCACCTTTCTTCTGGCCGTCGCTACGGGCGGTATACCCGGCGGAGCGGCTGTCTCTACCGGTGTCCTGCTTCACACCATGGGGCTTCCGGTTGAATCCATGGCGATTATTCTTGCGACTGACCGGATTACTGATGCTGGCTGCACTGTCACCAACGTCGTCGGCAATACGGTTGCAGGCATTCTCTGTTCAGTGGGTGAAGCCGATCCCAAAACCAGCGAAGAAAACTCATCAGCCAATAAGTGCGTTGCTATCGATTCTGATGCGTTATCCGGAAAGCCAGACCTTTGTTAGAACACCTTAAACTGAACCGGATAAAATGCTGACCTCATGACTAATAATGAACGCCCTTAAAGACAAGGGCAGCAAACTGGTATACTCTGCCGGTTATTTAGCAATTGGGTATGGACCATGCATAGATTTCACGGCCTGTACGGTGTTACTGATAGTCAACTGCAGCCCGATGACAGAATACTGATTGAGACAGTAGAACAGGCCCTGATGGGTGGAATGAAAGTTCTTCAATACCGCGATAAAAGCCTTGATTCCGGTAAAAGACTGCGACAGGCCGGAGCATTGAAGGTTCTCTGCCATCAATACCAGGCCTTGCTGATCATCAATGATGACATTGAGTTAGCTCTTGATGTAGAGGCAGACGGGGTTCACCTTGGCCAACAGGATGAAAGTCTTGCCTATGCCAGGGAGCGGTTGGGTGATTACGCTATGATCGGTATCAGCTGCGAGAACTCTCTGGAAAAAGCAAAAGCAGCCGTTGAGCAGGGTGCCAACTATATTGCTTTTGGTAATTTCTTCCCTTCCCGAACCAAGCCCGATGCAAAAAATGCTGAGCTCTCCATTCTTACAGAAGCCCGACAAATGTTCGAACTGCCCATCGTTGCCATTGGGGGTATCACGCTGGAAAATGCCGCTGAGGTCATTTCTGCCGGTGCTGATATGGTTGCCGTTGTTAATAATCTGTTTGCGGCGCAGAATATCCGGGACCGGTCCCAGAGTTTTATTACTTTGTTTAACGATACTCAGCGTAAAGCTGTTTAATCTCCCGCAATCGCCAAATAAAGAATAGCTGCTACAACATCGAGTTTAGGCTGCACAGCGTATAGTAAGGAATTGCCACCATGTCTCGTTCTGAAGAACTATTTGAAGATGCCCTGACGGTCATCCCCGGGGGGGTAAACTCACCGGTCAGAGCCTTTAAAGGCGTTGGCGGTAAGCCCATCTTTTTTAAGAAAGCCCGTGGTGCGCATCTCTATGATGTGGATGGCAGGGAATATATTGACTACATCGGCTCCTGGGGTCCTATGATCCTGGGTCACAATCACCCGGATGTCATCGCTGCGGTACGTGATCAGGCACTGGCCGGGCTGAGCTTTGGTGCACCAACCGAGCTGGAAACCCGGCTGGCCAAGAGGGTGCGGGAGATGGTTCCTTCCATGGAGCTTCTGCGCATGGTCAACTCCGGTACTGAAGCGACCATGAGTGCTATTCGTCTGGCTCGCGGTTTTACTGGCCGTGATCGAATCGTCAAGTTTGAAGGTTGCTACCACGGCCACTCCGACTCCCTGCTGGTAAAAGCTGGTTCTGGTGCACTGACGCTGGGTGTGCCCAATTCACCGGGCGTACCCGCTGCACTGGCCGAAAAAACCATTACCCTGACCTACAACAACCTTGCAGAGGTTGAAGAAACCTTCAGGCAGGTAGGCCATGACATTGCCTGCATCATCATTGAACCGGTGGCTGGCAACATGAACTGCATTCCACCAGTCCCGGGCTTTCTGGAAGGATTGCGTAAGCTGTGTGATGAATACGACACTGTTCTTATATTCGATGAAGTTATGACGGGTTTCCGTGTTGCCCTGGGTGGTGCCCAGGCCTATTACGGCGTAAAACCCGATCTCACAACGCTGGGAAAAATTATTGGTGGTGGCCTGCCAGTGGGTGCTTTTGGCGGTCGAAGGGACATTATGGAGCACCTGGCACCGCTGGGGCCTGTGTACCAGGCCGGAACACTTTCTGGTAACCCTCTGGCTATGGCTGCCGGTCTGGCCACACTGGAAAATCTCTCCACCCATGGCTTTCATGAAACCCTGACGGAGAAAACTGCTGCACTTTTGACAGGTCTCAGGGAAAAAGCAGAAGTCGCTGGTATTCCTTTCACCACATCCCAGGCAGGCGGCATGTTTGGTCTATTTTTCACAGGTCAGCATAGTGCCGGCAACAGCATAGACAGCTTTACCAAAGTAATGTCGTGTAATACCGAGCGTTACGGCAAATTCTTCCATGGCATGCTGGATAATGGCGTATACTTGGCACCCTCAGCATTTGAGGCCGGATTCATATCCATTGCCCACGGCCAGGCAGAACTGGATGCCACCTTGAAGGCGGCAGAGAAAGCATTTGCCCGACTGAACTGATTCAGCAGATAGAGAACGAGGTATTACTATCCTGCCTCGTCTGTTAAGTAGCTGGCCATATGGAATCGAATATTTCTGGCTACTTATTTCCAGATAGAAAATAATTCAATGGTTACACCGTTTTGCAAACTATGAGTTCTCTGGCCATTTCCGATGCAGTGCTGGCTTTTGCCTGCCTTTTTGCTGTTTTCCTGATGGCACAGCAAAAGGTTTTTGCTGAAGTGCATCGCATTTCTGCCACTGCAGCCCTGTTTGGATTCCTGCTAATGGCACTGGCATCCATTACTGGCAGCGTGCGTTATGGTATCTCCAGTGCATGGTCAGGCCCCCACGATATGCTGGTGAATGCCGCCATGTTTCTTGCCCCGCCACTGACAGGCATTGCTACCTGTCTTGGCGTTACCGTCAGCAGCTGGAGTCGGGCTGCCTGGGGCAGGCTGATATTGGGCGTGTGCATTGTTTACGAAGTCTGTCGATGGTTTGGGGTGGACATCATTTACCGTGACCTGCAAATGGCTGTATTGCTGCTTTTCGCGTTATATCTGCTATTCCGCTCATCGGTGGAGTCAGGTCCCAAGTGGCTGATCATCGCTGCTGCTTCCAGCTATTTTACCGGTGCACTGGTCATCGGTACCGAAGGCACACTGGCCGGCTATCTGAGGCTGGATTTGTTCCGGTACCTGGTTGGTCTTGGTAATCTTCTTCTGAGCAGCGGACTCTATCTACACTTTAAAAACCGTTATCCAAATGATCA